>JAJRYT010000230.1 GCA_024275635.1 Chloroflexota bacterium | reverse complement strand
TACAAAGTCGAGCTAAGGGCACGTTCGTTTATAACTTTGGCGTTTGAAAAATTGTAACCAGGTAATTGGTAACTGGTAATTACCCAATTACTCAATTACCAATTACCAGCAAACTGCAAAGTTAATTTTGAACGAACCCTAAATAACCGGTCATGATAACTGCTGGCGTCAGGCCTAGTGATGCCAGCGCCTGATAATGAGGAATATGCGCCCCTAACTTGATGAAGTAGGTATCGCCATCGCTATGAGCAATATAGGTTTCATGTCCATGTCCCGATGAAGGAAGTGCGAGTTCCCAGCGCCGGCGGGAAAAATGAGTTTGAAGGAACGTTAAGACTTCTTGACTATGTTGGTATCTATTCTACATTATGATTATGGTCTTGGCATTTTCGAGATGCGTGCGTCGCGAGCATCTCGCCTGATTCGCGGTTCATCCGCCGCGAATGAAGTTTCGACACTAGCTATTGACGATCACACTTTCCGTATATCCGCCTTCGTTTATTGCCACCTCATATAGATTCAGTATGCCCTTTACCTGACAGATAAGCATATCGTAAAGGATTTTTTTTCGCCTGGTTCAAAAGGTTGAGGCTCATTGCCTTTATTGCCCTTTTTACCTTTTGCACTCTGGTTGACGCACCTACAGGCTTGTGCTATTATCTCGCTGGCGTCTGGCTAATTTGGCCGGACTATTTTTTCTACTGCATGCCTATTTTATACATGCACGGTAATTATGTGACGTAATTGCCATTAGTCACTAATTGGAGAGAATCAAATACGTAGAAGACGCAGCAAAGCCCCTAGAAGAATCAGTTCCGTCCATTACCGGACTAATAGACATATTCGCGTGTCCGAAGTTCGACTAATTGATCATAATGGAACAAATCACGGTGTCGTACCAACGCGCAAGGCGTATGAGATGGCTCAGGCAGCTGAGTTAGATTTGGTAGAGGTAGCCCCGAATGCCAAACCGCCCGTTTGTCGTATTTTGGATTATGGTAAGTTTTCTTACGAAAAAACCAAACAGCTACGCGAGGCGCAGAAGAAACAGAAGCAAATTGAAATAAAGAAAATTCGGTTGACACCGCGTACAGCAGATTACCACCGAGATATTCACGTAAAAAAAGCGCGCGAGTGGCTTCTGGAGGGTAAAAAAGTCCAGTTTATGGTCCGGTTTAAGGCCAGAGAACGGGATTATCCAGAGATCGGGCGGGAAGCCTTGTTGGAAATTGCTGATTTACTTAAAGATGTCTCCACAATTGAGAGCAGGCCAAAATTTGAGGGTTGGTCTATGACCTTGATGTTAACGCCGGAAAGCGCAGCTTAATTGCAAGATGAAAGGCTTAACAATTCAACAGATATAGTACCCCGAAAGGGGTTTTATTATGAGGGACAGAAATGCCAAAAAGAAAAACGAAAAAGTATAAGCTCAAGACATACAAAGCTGCCGCTAAACGATTCCGTGTGACCGGCAGCGGCAAAATTGTACGCACCAAAGGCGGTAAAAGCCATTTGCGGCGTCGCAAGTCAAAGCGCACAAAGGCGCTATTGTCTAAGATGTTGGTTGTAGAATCGGCCGGTGACCGCCGCCGTATCAGGCGTATGGCTCCTTACTTGAAGAAGTATAAGGCCAATCCGCCTGCGTAGCAGTAATCAGTAGACGGTGTTCAGTTAAAGGTTCTGATAACTGCACACTATTTCCGCTGCCTGGCCTCGGCCGCGGCAACCGCAAGTTGCCAGGCTTGAGTGTCCAGGCTCCATAAATGCGAGGTGTAGAAAATGCGAGTAAAAGCTGGGACGGTAACACGCCGTCGCCATAAAAAAATATTGAAGATGACTGAAGGCCAATGGGGAACACGCAGCAAGCTGTTCCGCCGGGCTAATGAAGCGATGATGAAGTCGAACTGGTATGCGTACCGAGATCGGCGGAATCGTCGCCGAGATTTCCGCCGCTTGTGGATTGCGCGTATAAATGCAGGCGCCCGCGCCAATGGCTTGAGTTACAGCCGGTTTATTCACGGGCTGAAGTTGGCGAATGTGAGCTTGGATCGTAAAGTTTTGGCTGATCTGGCAGTGCGCGATGAGACGGCGTTTGCCGCCGTCGTGGATGTTGCCAAGAAGGCTTTAGTCTGATCTGGAAAAAGCCTCAACCCTCAATTGTTGGCAAGGCGCCACGCTTGATTGCAAGCGTGGCGTTTTTCTTTGCTGGGGAAATGTCGGGCAATCGGTGATTGGGCGTACAGGCGGCGGGGTTGTCGTAGTTTTCTCCTTTGAGTATGATCGGCTGCTGGTGTTATGAATGATGAATGCTAAAACGGCCGTTTTCCCCCGATTCACTGGCTGGATGCTGTTAATTTTATTAACGGCCGTTTTCCTGCGCCTGTATGCCCTTACCGACGTGCCGCCCGGATTGACCCACGATGAAGCTGATCATGGTCTGACGGCCTGGGAAATTGTCAATGGGGCGCGGGGGGTTTATTTCACGGTGGGATACGGCCGTGAACCCCTTTATGATTATGCCACGGCTGGCTTCATGGCGTTTGTTGGCCCGACTTTTCTGGCGGCGCGGGTAACGGCCGTTTTCTTCAGCCTCATCCTCATTGCCGGGATGGCCGCCTGGGTGCGCCGCGCTTTCGACGAACCCACAGCGCTGCTGACGGCCGCCGGGCTGGCGGCCGGTTTCTGGCCGGTGATGGCCGGACGCCAGGCGCTGCGTTCGATTACGCTGCCAGCGTTGTTTGTGCTGGCGCTGTTTTTCTGGTGGCGGGGGGTGGAAAAAGGAAAGATTGATGATTTAAGATTGAAGGTTAATCATCAATCTTCAATCTTTAATTCATCAATTTTTAGTTTTCTTTTGGCTGGCCTGTTCCTGGGGGCGACATTCTACACCTACATCCCGGCGCGGGCGCTGTGGGTGATTTTTCCGATGACGCTGCTGTTTGCGGCGTGGCGGCAGCGGCCGTTTCTGCGGCAAGCCTGGCGCGGGACTTTGTTGATGCTGTTGGTGTCCGCCGTTGTTGCGCTGCCCCTTTTCGCCTACCTGAACGCTAATCCGGGAGTCGAAGAACGCATTGGAGAACTAAGCGCTCCGCTAACGGCGGCGGCCGCAGGCAACTTCAACCCCCTGCTTGATAACGCCCTGTCCAGCCTGCGCCTGTTCACGATAGAAGGCGATTCAACCTGGCGTTACAACATTCCGGGACGGCCGTTTCTCCAGCCAATCATGGGCGGTCTGTTCTACCTGGGTTTGCTGGTGGCTGTGGCCCGGCTGTGGCCCGGCGATGATAAAGCGTCGCCAACGGTGTTGCTGTCGTTGGCCTGGCTTTTGGCCGGATTCGCGCCAGTATTAGTGACCGGACCGGCGTTGAGCATGACGCAGGCGATGGGAATGCAGCCGGTTCTTTATCTGTTTCCGGCGTTGGCGTTGGCGGGGATTGGGAGATTGGAGATTGGAGATTGGAGATTAGGTAACTTCTCTGTCATCATCCCGCTGCTGTTGTTTGGCGGAACGGCCGTTATCACCGCCCGTGATTATTTTGTTATCTGGGCCAACGCGCCGGAAGTGCGGGTGCAGTATGAGACAGCGATGGTCACGGTGATGGATTACTTGAATGAGTATGGGGAGGGGGCAACGGCCGTTTCTACTATCACCCCTGGCCGGTTTCATAGCCCGGCGGTGGCCCAACTAGTTTTACATAACGGCAGGACGAGCTTGCGCTGGTTTGACGCGCAGCGCAGTTTGCTGCTGCCGGCCGGCGACAAAAGCATGATCATTCTGCCCGGCTTTACCCCCCTGCCTGCCGTGTTGGACGATTATTGGGCGACGGCCGTCCTCATCGCCTCTCTGCCCATGCGCCCTACCGACTCTGACCGGCCGACGGACATTTATCAGGTGGATGGCGCGGCTTTGCGGGCAGAGTGGCAGGAAACATTTCATGCCGAAACTGGCCCGGTCAACTTTGGCGATGCGATCACATTCCTGGGGTATAATCTGCCGACGGTGACAGTGCATCCAGGTGAGCGGGTACAGTTGGCGACGTTGTGGCAGGTGCAACGGCCATTAGACGGCGCCATCCTCTTTACCCATCTCCTCGATGCAGATGGCGTCCCCATTGCCCAGGCTGACCGGCTGGACGTCCCTGGTGAATCCTGGCAGCCCGGCGACTGGTTCATCCAACTGCACGAATTTACCATTCCGGCAGAAACGGCCGTTGGCGATTATGCGCTGTCCATCGGCGTCTACACCTGTCCCGGCGGCGTCCCCTGTCCCGACGGCCAGCGCCAGACCACGCCAACCGGCCGCGACAATCTACTTTTGACACCTGTGACCATAGCGCGGTAAACTGCAAGTGGGAAGCGGCTAAAGGGGGAAGTGACTAAAGTGAAAATCACCACCCATCATTATTTGCGCGGTTGGCACAAATGATATCGAGGAATTCTATAACCCGATGAAACAATCATCCCGTTTCACGCCACGCGCCTTGCGTATCACGCTTTTGGCTTTGACCTTGCTCGCCTTTGCTCTCCGCCTCTGGCAGCTTGGCCGTGTTCCCCCTGGCTGGCGCGACGATGAACTCATTAACTCGCTCGTTATCTCACAAAAGGTGCTGAATGGCGACCTGGCTGTTTATTATGCCGATGCGTCCGGGCATGAAGCATTGTACCATGCGCTTAACGCCCTCTTTTTAGGCGTGTTTGGTCCCGGCGTGGCCGGCATTCGGTTGTTGTCGGTTATTTTAGGGACAACGGCCGTCCCCCTTACCTATTTGTTGGGAAAGCGATTGTTCGGCCCATTGGCCGGATTTACGGCCGCGGCTGGATTGACCTTCAGCTTTTGGTCGCTCATGTATTCCCGCATGGGCCTACGCCACATCCTGATGCCCTTGCTGACTGTAGCCGCATTTTACTTTTTCTGGCGTGGGGTGGAGACTGGAGATCGGAGATTGGGAAGTGGCCAGCGCCGCCTGGTCTCTACTCTCCAATTACCAATTACCAATTACCTCTTTACCGCCCTCTTCATCTCCCTCGGCTTTTACACCTATTTTGCCGGACGCGGGGCGCCGTTGATTTTGCTGGCATTTATAGCTTATGTGTTCCTGGTTGACCGGGAACGATTTAAGCAGAATTGGCGAGGCTGGGCGGCGCTGTTGGGGGTAACGGCCGTTCTCATCTTCCCCCTCCTGAGCGCCTTAAGCCAACAGCCCGAATCCGACGCCCGCGTGGCCGAGCTGGCCGTGCCGCTGGTCGAGGCGCAGGCAGGTAACTTTGAGCCGCTGTGGAACCATATCCGCATTACCCTAAGCATGTTCCACAGCGACGGAGATGACGAATGGCTGTACAACATCCCCCACCGTCCCGTTTTCGGCCCCATCGGCGCTATATTCTTCTGGGCGGGCGTTGCCATCGCCCTTTGGCGCACCCTCAAGCCAATCCTTTCCCGCTCCTCGCGCCCCGCCTCCCGCGACTCCCTTGCCGCTGCCTTCCTCCTGCTCTGGTGGCTGGCCGGCATCTCCCCCGGCTTCATCAGCGTGCCGCCGGGCAGTTTGGGGCATACCATTCTGGCCCAACCGGCGGTCTATTTGCTGGCTGCGCTGCCGGTTTGGAAGATTAAAGATTTAAGATTGAAGATTGAAAGGGAACGCCCACCAATCATCAATCTTCAATCATCAATCTTCCTCATTTTGACGGCCGTCCTCCTATTCAGCATTGCCGGGCGCGACTTGCCTGATTATTTTGTGAACTGGCCGCAGCGGGGGATGGTGCGCTTTTTGTACCGGGCTGATATTCAGGAACTGACAGATTTTCTCAACAGCAATCCGGCAGGAGATATCGGCGTTGCCGGTCTGTTAGCCGGACCGTGGGACAGGCTGGCGTTTGAGATTGGCCTGCAAGAGGACATCCCGGTAACGGCGCGCTGGTTCAACCCGGAGCGGGCGATTTTGTTGCAGCCGCCGCGCAGCTTCACCATCTATCCGGGCATCGCCGAGACGTATGCAGATTGGTATGAGCCGATGGTCAATATTCGGGGGGAGGCGGTGCAGGGCGGGGGGTATGCGTTGAACCGGATTGTTAAGGAAATTGAGATGGCGGAGCCGGTTTGTTTTGTGAATGGGTTGTGTTGGGTTTACGCCAATTACTATTCGGACAGCCACGTTTTGGAACTCGGCTGGCAGGTCGGCCGTGAATTAGACCTGCCCGACCAGCCCCTCATCAGCAACCCACCGCCGCCGGGCATGTACGCCGGGCCGCGCCTGAAAGTATTCGGCCAGCTTTGGGACGCTGACGGCGATTTCTTAACAGGTGATGATGGTTTATGGGTTGATCCGACAACCTTGCAGCTGGGTGATATATTTGTGCAGCAGCATTGGTTAAATCCACCGCAAGACAGCGGAGCGGAAACGGCCGTTTTCGGCCTCTACGACCCCATGACCAACGAACGCATTTTAACTGAGGACGGGCGCGATCATTTGCGATTGGAGATTGGCGATTGAAGATTGAAACGAAGGGGATGATCGCCGTTTTGCTGGCCTTTATCGCTCTGGCGTTGGCTTCCAGCATCATCAACCCCCTGCATGAGGCGACTGACGAACTGCGCCACTACCGCTTCGTGCGTTACGTGGCCCAGGAACACGCCCTGCCGGTGCAGGGGAACCTGCCCTGCCGGATGCAAGGCCATCATCCGCCTCTTTTTTACGCCCTGGCAGCGCTGGCGACGGCGGGCATCGACACCGGTCAGGATGTTTGCTACGCACCACCGGACAACCCGTTTTGGGCTTACCGCTATTGGGATGTGGGAACGGATAACAAAAATCAATACTTGCACGGCGCTGATGAGGCGTTTCCCTGGTACGGCGGGGCGTTGGCGGCTCATGTGGCCCGCGCTGTGAATGTGCTGCTGGGCGCGGGTGTGGTGTGGCTGACCTGGTTAATTGGCCGGACGATCTGGCCGAAACGGCCGTTTCTCGCCCTGGGGGCTACCGCTTTTGTCGCCTTCAACCCGATGTTCGTGTACATGGCCGGGTCCATCAACAATGACGTGATTGCCGCGCTTAGTGGATCGGCCGTGACCCTGGCCTGCGTGCGCCTGCTGGGCGATGAACAGGGATTGAGTCGCCGTTGGGGTGTTGTTTTGGGCGCTCTTTTCGGGTTGGCGTTGATGAGTAAATTTAACCTGGCGGCGATTGCGCTGTTGATGGAAACGGCCGTTACTTATGTCGCCTGGCGCAAACGGCAGTGGCGGCTGTGGTTGGATGCCAACCTGCTCATTGCCGGGATGACACTGCTCATCGCCGGCTGGTGGTTTGTCCGCAACCAGCTCTTGTACGGCGAGCCGACCGGCGTCCAGCGGCTGACCGAGTTGTGGGGCGCGCGTAACCCGTGGGAGAGTTGGGGGGTGGCGGTGTTTGAGCTGCCTTATGCCTGGACGAGTTTATGGGGCCGTTTTGGCTATGGGCAAATCCCGCTGCCGGAAGGATTTTACACGGCATTGAAGTGGGTAACGGCCGTTTCCCTCACCGGCCTGCTCATCCCCCTCCTCCGCCGTCAAAAAAAAGAACTGCGCCAGGCCGGATTATCGCTCCTGTTCCTGCTGCTGACGACCGGCCTATTTTTCGGCGTCTTGTTCGGCTATTTGCTCATCAGCCCCGCCGGACCGATGGGCCGCTTCTTCTTCCCCGCCTTGCCCGCGCTGGCTGTCCTCATGTTCTACGGCCTGCATCAGTGGACAACCCTCATTCACAATTCGCAATTCACAATTCACAATTCATTATTGTTAGCCCTTATCGCTAATATAGGGATGGCGTCGTTGACGATTATTGCCTTATTTGGCTATTTACAGCCAGCTTACGCCCGGCCGCCAAGTTTTGCGGCGGATATGGCCGTCCCCAACCCTCTCAACGCCCAATTCGATGCCTTTGTCACCTTGCGCGGCTATGAACTCAGCGCTGCAACCGTCCGGCCCGGCGAACCCATTGATATTGACCTGTATTGGGAAGTAACCGGGCAGCCACCAGGTAATTACCTCCTCTTCATCCATCTTATAGACGAGATAGACACGATGGTCGCGCAGCGCGACACCCATCCTGGACTGGGCAACTTCCCCAGCAGCCAGTGGCAGCCCGGCGACCGTTTTACCGAATCCATTCGCTTATACTTGCCTGAAACTGCCTACGCGCCGGCAACGGCCGATTTAAGTATCGGCCTGTACGCGCCGGAAGGCTATCGGCTGGGCATTACCGGAGCCGATGGCTCTGGTCTGGGCGATGCGCTGATTCTAGGGACGTTGACCATTGAACCGGCAGCCAGCGACTACCCTAATCCACTCGACCAAAATTTTAATAACGAAATTCGGCTGGTGGGGTATGATTATGACCGGCGCGAATTGCCGCCGGGCGACGATTTGGCGGTGACGTTTTATTGGGAAGCGCTGCCTGACCTGGAAAATGATTACCTGGTTCAGCTTCGCCTGCTGGATGAAAATGGCGGCGTGCGCGCGGAGGTGAACGACCGTCCCCAATCCGGTCAATCCGCTACCGCCACCTGGATGCCGGGGCAGGTTATCGCCGATACTCATCTGCTCCCCGTTCCACCCGATCTTGCGCCCGGTTCTTATCGTATTCACGTCGCCTTGCTTGACTCCATGACTAAAGAACCACAAAATATAGTGGCTGAGGATGGACACTGGATTGATAATCGCTTATTATTAGCTAGAGTAGTAGTACGGCCGTAATGGTTACAAGTAAGTATCGAAAAAGAAAGGGACTTTGTTGGGAATAGATTGACGTGAAACGGGATAAGAAAAATCCTCACTATTACGTTTCACAACCCCCCCCACAAATCCCTCCCCAGTTGCAGGGTTACAAGGTCAGCCAAGTGACGGACAAACGTATCAGTCAAATCCGCATCGGCATCGTTTCCGCTGTTCTGCTGGTAAGCGGAATCATTTACCTCATTTTGCCTGTTACTGCCGTGCGGTGGGCGCAGCTTCCCTTTGCCGGTTTTCTAATGGACCCCAACCAAGTCAGCAGCGATATTGCAGAAAGCGGCTGGCCGGCCAAGCAAATCGATCCCCCCGTAAAATACCCGGAACGGTTGCTGGCTATTGATGGGATGCCGGTTAACAGCGCGACTGACGTTCGAGCCATTCTTTCTAGCCATGATGTGGGCGATGAAGTCACCTTAACCCTTACCCAACCCGCAAATTCATATGTCCCCCCTGCCAGGGCTATGCTGGCAGAGCGCACGATCACGATTCCACTGGCTCGCCTGGGGTCTGGCGGTATCTGGAATCAGTTTTGGATATTTTACCTGGTGGGTATTTTTGTTCTACTCATTGGCGCCTGGACATTTCGGATGCGGCCCGATACGGAAGCAGCGCAGATGTTCGCCTTGTTGTCCGCCTACGGCGCTTTAACGGTCGGGACACTATTTGATATGAATTCCACCCAGTATTTTGTCCGCTTCTGGGTGTTAGCCCTTTCATTATTTGGCAGCTTTAATTTACTACTTGTATTTGTTTTTCCTTACGAGATTGAATTTGTCAATCGCCACCCCTGGCTGAAATGGCTGGTCATGCTTCCGGGCATAATCATTGCTATCTGGGGGCAATTGTGGCTGTACCTTCCCTCTGATCCCTGGGCATATGCGCTTCCCTGGCGCGCGGCTTACGCACTGAATGGGATTGCATTGGTTACTTCGTTTATTATTCTGGCGATCCGCGGCTTCCGGTCCCCCTCGCCGCTGGCGCGGCAGCAAGTGCGCCTGGTTTTGGTTGGCGCGATCTTCGCCTTTTTGCCGTTGGTTGCCTTTTTTGCCCTGGCGGCCGTCCCCATTCGATTTGCCTGGTTGACAGAAGCATTTTATATACCGCCAGTGGTCGTTTATCCTCTGGTGATTGGGTATGCAATTGTTCGTTATCGTTTGCTGGATGTGGATATTGTCTTGCGGCGAGGGCTTGCTTCTAACATTTTAACTGTTTTACTGGTTGGGGTGTTAACGGTTATTGTAAGCAGTCTGCGGGCGGTGTTAGCGCCGTATTTGGATTTTAATAACCCGATTTTGCTGGCCGCATTCATTGTTGTGATGGCATTGGTATTTGATCCGCTGCGAACGCGCTTACAGCAAGGTTTGGAGCAAACCTTTTTCCGCCAGCCAGTTGCGTTTGATGAGTTGTTGCGTGCGTATAACCGGGAATTGAAAACGGCCGTTCACGCGGATCAAGTAGCCAAAATGCTGCTGCGTTACGCGGAAACCGGCGTACCCAACACAACCCCCCGACTCTATCTGCCCGACAACAAAATGAGCTGCTACAGTGGCTACAATGGGAGTGATAGATTGCGGGTGGATATAAGTTCGCCAGTAGTCGGGTTTATGCGTGCCCAAACTGGCGTCATTGATCTGTCTGAAGAGCGTGCCTGGCCAGACACATTCCGTCAGCATCATGATACGGTGGCTGCGTTGGAATCAGCGGCGCTTGTGCCCATGAACAATGGACAGGAACTGCTGGGATGGCTCTCCCTTTCACACAAGTCGGATAATAAACGCTTTACCCAATCAGAAATGTCCTATTTGAGTTCGCTGGCCGACCAATCGCTGTTGGGTTTGGAGCGGGCGAATGTGATCCGGCGGCTGGAGGCGCGCATTGCCGAATTGGATTTGTTGAGCCAGTTTTCACAGCACTTGAATTTTACGATTGATTTTGATGATTTACTCGAACTGGCTTATGTGAACTACGAACGTCTGCTGGGATTGAATAACTTCGTTATTTTCTGGCGCGATCCTGACATAGGATGTCTTTATACAGCCTTCTATGTGGAAGGCGGTGAGCGTATTCATGAGCGGGAAGGGCGCAGCCAGGTAGTTAAAGACCCACATATTTTACAGGTTGTGGAGACGGGGCAGATGACGATGACGGAGGAGGAAGACGGCCGTTCCCGGATCATCGCGCCGTTGAATGCCGGAGCCGACACATTGGGAGCGTTACAGACGGTTTATGGCGAGCCGGGGCTGACCCTGCTGCGGCGCGAGGAACAGTTGTTTGGCGTTTTTGCCGACAGAACGGCCGTTGCCCTTGATCGGCTGCAAACCCGCCGCCAGCTAGAAGAACGCGCCCAACAGCTTGAAATCATCAACCAGGTAACGGTCTCCCTTGCCGCCACGTTGGAACTGGACCCATTGCTGGAACTCATTCTAGACAAATCCATCGAGCTTCTGGATACCGAAGCTGGCACGTTTATGTTAACCATCGAGGATACGGGCGAGCTTGAATTCCGCGTTGTGCGCGGCCCGGCCAGCGCTGATTTACTGGGGAAACGATTAACCATTGGCACCGGCCTGGCGGGAACGGCCGCACAGACTGGACGGCCCGTGTTAGTCAACCAGGTACAGGATGATAAGCGCTGGTTTGATCGCGTTGATGCCAGCACCGATTTCCAGTCACAATCCATTCTAACTGTGCCGCTCTTACGTCAAAAAGCCGTATTAGGCGTTGTTCAGGTTATCAATAAACGAAATGGCGTCCCCTTTGACGAAGAAGATCAGCAGTTGTTGACTGCTTTTGCCGGACAAGCGGTTGTCGCCCTGGAAAATGCGCGGTTGTGGGAGCAAACGGACAAAGCGCTGCAAGAACGAGTAAACGAGCTGTTTATGTTGCAGCAGCTTGACCGGGATTTGAACACAACATTGGATCTGGATCATGTACTGAATTTAACGCTGGATTGGATTTTGCGTATCTGCAGCGGCTCGGCTGGCGCCATTGTGTTGACAAATAATGAAGGACTACCACGCCTGCGCGCCGGACGCGGCTATGGCGACGATTTTGACCCAACGGCCGTTCATGTGGATTGGTTGCAAAAAGGATTGGTCGGCCAGGTGCTGCGCACAGGCGAACCCCATGTAACGGGCAATGTTCATGAGGAACCGGATTACAAACGCATGTCATTTGCTACACATTCACAGATGACGGTTCCCATCATTCACAAACAGCAGCTTATTGGCGCGATTGCGATTGAAGGGGATGAGTTGGGCATGTTTGATAATGTGACTCTGGAAACGGCCGTTCGCGTCACCAACCATGCCGCTGTCGCCATTACCAACGCTATCCTATACGAACAAGTTCAGGAAGCCAACGAAGCCAAATCGGAATTTGTGTCTATGGTCTCCCACGAATTGAAGACGCCGATGACGTCGGTTGGCGGTTACACCGACCTCATGCTATCGGGCATGACCGGCGATCTGACCGATCAACAGAAAACCTTTTTGGAAACGATCGCGGCCAACATTAAACGAATGGGTCAGCTCATTCAAGACCTCACCGATATTTCACGCATTGAAACAAAACATTTACGTGTCGAATTGGCGCCCGCCTCTTTTGCCAACATTATCAGCGATACATTACAAATTGTAAGCGGCCCTTGTGATGGTAAAGGGATTAATTTAAGTTTAGATTTACCGACAGATTTACCTTTAGTATATGGCGATAAAGAACGATTGGTTCAAGTAACGACAAATTTACTCAGTAATGCCTGCAAATATTCGCCGCCGGAGGCGAATGTGTATCTGACTGTCCGGACAGATATGGTAGCTGTTTCGTCTGAACAACCGGCCGTCCCCATGGTTGTTTGCTCGGTTAAAGATGAGGGATATGGTATTTCTGAAGACGATCTGAAAATGCTGTTTACCAAATTCTTCCGGGCCGCTGATCCCAATATCCGTAAGGCGACAGGAACCGGGCTGGGATTGTCTATTACAAAAGGGATTGTAGAATTGCATAACGGCCGTATCTGGGTCGAAAGTGAAATAGGCAAAGGAACCACCTTTTATTTCGCCATCCCCCAGGCGGCTAATTAGCGCACTCATTAACGTTAGCTAATTGTAGGGATAGCATCGATTTTTTTCATTGACACCTATCTGATGTTGAGTATACTAAACATATGAGCGGAATCGTGAAAAATGGTCACACCGCAGCCAACTATGAGTGAGCAACGCACGCAATTTTGCGTGCGTTTTTATTTTTATTGTGAGATTGTCCATTTAGCCTTTTTCCGGCAGAAGAAAGGCAACTAACCCAAAGAGGAGCGTATTAAAATTATGGACTATGGGATGATCGGTAAAATTAAAAAAGCCAAGATGTATGCTGAAGAAGGGGCCGACAGGATTGATTTTGAATCTTTGCGTGTGCGCCTTCAAGGAGAGAACAACGATATTCCCCATATTGTTGAATATAATATGGGCAAGTGGCGTTGTGATTGCGATTTTTTCTCCTCCCGGAATGTTTGCAGTCATACCATGGCGATTGAGCGGATTTTGCGCAATATGGTGGAGATAGGACAAGTGGCTTGATCGGCTTAGTCAATTGATTTTACTGGCACGACGAATGAATTAGGTAAACGTGTCCGGATTCATGACCGGGCACGTTTTTTGTTTATAATTGGAGAGATGAGAATCCTCCCGGAGGCTTCGAAACCTCCGGGAGGATCGATTTTAATATAAATATAAAGAGAATGCGATGGATTTAGTGAAACAATTGGATACTCACGTCGGCGTGAGCGCGGGTAAATTTTACAAAACAACGCTGTTTCGCAGTGATGCCCTGTTGTTAGGCGTCAATTGCCTGGAACCAGGACAGGCGCAAAAACTGCATGACCATGCGGATCAGGATAAGTTTTATTATGTGGTGGCGGGAAACGGCCGTTTTCAACTCGCCGACAAACAGATCACCGCCGGAGCCGGGGCCGTCATCTGGGCGCCTGCTGGAATTATGCACGGCGTTGAAAATGCAGGCAATGAACGGCTTACCTTGCTGGTAGGTATTGCGCCCGCGCCATGAGGAAACAAACCGTGACTGTTGGCGGCGTCACCTTCGACCTGAAACTCATGCTTTTTATCATCCTGGGAACCATCGTGCCCATGCTTGACTATTACGGCCACCGCCTTACCAGCCTCAAAGCTTACGACCGGGTGATTTATTATTTTATCTTGCCCATGTTAGTGATTTTTTTGATTTTCCGCGAATCGCCCTCTGATTATGGGTTTCAGTGGGGTAATTGGCGGGTGGGATTGGCGTGGACGGCCGTTGCTGTCCTCAGTATGGTCATCATCCTTTGGTTCGTGGCCCGCACCCCCGACATGCAAAAATATTACGACGCCCGCGCCCCCAAAGAGGTTTTGCGCCTCATCTATCTGACTGGCGTTGATTTATTCGGCTGGGAATTCATCTGGCGCGGCTTCTTGCTCTTTGGCATTGCTCGCATTCTGGGGCCGGGGCCAGCCATCTTAATTCAGGCCATCCCTTTCGCCTTCATGCACCTGGGCAAACCCGAACTGGAAACCCTTTCCACCATTTTCGGCGGTATCGGCTTCGGCTTTGTCGCCTGGCAGTCCCAATCCTTCGTTTACCCCTGGCTCATCCATTGGTTCATTGCTTCATTTACCATGCTAATTGCCAGTGGAAGAATTTAATGATAATTGATGATTGATAACCGGCAGCGCTGCCAATCATCACCCTTTAACCATCAAATTTTTTACTTATGAATGAACTTACCTTAACCCTAACCATCATGGCTCACGGCGGAGCGGCAATGGGACGTGATGAAAACGGCCGTCCCATCTTCGTCCCCTATGCCATCCCCAGCGAAGAAGTGCGCGTCCGGCTGACGACTGAAAAACGCCACTTTGCTCGCGCCGAGTTGGTTGACGTGTTGGAACCTTCACCGGAACGGAGGGACCCGCGCTGCCCTCATTTTGGGGAATGCGGCGGCTGTCATTTCCAGCATATGCACTATGAAGCCCAGCTTAAAGCCAAACAAGTTGTCGTTGGCGACCAATTGCAGCGCATCGGCGGGTTCAAGTCAGTCAATGTGAAGCCGGTATTGGCTAACCCATCCCCCTGGAACTACCGGTTTGATGTAAGCTTGAGTCCTGTTCCCGATGGCGGATTGGGGTTTTGGTCGCCCCACAAACACCAGGTTATTCCCATTGATGACTGTTTCATCATCCACTCGCGCCTATTGGAATTGTGGCAAGATTTTGACCTGGAACTACCCGGTTTACGCAAATTAACGCTGCGCGTTGGCGATGATGAAGCCCTTTTGGCGGCGTTGGAAATTGATGGCGTCGAACCGCCGGAATTGGCGGCCGATTTCCCGGTGTCGGTCGCTATTGTCATGCCGGACAAAACGGCCGTTTCCCTCATCGGCGACAATTACATCATGCAGCGGGTTAAGGGGCGCGATTTTCGCGTTTCGCCTGGCTGTTTTTTCCAACCCAGCCCGACCGCAGCCGAATTGTTGGTGGATGCCGTTTTGGACTACGCCGATGTTACCGGTTCTGAATCGGCGCTGGATGTGTACAGCGGTGTGGGACTATTAACGGCGTTTTTGGCCGAAAAAGCGGGCCAGGTAACGGCCGTTGAGTTGAACCCGGATGCGGTGGCGGATACGGCCGGTAACCTCAACGAGTTCGACAACATCAACCTTTACTAAGGGTTAGCCGAAGAATTACTCCCCTGGCTCGACATTGCGCCCGATGTCATCGTGGTAAACCCGCCCGACGGAGGATTGCCTTCCACAGTCATTCAGTCCATTATAAAGATATCCCCAACCCGGCTCGTATACGTCAGCGCCGATTTACCCGCGCTGGCCCGCGACGGTAAAAAACTGGCCCAGGCCGGGTTCAACCTAGTCGAAGTTCAACCCATTGACATGACGCCACAGGCATTCCAAATTGACACTGTTTCCCTATGGCAGCGATAAAAAGACACCCATCATGCTAAAAGTAATCATAGATTTTGACGGCACATTAACAGCCGAAGAAGAACAGGCCGACCTCTTAAGAGACGCCATGTTAACTTCATTATCAACCGAAATAATTCGCGCGCCCAAAGCCCAATTGGAAGCCGATTACCGCGCCACCCGCGCCCGCCTCCAACAAAATCCTGACCGATATTGGTGGGAAGTTAATGGCCTCATCGCTTCCTACGGCGACGAAGGCGCCTTCATCCTCAACACAACCACCATCCAAACCATGCTGAAAGAAAACGAATCCTATCTCCGCGCCGTGGCAGCTGCCTATCCCCAACCGGAATACGATTCAGTCATTGATTGTACAAATCACTTATTTCACCGGCATACGGCCGTATTACCCCTCACCTTCCGCCCCGCCGCCAAAAGCGTGTTAGCCAGCCTCATCGCCCACCCCCAACGCACCCCCATCATTCTCACCAACTCCCTGGGCGATAAAGTCGAACGCCACCTGGCCTTCTTGGGTTTGGACAAGCGTCTAGATGTTTTGGGCGATACACGCCAGTACGAAATGGACCCCGATTGTCCCTGTTACTTCCCCACACTGGGTAAACCGCAAATATGGTCAATTACAAAAAATTACAAAATTGATTTGCGCCGGCCCGACTACTATCGCGCGCTCGTCGAGTCTGCCGCCGATGGTTCCCAACTGGTCGTCGTCGCCGACACATTTTCACTCCCCGGAGCCATGCCCTTGATGATGGGCATCCCCTTTTATCTCACCCGCGCCGTTTATACGCCTGATTGGTCTCTTCAAGCCGTCGCTGAACATCCTTTGGGAACCGTATTAAACGATTTGGCCGATTTACCGGCTGCCTTAGAGCATCTGCCTGTAACCTGACAAAATATTGGGGCATCGCCCGGTTTACTATATACTTTCAGGCTTATACTATTTTTGAAATAAGCATGGAGATACCGAAATGGGTACGACTGATTCAGCGTCTGGGTCCAATTTTATCCGCACCATTGTGGATGAAGACCTGAAAACCAACAAATTTGAAGGGCGTGTGCATACCCGCTTTCCACCGGAGCCGAATGGTTATTTGCACATCGGACATTCTAAATCCATCTGCCTTAATTTTGGCCTGGCGGAAAGCTATGGCGGTAAGTACAACCTGCGTTTTGACGACACCAATCCGATCAAGGAAGAACAAGAATACATTGACGCCATCATCGAAGATATTCGCTGGTTAGGCTTTGACTGGGAAGATCGGCTGTTCTACGCTTCCGACTATTTCGATCAACTGTACGAATGGGCCGTCGAACTTATCAAATAGGATAAAGCCTATGTGGATGACCTGAGCGCGGATGAAATTCGTGAATATCGCGGCACATTAACTAAACCAGGCAAGAACAGCCCGCACCGTGATCGCGCCGTTGCTGAGAATTTAGACTTGTTTGAGCGCATGAAAAACGGCGAATTCCCTGATGGTTCGCGCGTTTTGCGGGCCAAGATTGACATGGCTTCTCCCAATATCAATTTCCGCGACCCGGTTATGTACCGCATTTTACATGCCGAACACCCGCGCACAGGCGACAAGTGGCGTATTTATCCGATGTATGATTGGGCGCACGGCCAGTCGGATTCGATTGAAGGGATCACCCATTCGATTTGTACCCTGGAGTTTGAGAATAACCGGCCGTTGTATAACTGGTTTCTTGACCAATTGGGCGTATATCACCCTAAGCAAATTGAATTTGCCCGCCTCAATTTGACGCACACAATTATGAGTAAGCGTAAGCTGCTGCGTTTGGTGAAGGAAAGGCATGTGAATGGTTGGGACGACCCGCGGATGCCTACTTTGCGGGGCTTGCGGCGGCGCGGCTACACAGCGGCAGCTATCCGCAAATTCGCCGATATGATTGGCGTGGCCAAGGCGAACAGCATGGTTGATCTGGGGATGTTGGAGTATGCGATTCGTGAGGATTTGAATGCGTGTGCGCCACGGGCGATGGGGGTGTTACGGCCGTTAAAAATCACCATCGAAAATTACCCTGAAGGTATGGTGGAAGAGTTCGAAGTACCCACCCATCCCCAGGATAAAGAAAACAGGGAGATGCGTGTTGTGCCTTTCAGCCGCGAGATTTTTGTGGAACAAAGCGACTTTATGGAAGACGCGCCAGGTAAATTTCGCCGGCTGACTCTGGGCCGCGAGGTGCGTTTGTTGGGAGCCTACTACGTCACTTGTACGGATGTCGTGAAGGATGATGACGGGAATGTGGTGGAACTACGCTGTGAGTATGATCCGGAATCGCGGGGCGGGCAGTCGCCAGACGGCCGTAAAGTCAAGGGGACAATTCATTGGGTTTCCGCTCAGCACGCCGTCCAGGCCGAGGTGCGGTTGTACGACGTGCTCTTTACCGATGAAAATCCGGAAGCAGACGGCGATTTTATTGAGAATCTAAATCCTAATTCGCTGGAAGTGATTGAAAATGCGATGTTGGAACCCGGTTTGGCGGAAGCAAGGCCGGGCGATCATGTCCAATTTATGAGACAGGGGTATTTTGTGGTTGATTCGGTGGATTCTAAACCGGGCAAGCCTGTCTTTAACCAGACGGTATCACTGCGCGATTCCTGGAAGAAGATGCAGCAGAAGTAGTTAGAGCGCTCCAGGAAAGCCGCGCGCCTGCCAGGCGGCGTAAATGAGAATGGAACCGGCCACGGCCGCATTAAGTGATTCCACGCGGCCGCGCTGGGGCAGGTGGAGCCGGATGTCACAGCTTTCCCGCACCAGACGGCGCAGGCCGCTGCCTTCATGTCCAACGACGATGCCCAACGGCATATTCAGGTCGGTTTGACCGAGGGATTGGGCATCGTCGGCCACATCCATGCCCACAACCCACACATCGTTTGCCTGCAGCTGGCGGATGGTTTGTACCAGGTTTGTTACCTGGGCGATGAGAAGATGTTCGGCGGCTCCGGCTGAATATTGCACAACCGCCGGGGTGATATCGGGGGCGCGCCGGTCTTGCAGGATGACGCCGTGAACGCCGCAGATTTCGGCGGTACGCAGCAGGCTGCCGATGTTTTGGGGGCCGTGCAGCAGGTCGAGGAGGAGGAGAAACGGCCGTTCCCCCCGCTCTCTGGCCAACAACAACATCTCATCTACATCACAATACAGGTATGCCCCCACCTCCAACGCCACCCCCTGGTGACTGCTGTCACGCGCCAGATGGCCGATTTTTTGTTTAACGGCCGCATTGACAGGCACACCCCGCTCCTTCGCCGCCGCCAGAATCGGCGCCGCCAGTTTGCGGTCTAACCCCTTTTGCAGCCACAAACGATGAATCTCACGGCGGCTGCCCCGTAACGCTTCCAAAACCGTATTGCGACGAATGAGAAATTCAGTCATGGAGAAAGAAGAAAGAAGATTAATGATTGGTAATTGGTCAATCATCAATCTTCAATCATTATTCCAACTTCCAGATCGTGCCGTCCGCCCGGTCTTCCAGAATGATGCCCAACGCCTTCAATTGGTCACGGATTTGGTCCGAAACAGCCCAATCCTTATTAGCCCGCGCCTGGGCACGAAGGTTAATCAGCAGTCGAATCAGTCCATCTTCCCGCTCGGCGCTGGCGCTGGCGTCAGCCTGTTCGGGAATAATGCCCAACACATCGCCGCCCAACTCGTGATACAGCGCATTAATGGCGGACAGCGTCCCGTCCGTGTGCGGCCCATGTTCATTGAGCAGCGTATTCACCTGGCGGGTTAACTCCTGCAGAACAGCCATGGCTGCCGGAGCGTTAAAGTCATCGTTCATTTTTTCAATGAAGTCAGCTTTGGTCTTGTCTAGCAAGGCCAGCACGTCGGGAGCGGGATCGCCGGCAGATGCGGTACGTAGTTGTTCGCGCACCAGGCTGACCGCCCCCCAAAGACGCTGCCATCCTTTGTTCGCTGCTTCAACGGCCGTATCCGAAAAATCTATGGGGCTGCCATAATGGCTGGAAAGGATGAAAGCACGTATCGCTTCCGGCCGCCACTTCGCCAGAGCGTCACGGATGGTTAATGTATTACCCAGGCTTTTGCTCATCTTAATGCCATCCAGCGTAAGGGAGCCGGTGAGCATCCAGTAGCGGGCAAATGGTTCGCCGTGCGCCGCCTCGCTTTGGGCGATTTCACATTCGTTATGGGGGAAAATGTTATCAATGCCACCGCCATGAATGTCAAAAGTCTGGCCTAAATATTTATTGGACATGGCCGAGCATTCAATGTGCCAGCCAGGAAAGCCTTCACTCCAAGGGCTGGGCCAACGCAAAACATGTTCCGGGTCAGCCTTTTTCCATAGCGCAAAATCAGCGGGATGATTTTTTTCTTCGCGCACAGTCACACGCGCCCCTTCTTCTAAATCTTCAATAATACGGCCGCTTAGTTTGCCGTATTCGGGGAAGGAGGAAACATCAAAATAGACGGAGCCATCGACAATGTAGGCGTGTTCCGCAGCAATGAGCTGCTCGATCATAGCAATTTGGTCAGGAATGTGGGCGCTGGCACGCGGGCTGATGTCGGGCCGCTGGACACCGAGGGCATCCATATCTTCAAAATAGTGGCGTGTGTACGTCTCCACCACTTGCATGGGACCGGCGGAAAGCTGGCGCGCTTTTTTGAGAATACGATCCTCGCCGGTATCCAGAATGTGGCCGACGTCAGTGATGTTTTGTACATAAAGAACATCATAGCCGATATAGCGCAGGTAGCGGACGATCACATCAAATCCCACGTAAGTTTTGCCGTGCCCGACATGAGAATCGTCGTAGACGGTAGGCCCGCATACGTACATGTTTACTTTCCCCTCGGTGAGCGGCACAAATTCTTCTTTTTTGCGGGATAGGACGTTGTAAATTTTTAGAGACATGGTAACTCCTGATAAACGGTTGATCGTTGGCCGTTAGCTGTTTGCTCAACGCTTCCGACCAATTATAAGCTAATTTTGGGGTAACTACTAACCCTCCGGAGGTCAGCCAAACCAAACTGGCTAATCACTTGTGAACCTCCGGGAGGATGACTTAGTCGCTATATTTTAAGTAGAAAAAAGCGGGATTTGGCTAATTCCCTAGTAACAGGCAGCCAGGGAATTGCCTAAAGACAGATGTCGTTGAAAGGTAAGCGTAACATCATGTAATAATTTTATGGCCTGGCAAAAATCATGCGGCCGGCCGCTGTTTGCAATACTTTGGTAACGGTGACGCTGCAGGTTGAGTTAATGAGTTTACGGCCGTCTTCCACAACCACCATTGTCCCATCATCCAGATAGCCGACGCCCTGACCGGCTTCGCGGCCTTCCTGGATGATGCGCACAGCTAGTTCTTCACCGGGCAGGAAGATGGCTTTAACGGCATTGGCCAGGTCGTTGATATTGAGAACAGTCACCCCTTGAATTTCAGCGACGCGGTTTAGATTGTAATCATTGGTCATGATGGGGCAGTGCAAATGGCGGGCCAGGAAGACTAGTTTGCTGTCCACATCGCGCACTTCGGAAGCGTCCATATCGGTGATACGGGTGGGGATGGGCGACTCGTTTTGTAAAAGGCTGAGAATTTCCAGGCCGCGCCGCCCCCGATTACGGCGCAAAGCATCGGCGCTGTCGGCGATGTGTTGCAACTCGAACAGGACAAAGTTGGGGACGAGCAATGTGCTTTGAATAAAGCCGGTTTTGCTGATGTCGGCAATACGGCCGTCTATGATCACGCTGGTGTCTAACAGCACAACCCCATCATTTCTTGCTTCTGATCCATCGCTGGGTGTTCCTCCGGAACGGAGGTTGCTGAACATATTTTGCAGATCGTTTTGGCGGGTGACGAGGATAATGACACTTAAGTAGCAAAACAGGACGGCCGTTACCAGGGGCATGATTTGCCGGAAGGGGGAGGGGAGCAGTGACAGCGGTAAAGACAATAAAGCAGCGGCCACCAGCCCCAAAAATATACCGGCCATGATTGCAGTTAATCGCCCGGCCGACATTTGCGAAAGCTCTCGCCGTATACGCCGCAACGGGCGTGTAGTTACGAAAGGCGTTAGAACTAATCCAGCCAAAAAACCAACCAGGCCAAATACAATAGCATACACATCAGGCGGCAGCCCTAACCAATGGGCAAATTGGAAACCGCCGATGCTGCCACTTACAGAGCCGGCCACTGCTCCAATTATGCGTAACACAAATTCAACACTAACATTCATTTTGGTTTTTCCCAGCAACGCTTAACCACTCTGGTAACGCTGCATCCATATGTTTGCGGCAATAATTTATGCGACCAAACAACAAAAAAGGCGAACATACAATCATGTATATTCACCCGGTTTTGATTTACTTTGACGTTAACTTAACAGGAATGGTCTTTTTATAACTATCAGGAAAAATGAAAATTAGTTTTCCATGTTTCTGAAAAATAATGGCACAGCGTTGTGGTTTCAGGATAACATGTTCTTTATGAAGGTGAAAAAAGTCCTGACAATTCGATATTACAAAAAAATCTTAGCTGCTCAGACCAATTCTGACATCATAATCTGATCACGAATGGCCCTCTTCCCGGAAGATTTGGTTCCCGAAGAAAATATTGTCAAATAAAGCCTGATTATGAATATACAATGATGTCAAAATGGTATCACAGGCAGGGGAATGCGGCAAGCGCAGAACGGGATCAGCGGTGGCGACCGCGTGCGTGCATTCCGGCCGGCACATTGGTGGTACGCGGCGGCATTGGAGGACGGCGGTGGATGCGGGTTTGACGGGGGTTGGGGGATGGTTGGCGAGCGGGTTGGGGGTGGGGAACGGCCGTTTCTGTGCTGCCTGCGCGCTTCAAACCAGGCGCTGCCGCCGGTCGCAGTGGGGGACGGGTAGATTGTTGTTGGTCACGTGCCCTCTTTGGCAGCCTGTCCAGCGCAAAAATGTATTCTCCGGCTACAGAAAAAGCGCCAATAAACAAAATCCGTGTTAGCCAGACCAGGGTAGCTACAAAAATGGGAACCACTTGCAGTAACTGTTCTCGGCTCAAAACCTCGTTTCCAAAATCATGAGAGAGCAAGGTAAGCGAGATAGCCCACCAGGTCATCAAGGCATTCATTGTTGCCCCTAATAACCAAGCTCCCATCAAATACCATACCGCATTGGGTTCTTCCCGGCCTTGTTCTGGAGTAAACAAGCGAGCTAAACCGGCAAAATCAATCGCGCAGAAAGCAACAGCTAAGATTCCCGCCCAGCGCAGCCCTAGAAAACTAACTTCGCCCATTAAATTGTGCAGAGCATAGCGGGTTGTATCAAAATTGAAGATTTCAAACGCAAATAAGGCGACGATCAAAAATAGACCAATAATGGTTGATTTAGGAAAGTTTAAGTTAATTGCGCGATAGGCCTTATTGTTGTATGTGCTTGCATTGCGCATGAGTTTTCTCCTTCGGTTCAATCTCGACTTCCAAACCGATCGGGATGATGCTTGTTCTTGACCAATATGGGTCAACGTCCCCTTGAGTTTGTGAAGAGGAGGCTCTGGCAAGGGTCGCGCTTGCCAGAGCCTTTGGGGAAGAGGGGGTTACTTAGTACAAGTTTAGCACATGCGTTCTATATTGTCAACTACAAATCACGCAAAGTGAGTATAGCAACATTTTATGGAGGGCGTTTCGGATTTATTGTCGGAGTCGAGGCTTTAGCCGGGTTTTGGCTTCAATCATCATTGTCCAACCGAAACGGTCGCGGATACGGCCGTATTGAATCCCCGTCAACTCGTCATACAAACGCCGGGCCACCGGGCCGACCTGGTAATCGTTGACGATATACGCCTCATCACTGAAGCCGAACTTGCCCACCGGGGCGATGACAGCGGCCGTGCCGCAGCCGAACGCTTCCGTAATCTTGCCCGATTGCACATCCTCCAGCATTTCATGAACGTCAATTGGTTCTTCATTGACCTCATAGCCCAGGTCGCGGCCCAGGCCAATGACCGATTTACGGGTGATGCCGGGCAGAATACTGCCGGTCAGCGGCGGGGTGACGATGCGCCGGCCTTCATAGACAAAGGCGATATTCATCGCGCCCACTTCCTCAATGTAGCGGCCCTGGATGGCATCCAGCCACAATACCTGGGAGTAGCCCTTAGTCTTTGCTTCCGCGCCAACGAATAAGCTGGAGGCGTAGTTGCCGCCGGTTTTGGCGTCGCCCGTGCCACCGCGCACTGCCCGACGGTAGGTATCGGAGATATAAACGGGGATAGGATTAAACCCTTCTTTGAAGTAAGACCCGACCGGTCCGACGATGACGAAGTGCAGATAGCTGCTGCTGGCATGGACACCTAAAGCAGGTTCGGTGGCAATCATTGTGGGACGAATGTATAGGGTGGCTCCCGGCGCTTTGGGGACCCATTCGTGCTCTAATTCGAGCAATTTGATGATGGCGGACAGGTGGTCTTCTTCGTCTACCAGGGGCATGGCCATGCGTTTGGCGGAGTTGTTGAACCGCTTCATATTTTCCCAGGGGCGGAAGAGGTTGATGTGGCCGTCGGGGCGGCGGTACGCTTTTAACCCTTCGAATATCTCCTGCGCGTAGTGGAGAACGGCCGTTGCCGGATCCAACACCAACGGCGCATACGGCCCAATCCGGGCATCATGCCAGCCTTGTTCCCGGTTGTACTTCTGGCTAAACATACGATTGGCAAATTTGTTGCCAAATCCAAAATCATTTTCGGGTACTGATTTTAATTTCGAGTCGTCTAGGGGAAGAATTTGAATGTCCACCGTTGCTCCTTGTGAAAAACTAAAGTTGGGCGAATTTAATATCCAGAAATTAACTGATCATGACAACATCACAAGACAAAAGAAGTTTACCCAGTTTTATTATCCTGGGCGAGCCGGGAACAGTCTGGTAACAGCTCTACACAAAAAGCGCTCATGATGAATCGCTGTTGGATGCTGTTTAAGATGTGGCCGACGGCAGCAGTATTCGAAACAGACTTCCCTGGCCTAACTGGCTTTCTACCTCAATGGTCCCATCATGTAAATCAACGATTTCCTTCAGAATAGCCAGTCCCAGCCCTGTGCCGGAGATGGCGGATCGAGATGTTTGACTGCCACGATAGAATCGCTCAAAGAGATAGGGCAGATCATGGGCGTCAATCCCAACACCGGTATCGCTCACTTGCAAACAGACCTGCCCCTGATCTGGGATTGAATAGGTGCTGACCTGGATAGCGCCGGATGGGGTATAGCGGATGGCGTTAGATATTAAATTGGTGATAACCTGGGCCAGTTGATTAGGTTCGCCGCGTATCACCGGCAAATCGGGGCTGGGCGTAAAGGAAAGTCTCAATTGGGACATTTCGGCGCGAGGGTGGTGGGCGATGACAACCTGAGCGACAATTTCATTTAAGTCAACAAGTTTGAATTTCGACTCTTTGGTCTGGGCTAATTCCAGGCGGGAAAGCGTTAGAATGTTTTCGGTCATTTGTCGCAACCGGTTGGCTTCTTGTTTGAGAACGGCCGTATATTTCCCCCGCGCTTCTGGTTTGCCATGTTCCAACAAATCCAGATACAAACTTAAATTCGTAATGGGTGTGCGCAGTTCATGCGATACGTCAGAGACAAATTTAGACTTTAGTTTATCTAATTCGGTCAGGCGCTCGTTGGCCTCGGCCAGCTCTTGTGTGCGTTCAGCCACGCGCACTTCCAATTCGGCTGCGTGGCGCTGGGTTTGTTCACGCAAGCGAGCCGTTTGGATAGCCAGGGCCAATTGGTCTGCCACCTCTTGGGCAATTTCCAGGTACTCCGCAGTAAATGTCTTCGGTTCGGCTGCGCCCAGGTTAAGTATGCCGATCAATTCCCCTTTAGCGACAAGGGGGATGGCAATGCCTGAGCGTATCCCCTGCTCCAGTAACGTTTTTATGCCCGGCAGCTGCGGCGAAACGGCCGTCATGTCCTCAATCAGCCTGGCCCTACCCAGTTGGCGAACTGCTTCCGCATCCTCAAACAAACTTACTGGCCGCTGGTCGCCAACCGCCACACCCGACCACCCAACGCCGTAGGCCGCCAGCATAGTAGCCTCCTGGCGCGGCCTATCAAAAGTGACAATACTGGCCTGCTGACAGGGAACCAACTGCCGGATTTGGGTCAGGGCCACCTGGGCCACTTCCTCCGGAGACTGCGCGGCCAGGATGGCCTGATCAATCGTATGCACTGCTTCCAGACGCGCGGCGTAACGCTGCAATGACTCTTCGGCCCGTTTGCGCGCGGTAATATCCTGCCTGATAGAAATAAAGTGGCTGATCTGGCCCTGCTCGCCGAGCATAGGCGTGATGATCTGCTCTTCCACATACAGGCTGCCGTCTTTCCGCTGGTTAACCAGTTCTCCTTGCCAAACTTGGCCGTCCAGCACCGCCTGCCACAGTTCCTGGTACTGGGCCGAATCCTGGGACTCCGATTTGAGCAGGCGCGGGGTTTGTCCAAGCGCTTCCTCGGCCGTGTAACCGGTCAACCTGGTGAAGGCGGGATTAGTCCAGATAATGACGCCTTCGTAATCGGTAATCATAATGGCGTTAGCGGCTGCTTCCAACGCGGCGCTTTGCAGGCGCAGTTGTTCTTCAGCTTGTTCGCGTTTAGTAACGTCCCGCACAACCACGAGCAGGACAGTTTCATTGCCCATCGTTTGCCGCCCAGCCGTAATTTCAACCGGGAATAGCTCACCGTTGGCCCGGAGGTTGATTGTTTCCAGCGGTGGATGGGGTGATGATTGTCCAATAAGCTCGTCTTCCATCAGCGCCTTATGATCTGGTGGAACCAGGTCAGGAACGATTTTGGTTAATAGTTCCTCGCGGCTCCAACCGTACATGTCGCAGGCTGCCTGGTTTACATCCAATATTTTGCCGTCAAGACTTTCGACAAGGATCGCATCGCGCACACCCTCGAAGATGCCGCGATAACGGGCTTCTGACTGGCGCTGTGCTGTGAACAGCCGGGCATTTTCTATGGCGACGACAACCTGGGTAGCGGCGCTTTGGACAAGAGCGATTTCACCGGGAGTAAAAATGTGCGGCCCGTTGGTATCGTCCAAAACCAGGAAGCCAATCACCTCCGTTTGTTTGAGGAAAGGAGCGATGAGGTAGGCTTGAACGCGAAAGAGTTCGGTGTATTGGGGGTCAACCAGG
The DNA here is from genome assembly GCA_024275635.1 of Chloroflexota bacterium. GTDB lineage: Bacteria > Chloroflexota > Anaerolineae > Promineifilales > Promineifilaceae > JACKCC01. The sequence goes on along the minus strand of JAJRYT010000230.1, from coordinate 12,209 downwards.
TGGGCATAGGCCGGATCATATACGTCGGGAACGATTAACGGCCGTTTCTGCTCAAAAATCTGGGCTACAACCGGGTGGGTAACCGCCAGTTGAATCTGGCTCACATCTGGTTCATTGAGGCGCAAACCATATCCCTGACCGTGTAAAAATTCACCGCTTTCATCCAACAGCCAGATACTACAGCGGTTGACATGTAAAACGGCCGTCATCTCCCTGGCAAATTGTTCCAGCAGGTCTGCCAATTCCAACGTGTTGATAATCGCCAGATCAATACGATGCAGCAGCTGCATCTGTTCCTGTTGGCGTGCGATCTCCTGGTCGGCTGCCTGCAATTGTTCCAGCTTATCCTCCATCTTACGGATGAGCGCCTGGTTGTATTCTTTGTAGTAAACCGTCTCGCCTTTTACCGGCGGATGCGGCGCGGTTAATACGTTCGCCTGGTGCGCGGTCAACGCCTCTTGTATGATCTGTACAAGTTTTGCCGGCTCGGTCGGCTTAAGAATAAACCGCGCCGCGCCCAGACTCAAGGCAAAATTCTCATCCTCAGTATCCGTGTAAGTGGCTGTGTAAAAAACAAGCGGAATCTCTTTCAAAACATCATCTGCCTTCCAATGACGGCATAAAGTAAACCCGTCCATTCCCGGCATCAAAATGTCAGTGATAATCATGTCTGGCGGGTCGCGGCGGGCTGTTCTCAGGGCCTCGTTCCCGTCCAGGGCTGTCATTACCTCGTAGCCATGCCCTTGCAAAAGAGCCTGCAACAAGTAGCTGTTGTGTGCGTTGTCGTCAACGATTAAGAGTTTAGTCATGAGACGGCTTCCTTGCCAGGTGGTTGTATGGGTAAATGCTTTTCAACATCGCTCACAAATGTATCTGGATTAATGGGCTTTTCAAGATAACCGATACAGCCGGACGCCAGCGCTTTTTCCCGGTCTCCGGGCATGGCATAGGAGGTCACAGCCACAATGGGAATATTGTTAAGCGCCGGATATCGCTTAAGTTCTTGAGCAACCGCATAGCCGTCCATCTCCGGCAGTTGAATGTCCAACAAGATCAGCGCTGGTTTTTCCTGGCGGGCCAGGCGAATACCGGTACGGCCGTCTCGCGCTTGCAAAACCATATAACCATGCTTTTCCAGGATAAACGAAGCCAGGTAAAGATTCTGTTTATTATCTTCAATCACCAGAATTTTAATTTTCACCCGCGCCTTCCTAAATATCATAGAGGCAAAGTAAACGTAAACGTACTGCCTGTTCCCCACTCACTTTCAACCCAGATTTCACCGCCCAATATCGTCACCAGCCGCTGGCAAATAGACAATCCCAGGCCAGTGCCTTCATACCGGCGGTCAAATCCGGTGTCAATTTGTCGAAATGGCTTAAAAAGATCGCCCATGTCTTCCGGTTTAATGCCTGGGCCAGTATCTTTCACACTCGTCACCAACCGGTCCCCGTGCCGGCGGCAGGCGATCTGGATCGTTCCCGTTTCCGTAAACTTGACAGCATTGCTAATCAGATTGATTAGAATCTGCTCTACCCGCCGCCGATCACTATCAATCCGGCCAACGTCAAGCGCGACTTGCGTTTCAATAATTAAGGATTTTCTCTCAGCCTCCACGGTAAGCGCTTTGATTGATTCTTCAATGGCCTGACACATATCAAATGGGGTGCAGTGAATTTCCATCTGCCCTGCTTCAATTTTGGAAATATCAAGCACGTCATTGATCAAGGCCAGCAAATGATGCGCGCTCTCGCGCACCATACCCAGTTGTTTTTCCTGTTCAGCGTTGAGCGGCCCGGCCAACGCTTGCAGCAAAATGCCAGTAAAGCCGATAATCGAGTTAAGCGGCGTGCGCAGTTCGTGGGACATGGTGGCTAGAAAAGCGGATTTGAGACGGTCGGCCTCTTGAGCGGCCTCATAGAGATGGGCGTTTTGAATGGCAATGGCTGTCTGGCTGGCCATCGTCTCCAAAAGCTGCCGCCGCCCCAGCGAAAAGGCGCGCGGCTTCAGGCTGGTGATGCTGAGTACGCCTAACGGCCCAGCATTCGGCAGCGCCACCGGCACAACCAGCACGCTGCGGATTCCATCGTCTTGGGGCAGCGCCACCAGATTCATATCGGCCACGTATTGCGTTTTCTCGCTCATATAAGCATGGTCGACGATTTCCTGGCCGGGACGATAGTTGGAACTGGAAATTTCTTTGGCTAAATAGCCATATACAGCCCGTACCTGAAGTTTGTCGCTCTTCTCATCGTACAAGAAGATGACACAACGGTCAGCTTTTAGCGCCTCGGTTACCTGCCGGGCGATGACCGGCAAAAGGGTCTCCAGATCGAGTGAAGCGACCAGGCTGCGGCTGACGGTGTACAGGGCCGACAACTCATCCGCGCGCCGTTCGATTTTGGCGGTTGCGTCGGCGATGCGCGCTTCCAGCTCACGGTTGAACTGACGGGACTGGTCATACAAACGTGCATTCTCGATGGCGATAGCTATCTGGTCGCAGGCGATCTGCAAAATATCCATACTGTGCTGTGTAGGCCGTTTATCAGTGCGAGTAAAAACGCATAGCACGCCAATGCTGCGCTTCTGGACAACCAGCGGGAATGCGCCGTGAAAGTTGATGCCCTCATCACGTGACGCTTCACGCGCCAGAGAGCTGCTGGAGGCGTCTGTCCACAAGATGACCGGCTGTTGCGAGATGGCAGCATCGCCACAAAGGCAGTCGCCTATCTGAACCTGGTTTTGGGTCAGGTCCATGATCATTTCTTGAGAAGCCTGGCGTTCAACAGCCAGGTGTAATACGTTTTTATCGGGCGGGATCAGGCAAATGGTGCCGCCTTCCAGTCCGGTCAGGGACATGGCTTGTTCCAAAGCCAGGTTGAGAATTTCAGATAGTTCCAGCGTGCTGGTGGTCGCGGTGGTGATGGCGTTGAGGGTGGTTAGCCCTTGGTTCTGATGGCGGGTTTTTTCTTCGGACTCTACACGGTCGGTGATGTCCACGATGATGGAACGGCTGGCGATTACCTGCCCGCCAGCATCCCGAATGGCGTTAACGGTTAAACTGACCCAGAAGGGGGTTCCATCGGCGCGGTGCATTTGTAGTTTCTCGTTTTGGATGGGCTGGTCAGCTTTCAGGCGCTGCAGGATTTGGCTGGCCTGGGGTTTGCCTTGTGGCGTGTCGGCATAGAGGTCAATGACATATTTGCCGATGAGGTCGGCGGCGGCCTGATGACCAAGCAGGTGGATCGCTTTTTGGTTGCATTGTTGGATACGGCCGTCTATCCCCACTGATAAATAAGCGATAGGCGCATCCTCGTAAAGGCTGCGGAACCGCTCCTCATTTTCACGCAGCGCTCTTTGCTGAACGACACGCTCGGTAATGTCCCGAATCGCGCATAATATCAGGGTTTCCGTACCGGTCATGATCGTGTTCAACCTGATTTCTACCGGGATTTCGCGGCCATCTTTGCCCAATCCAAACAGTTTCATGTCTGCGCCGCCCATGGAGCGGGCGCCAGGCGCGGTAAGATAACGGGTGCGGTGGGCTTGATGGCCGCTGCGAAATCGGGCGGGCAAAAGGGCTTCAACGGACAGGCCAACCAGTTCGTGCCGCGTGTAGCCAAATAACTGTTTAGCTTGCTGGTTGACCAGCATAATCTCGCCCTTATGATTAGCAACAAGCATGGCGTCCGGCGCAAATTCCAAGAGATTACGGAAATTTTCCTCTGCTTGAATGCGCTCTCCAACTTCACTGTGGGCGCGTCGTTGGGCCTCTTCGATAGCTTTTACGGCCAGGAACAGCAGAAGCCCAACAACTATGAGGAAAGTGACTTGGGCCACCCATTGACTGATGGGAGTCACGGGGGACAATGGGGGCGGCAGCCAGCCGGATGTTTGGGCCGATAACAGTCCCAACCCGGTTAAAATGCTCAAGCCGGCGAAAATGAGTGCGGCCTGGCTGCCCAGCAGCAGCCCGGCAATGAGGACGACGAGCAGGTAACTGCCGCTAAACGTGGGTGAATGAGTTCCGCCTTGAATGACATTGGCGGCTGTCAGCAGCGCCCAGACAACCCAGATGAACAGGTGGCTCGTGGGTTTGACGAAGCCGCGGCGGACGGCGAACAGGCCCCCGGTGTAAATGGCGATGGCGGTTGCGCTTATGAGCAGGTTGGGAAGGGACTGGGGCGCGGCAAACAGGAGGATGAGGCTGGAAACGACCGTAACAACCACGCCGGCCAGCAGCATGAAATTCAGCAAACCGGCGACGCGCGTCTTGTTTTCGTCGGCGAACTGCGGGGCCGCCAACCATTTTTGCAGCCGGGAAACCATAACCTTTTCTTCCGTAATCCTTTTGGAACAGATGGTTACACAATGTATCCGTTGAACAAAAGGCTCACTGTCTAAGTATAACAGGTTTGGCGCGAGAAATACGATGGATTTCCCCCTTTAGACTGCTGGCAAGCACACCCGAAAAATGCTCCCTTTTCCAAGCTCGCTTTCTACAATAATACGGCCGTTATGCAAATCAACAATTTCATTGACAATGGCCAGACCCAGGCCAGTGCCGGACGTGTTTGATTGGCTTACTGCCTGGCCGCGGTAAAAGCGTTGAAATATGTGTGGTATCTCTTCCGGAGCAATGCCGATACCTGTATCTTGGATTTGCAGACAGACCTGTTGTGATTTTGCCAGCAGGTACGTGGTGATTTGTATGAAACCGGCCGGCGTATAGTTGAGGGCGTTATCAATCAAGTTGGTAATGGCTTGCAACAGTTGGTTGCGCTCGGCCCATACCGGGGGTAACTGCTCGGCCGGGTTGAATGACAGGCTGATGTCGGCGGCCTGGGCGCGTTCCTGGTACATGGCGACGACGATGGCGGCTGTTTCGTTCAGGTTAACGGCCGTAAACGGTTGATTCCCTTCATATAAATTAAGGCGGGAGATATTCAGAATATCATCCGTTAACCGCACCAGTTGGTCTGTCTTTTGTCGTAAAATTTGCATGTACTTGAGCTTTTTTTCCGGTTTGCCCCGCTGCAGCAAATCCATATACAGATTGAGCGTGGCTACGGGCGTTCGTAGTTCGTGCGATATGTCGGCGATGAATTTAGATTTGAGCGTGTCTAATTCTTTGAGCCGGGAATTAGCCTCGGCCAATTTCCGGGTGCGGTCGGCCACACGCTCTTCCAGTGTGTCCATGACGGCGGCTCGGTTGAGGGCATTGGCAGCGATATTGCAAACGGCCGTTATCAGGCGAATATCCGCCTCTGTGTACTTCCGCTTTTCCACCGAGCCAATATGCATCACCCCTATCAATTTATCCGGTGTTTGCAAAGGTACAGAAATCGCGCTTTTTGTGTTCTGAAAACAAGCGCGTTCCCCCGGCAATAAAGACAGCAAAGGATCGTGAATAATATCTTCGGAAATATGGACTTCCTGGGTAGTTGCCACATAGCCTGTAATGCCATCGCCCGGCGGTTGGCGCAGCCCCGAGCGATAAATGCCAGGCGGGGACGATAATTGCGAGACCAGTTCGCCAGTTTCTTCGTCAACCAAGAACAAGACGCTGTAAGTAGCATTCACCGCCGCCACTGTTTTCTGCATCAGAATAGGCATCAATTCCGGTACGGATTTGGCTGTGCGCAAAGCTGCCGAAATTTGGGCCAGGGTTTCCAATTCAAATGCGTGTCGTCTGGCCTTTTCATAAAGTCGGGCGTTTTCGATGGCCACAGCCGCTTGAGCGGCAAATGCGGCGGCTAGACGGGCATGTTCCTGGTTATAAAAACCGATTTCCTTTTTATCCAGCGCCAACATACCAATGATCTCGCTGCCAAAAATGAGCGGGACGCCTAACCAGGAATGGATAATGGTTTTGGCGTGAGGTCCGCAGTGAAACTGATTGTAATGCGCTGGGGCATCTTCCAGCAGGTAAGGTAAACGTGTCTCGATGACATACCGGTTTGGGTTATCCTCTTTAGTGGGATCGAATTTTGCCCCTAATATCATTTCTGGATTGGCAAATCCATGCCCGCCGATGATTTCCAGGCAATCGGGGCCTTTTAATTGCTGCACCGAGGCGCTGTCGTAGGGAACCACCCTTTGCAGTTCAGTTAGAATGTTTTCAAAGACCTCTTGTAAAACCAAACTGCTGCTCAACGCTTGTGTCGCCGCTTGCAAACGTTCGGCCCGGTCACGCGCTATCTGTTCTTCTTTGAGCAAGTAGGCATTTTGCAAAGCTATAGCGCCTTGTCGGGCAAGCCCTTCCAGAAGTTGAATATCTTCTTTGGTGAAGTCACGAACTACGCCGGTAATTTCCTGGCAACCCAGGACGCCAATCACTTGTTCTGGCGCTAACATGGGAACCTGAATAACGCTGCCAAATAAATCGATAGGAATATTGGCAGAACGTTCCGACCATTGATTATAAGCAGTTACTATCTTGGGTTGGCCGGTGGCCAGTACCTGCCCGGCCATGCCTTCTCCACGATGTAATACGAGGCCTTCCAATTCCTTGCCCGGACCGTGAACGGCCGTTAACCTCAACGAGTCGCCATCTGGGTTCACCAGAAAAATGCTGCCGCCGGGAACCCCTAAAAGCCGGGTAGCGCGAGCCAGTATGGCCTGAAGCAGCTCGGTAATATCACGATGAGAACTAATGTCAATGGAAATTTCATGCAATGCTTCTAATTGGTCGGCGCGATGAGATAATTCATCCAGCAATTGTGTCAGCTGCTGCCGCCGGCGTTGTTCCAGTTGGTTACGATAGGAGGCGATCAATAGATAAGCCACAGAAGCTAACAGTGTCAGGTTAAAAGGGCCGACAATAACATTGTAGAGGGTTACATTGGGAATGTACAACGGCGCAGTTAGTATGATGGATAAGACAACGGCCGTAAAGGCCGCAGCTTGCTTAATGGAAAAAAGCAGACTGGTGATGAGCGCTAAAATGAGCAAATAATAAAGAGCGCTAACATCTTCCGGCGTCTCGTCAACACATGCAGCCATCATGACCCCTACCGTTCCAATAATTAAGGCAGCGTAAAATGAAATACGGTAATAACGGCTGCGGCTGATCAGGTAGGTAATAACGATCAAAAATGTCAGAACGAAGGCGGTTCCAAGCAAGGGGATTTGTCCGGAGAATGTATCCGGTTTGAGTAATACAGGAATAATGAAGCCCAAAATGCCCGCCGGCATTAGTGTGAGCATAAAAGTAAGTAGTAATCGCGCCCGGAAGCGCTCTTCTGGTTCTGTGACAGCCGCATTTGGTTCAGTCAATCGCTGCCAGATGGCGCTAATTTTATCTTTGATCATAATGCCGATTCCCTGTTCTGACCTGAGTGTTTACCCGGCGGGCTGGTTCTAGCAGTTAACATATGACGGATAGCAAAGTTATGTAACCAAGATCATATATTACCCTATTCAATATACCTGACTTGACTGCAAAAAAGAAGTCTATTCTAGTAAGCATTTCCTCCCCTCGTTCCGTGCTTTGCGTGACACAAGGGGGCTGAACGCTCTGTGTAACCATTTGGACTCGATGTAATCCTGACATTTATCATTTACATGGTAAGATCAAGTGTAATGTATCCTATTCTCGGTCGCTATGGGCCATTCTTCTTGTTTAGTTACACGGCCGTTATGAGTCTGGGCATTGTGATCGGCATTGGTTTCACGGTCTGGCAGGCGCGGCGACGAGGTTTGTCCGCTGATTGGCTGGATGGGCTGTTGGCAGCGCTGGCGGCCGGGGTAATGGGTGGGCGGGCCGGATTTGTGTGGGGAGAATGGGCTTATTTTCAGGAACGGCCGTCGGCCATCCTCCAAATTCAACAAGGCGGACTCAATTATCATGGGGCGCTGCTGGCTGGGTTGATGGCGTTATGGGGCTGGTGTTGGTGGCAGAAACGGCCGTTTCTCCCTACGGCCGCCCTCCTTGCCCCCGGCATAGCCCTTGCCAGCGCCTTCGGCTGGTTTGCCTGCTGGTTGGATGGCTGTGCCTACGGCCAAGAAGCCGCCGCCGGCAGCCTCCTGGCCGCCGACCTGCCCGACAAATTCGGCATCTACGGCTGGCGTTACCAGACACAGATCCTTGGCATTGCCTTAAGTTTGCTGGTCTTCGTTTGGGTCTGGCCACGACAGCGCCGCTGGCTGCCGGGCCAGACCTTTGGCTTCACTTTATTCGCCCTCAGCCTAAGCCGCATAGGCATAGAACTGTTACGCAGCGACAGCGTGTTACAACTAAGCGGCATTAACATAAACATAATCCTGGATACAGCGTTCGCCCTCTTCTCCCTACTTCTGTTAAAATACACTTCACGACGAAAACCGGCAAAAACTTGACTATCTGACTGCTCGACTACTTGACTAAACAACCCCATGAAACTAAAAGTTGGACTGGCCCAAATCACCCCCAAACTTGGCGACATCGAGGCTAATTTAGCCCTGCATCTGAAAATCATCGCAGAAGCGGCCGAAAAAGGCGTCGAACTGCTCGTTTTCCCCGAACTTTCCTTAACCGGCTACCGGCTGCGCGACCTGGCCTTTAGCGTCGCCATTCGGCCTACCTACAAAGACCCGATATTTGCCCAGTTGCTGGATGCCAGCCGGGATATGGACATCGTCGTTAGCTTTGTCGAGGCTGACCAAAGGCAAAAATTTTATATTGCCTCGGCATATCTTTCGCGCGGGCAGGTCATTCATTTACATCACAAGGTCTACCTGCCCACCTATGGTATGTTTGACGAAGGCCGCTATTTTGCCTGGGGCGATGCAGTCCGCGCTTTTGATACGCGGTTTGGCCGCGTCGGGATGCTCATTTGTGAAGATTTCTGGCACATGAGTCCACCGTACATCCTTTGGCTAGATGGCGCTGACATTCTCATTCTCATATCAGCCTCGCCAGGGCATGGGCTGGCGACGGAGCAAAAAATCGGCAGCGCCAGTTGGGTGGAACATATCAACAAAGCCTATGCCAGTATGTTTACCAATTTCGTCATCCACACCAACCGCACCGGGTTTGAGGATGGCGTCAGCTTTTGGGGCGGGTCTACGGTGTTTGATCCGTCGGGCAATTTGGTGGCGCAGGGACCGTACTACGAATCGGCTCTGGTGGCGGCCAAATTGGATTTGAATCAATTACGCCGCACTCGTTCCCGCCTGCCTCTACTGCGTGATGAGCGCGTAGGGTTGACAATGCGGGAGTTGAAGCGGATTTTGGAGGATTGAGGGGAAAATCATTGATGATTGATGATTGTAGCCAACCGTCAATCTTCAATCTTTAATCTTTTTGAGGAACGATATGACGCCAAACAGTGAAAAATTCTTTGATGAAGAACTGGAAGGGCATAAGTCGGGTTTTGTGGCGGTGGTGGGACGGCCGAATGTGGGTAAAAGCACGCTGGTCAATGCGCTGATGGGGCAGAAGATCGCCATTGTCACGCCGCGCCCGCAAACGACGCGTATCCGGCAGTTGGGCATTGTGACGGAACCACATTACCAGATGGTGTTTGTAGATACGCCGGGGATGATGAAACCGCGCCACAAGTTAGATGAGTTTATGGTGGAAACGGCCGTTGACTCCCTGGAAAATGCCGACGTGGTTTTGTGGCTGGTGGACGGCAGTCAAATGCCCGGCCCTGGCGACAAAGCCATCGCCCGGCAGTTAGCCGGGTTGAATGAAGCAGTCAAGCTTATTTTGGGTATCAACAAAAGCGACCAATTAGCCCCGGAGCGCGTTTTGCCGCACACAGACGCTTACCGGGCATTGGTTCCCCAGGCTGATTGGGTCTTGTTTTCGGCGCTGCAAGGAAACGGCCGGGATGAACTACGGCAAATGTTGGTAGACGCCTTGCCCGAAGGCCCCCGCTACTACCCCACCGACCAGGTCACCGATTTGTACGTGCGCAACCTCGTTGCCGAACTCATTCGAGAACAAATCATGCTGCAACTGCGGGACGAAGTCCCCTATGGTGTGGCTGTTCAAACTGACGAATACAAGGAACGGCCGAATGGAACCACCTACATCAGCGCCAACATCTTCGTTGAGCGCGACAGCCACAAACGCATCTTGATTGGCGCCAAAGGGACGCAACTGCGCCGACTGGGCGCGGCGGCGCGCAAGGAAATCGAAGCGCTTATCGAAGGTAAAGTGTTCCTGGATTTATGGGTCAAGGTAGAAGCCAAATGGCGGCGTAACGAAAGAGCGTTAAAACGATTCGGTTACAGCAGCGATTCGTAACTTTTCCACTGGATTGGTGTCTATTTTAGTGAAACGTATTGGCAATTATTTTCGTATTGGAAAATACCGATGGGGCAAAGAAAAGCGTTGCTCACGCCTCATCACTCACTCCTCATGACTATTTTAGGAGGCTCCCATGTCTGAAGAATACACCAAACAGCCAGTTGATCGGCGTCATTTTTTGAAGGCGGCGGCGGTAACGGCCGTAGTGGCCACAGCTGCCGGCGCTGGCGCTGCGTTGCTCAAATCCCGCGCGGCGCTCCCTTCTGTTGCACCTGTTATGCCGCCTGTCGTCCAAACAATCGCCGATGGCAGCGAACAAATCGCCGGCTTGCTAGCCCAATTAGCGGCCGCTCAAGCCGAAAACAGCCGTTTACAAACTGAATTGTCCGCTGCCCAACGCCAATTGGCAGCACAAGCAACCGGCGCAACGGACACGGCCGTTCAAGCCATGTCCGTCGAACTAGAAGCAGCTAACAAACAGGTCGGTTTACTGGCCGGATTAGTGGCTTTGTATGAACAGCTTGATGCAGTAGATGTGACGGATTGGGTTGAGGAGGGGATAGATACAGTCACTGCCGCCATTACAGAACTGGTGGATGATTTACCCAGCCTGAATGAAGGCGTCGCGATCGGCCGGCAAGCATTGGCCGAGTTGGACGCGCACATCCCCTTGTTGGAAAACGGCCGTTCCTGGCTGACTCACCAAACAGACAGGTTGCACGATTATTTCGCCGGTGTGGAAGCGCTGCTGGAAACGGCCGTTGAGCAGGCTGCCCCCTTCCTCCAGATGTTCAGCGAATGGGTGCAAAACATCCTCAAATGGCTGCCCTTCGGCCTGGGCCAGCGAACTAGCGCCATCATGGAAGCCATCACAACCCTGTTATTAGAAACGCCGGCTACTATCAGCGGCCTCCAAACCAACGTAGCCGAACCGCTTGATGTCTGGTTAGGCAGCGGCAGCGGCGCAGTTCCGCTGCGCCAGAATTTGGTCAAACCCTTGCAAGAACAAGTGTTGATAAAAGCGACTCATGTAGCCGAAAAAACAAGCCGTATCCAAGCCATTTACCGGGAAAACGTAGCCCGGCCGGTGGGAACGGCCGTTATTAACCGCCGCCAAATCCGCGCCCTCATCACCGCCTATCGCCAACAGAGCCAATTCTAATCAATGCCCCCAAAAACGAACAAAAATATATTTGACGAAAAATATGCAAGTGTTATACTTGTTCGTCGGAGTGCTCTACAAAGAGCTAGTGATGCAATGCCTTATGCAGCGGCATATCAATTACAACACTTGCCGACGTAGCTCAATTGGCAGAGCAATGCTCTTGTAAAGCATAGGTTATGGGTTCAAGTCCCATCGTCGGCTCAGGCGCAGCAGCCAAAGCAATCGAAGCACTATAACATATAAACATCTTACCTGGGTCAGTGTCCCGAGTGGCAAAGGGGGCGGACTGTAAATCCGCTGCGCGACGCGCTTCGTAGGTTCGAGTCCTACCTGGCCCACTTTCAGTAAATAGTTGCCAGTAAGCAGTGGTCAATTTGCAAAAAAGTCTCTGACAATCCATTGCAATTCGCTGATTACTGACGACTGACTTACTAAACGACTGTTCCGCCCACGTAGCTCAGCCGGCAGAGCACATTCTTGGTAAGAATGAGGTCATGGGTTCAAGTCCCATCGTGGGCTTTTTGCCCCGTTCCCCCACGAGGTGCAAGCCATTGGGTAACGGGGTATTCTTGTGAAAGGTAATAAGTTTCAATTTGTATTAAAATCAGGCAAGCATTATCCCCTTATTTTAATACGCCTATAGCAAAAATTGAGGGTTTAGAAAATGGCCAAAGAAAAATTTGTGCGCGAAAAGCCACATTGCAATATCGGGACAATCGGTCACATCGACCATGGCAAGACCACATTGACAGCGGCAATCACCAAGACATTGGCGCTGAAAGGATGGGCCGATTTTCGGGCATT
>JAJRYT010000229.1 GCA_024275635.1 Chloroflexota bacterium | reverse complement strand
TTTTAGTCAATGCAACTTTACTAGAGTACGAATATTTGAACATCGCATAAAAAGAGTGACATGCAAATATTATTTGAATACAAACCCACGCGGTCGAGTACGGTTTGGAAGCAATCTGTTAGGAATGTACAAAGTCGAGCTTAGTCTCCAGTCTTTAATCTCCAGTGTACCTAAAACAAGTGTGTCCTGCTCCCTCATTCCTCATCCCTGGATTGTACCAACTGCCACCCACCTGAACCACCCGCCTTATGCGCGATTAAGAGTGTGACCGCGCTGCGGGCCAGTTGAACTGGTTCTATCTCGACGCGAAATCCGGCTTTGCTGAAGCGATCTATGATCGTTTGCATGGCTGGGCGCGCCGGCCAGTTGTGGGCGTTGTCAACGGCAAATGCGCCGGAACGCTGGCCGGTGATGGCGTAGAGCCACTCGATGAAGCGGTGCAGCGGTCTGTTCCCGGTGAAATGACCTTCGGGGAGGATGACGAAACGGCCGTTTGCCCGCAGCGCTCTACTCACACCCGCCAACGCAGCCGGGTCAACTGCGTAATCGGTGGGAAAGGTTGCCAGGACGGTATCGAAAACGGCCGCCTTGAACGGCAAAGCCATCACATCGCCGCGAATGAGGGGAACGGCCGTACCCGCTTTTGCCAACCGCCGCCGCGCTTGCCGCCCCATGGTGGGCGACAAATCCAACCCGGCGACGCGATAACCCGCTTCATCCAACGCCAAGAGCATATGCCCCGGCCCGTGTCCAATTTCCAATACATCTTGACCCTGGATAAACGGCAGCGCTGCCCGCTGCCAGATGCGCCAGTCGCCGAGCGAAACCAGCCAGCTTACCCCGTCATACATCCAGGCCAGCTCATTATAGAGCAGCCGAAAGCCAAAGCGAATGAGTTTAGTCCAAAACATAAAAAAGAGATGTGGCAAAGTTGTAAAGGGGCAAAATAACCCTGCACCTTGCTACCATAAACCTGTTTACAAGCCACAATGATTGTATACTAAATCCTGTAAACGTTTCACACTAAGGAGAAGCTTATGTCCATTAAACGAATTGCCATCAATACCGGCGGCGGTGATGCGCCGGGGCTGAATGCCGTTATCCGCGCCGTTGTGTTGGCCTCGTTGAACCGGGGTTGGGAATGCGTCGGCATCCGGGATGGGTACAACGGCTTGCTGCTGCCGGAGGATTACCCGGCAGGCGGCTTGGTTTCATTGGACCGGCCGGCGGTGCGCGGAATTACGCACCTGGGCGGCACGATTCTGGGGACGACAAACCGGGGTAATCCGTTACGCTACCCCACGCGTGGAGTAGACGGTCAGCTTTATGAAAAAGACCGGACAGGCGAACTGGCCGCTAAATTCAAGGCGCATGGTCTGGATGCGCTCGTTGCCATTGGCGGCGATGGCTCGCTGGCGATTGCTTATGCGTTGTGCCAAAAGGGCGTGCGGATTGTCGGCGTGCCCAAAACGATTGACAATGACCTGGATCAGACGGTAATTACATTTGGCTTTGATACGGCCGTTAACTTTGTCACTGACTGCATTGACCGCCTGCACGCGACGGCCGAAGCGCACCGGCGCATCATGATCGTCGAGGTGATGGGCCGGTATGCGGGCTGGATCGCGCTCAATGCCGGCGTGGCCGCCACCGCCGACGCTATCCTGATCCCCGAAATCCCTTACGACATCCACAAGGTAGCCGAAAAGGTACAGGAGCGGGCGCGAAACGGCCGTAACTTTTCCATGATCGTTGTCGCCGAGGGAGCGCGCCCCGTTGGCGGCGATTATTCGGTGAAGGGGAAGGAAATCGGCCGTTTAGATCGCTTGGGCGGCGTTGGCGAAAAAGTGGGCGTGGCGCTGGAAACATTGACCGGGAAAGAAGCCCGCTGTGTTGTTCTGGGCCATTTGCAGCGCGGCGGGACACCCACAACCTTCGACCGGCTGCTGTCGCTCCGTTTTGGCGCGGCGGCCGTGCGCGCCCTCGGTGAAGGACAGTCGGGCATCATGGTGGCCCTGGATCCGCCAACCGTGAATTATGTCCCGTTAAATGAAGTGGCCGGGCGGATGAAAACCGTCCCCCTGGACTGTGACACAATCTTGACGGCCCGCGACCTGGGGATTTCGTTTGGAGACGAGTGAGGAGGCGCGGGAAGCGGGAGGATTGCTGATTGCTGACCGGCTTGTTACAATTCGTGAAAGGCGGCACGATTACCCATCGGAGGACGAATGTCAATTTCGGATGTGAGTGAACAAGGAAAGGCGAACCGGGTGAGAGGGGCAGTGGGCTGGCGCGAGGCGCTGCAATTGGCTGTTGTGTTATTCAAGATGCGGATTGTCTTCTTGCTGTTGATGGCGGCGACTGGCGGCGCATTTCTGGCTGCGGGTGGCTGGCCAGGAGTGGGTAAGATGGGCCTCATATGGCTGACAGGGGGCATGGCTGCCTCCGGGGCGTCGTCACTCAATCAATATCTGGAACGAAAGTCGGATGGGGCGATGGGGCGGACACAGAAACGGCCGTTAGTCAACGGCGACATCCCTAATCCCGGCTGGGTTCCTTATGTGGGTGTGGCCCTCATCCTGATTCCTTCTCTGGCTGTCCTGCCATTCAATCCCCCCTTAACCTTTTTCCTCCTCCTGGGCGGCTTCATTTACGTCGTCATTTACACCATCTGGCTCAAACCGCGCACCCTGTTAAACATCGTCATTGGCGGCGCGGCGGGCAGCGCCGCCGTGCTCAGCGGCAGCGCCGCCGTGGGCAGTTGGAGCGATCCCGGTGCGTTGGTCCTCTCTCTCATCCTGTTTTTGTGGACGCCCTTCCATTTCTGGAGCCTGGCCCTGCTTTACCGCGATGATTACACGCGGGCTGACGTGCCCATGCTGCCGGCGCGGACAACGCCGCAGCGTGCCGCCTGGTGGGTGATGTCGCACACCGTTCCTACCGGTCTGGCTGGTCTGCTGCTGGTGATTTTGCCCACGTTGGGTTGGCTTTACTTCGCGCCGGTACTGCTGGTCACGGCCGATCTTTTCTGGCGCAATATCAAACTCATCAAAGATCCATCCCCGCCCAATGCCCGCAGCCTGTTTATGGCCTCCAATATCTATTTACTGGTTTTACTCCTCGTCATTTTCATTGATTCAGTGCAGCCATTTTTGAAGGGCATTTAATGACATGTTGCCGGAGATTGGAGACTGACGGCGAGCGAATCTCCAGTCTCCAGTCTCTAGCCGCTAACCCAATCATGATTGAAGTCATTTTATACACCAAGTCAGGCTGCCATCTGTGTGAGGCGGCGAAAGAGATGTTGGGGCGATTAACGGCCGTTCACCCCCACCATCTCACCGAAATAGACATCGCCCAAGACCCCGCCATCTTCGCCCGTTACCATTACATCATCCCCGTCGTTCATATTGGCGATAGGAAATTGCAAGCGCCTATCACAGCAGCCCAGTTAGAGGCCGCGTTGAGGGATGCGGGCCGCCCTTGCAAACTTTCCCATGAATAAACCGGCTTCCGTTGCCCTTTTTATGACTTGTTTAACCGACGCCTTCTTTCCCGATTTGGCCGAAGATACCGTTTGGTTGCTGGAACAGGCGGGCATAACCGTCGCCGTTCCCGCTGGGCAAACCTGCTGCGGCCAGCCGCCGTATAACGCCGGTTTTCACGGCGACGCGCGGGGCATTGCCGCCCATTTTCTTGATGTGTTTGCCGACGCCCCGGTCATCGTCGCCCCGTCTGGCTCCTGCGTGATGATGGTGCGCCACGAATACCCGCGCCTGTTCCGGGACGACCCGGCCCGACTGGCCCAGGCGCAGGCCATTGCCGGACGCACGTATGAACTTTCCGAATTCCTGGTTAACGTGGTGGGCAAAACCGATTTCGGGGCGCGTTGGGAGGGGCGAGCGGCGTATCACGACGCCTGCCACATGGCGCGCGGGCTGGGGCTGACGGCCGAACCCCGCGCCTTGTTAGCTGAAGTAGCCGGATTGGAACTCGTTGAAATGGACAGCGGGCCAAACGGTTCGCCCGAACCCTGGTGCTGCGGCTTTGGCGGCGCGTTTGCCGCCAAACAAGCGGCCATTTCCGGGGCCATGCTCAACGAAAAAATCCGGCGCATTGAGGCGGTGGGCGTGGATACTGTCATCACCAGTGACGCTGGCTGCATCATGCACATGAATGGCGGCTTACAGCGGCAGGGGAAGCCGATCCGCGCGCTCCATTACGCCCACATTTTAAGCGGCCGTCAAAACACCTGACGCCAACTTCAGGAAACACCATTTTCCCCCATTATTTGGGTCTTTGGGATTTTATGGGGTTGACTTGTTGGGCTACAAACTTTTGCAACGAATTTTCACTAATTTTCACTAATTTTTTTACAATTCGTGCAAATTCGCGCTAATTCGTTGCCAATCTTGTAAGCGTTCACTCCCCCCTGGAGACTTTTGAAGTTTTGACGCTCTGTGTGGTTGTGTACTCGACTGCAAAACTTCAAAAGTCTGTTGGCGGCTGAACGGTTACCCAATCTTTTCCTGACCCCGCGGAATCCTGAAGAACTAGATTTTTTCCTCAACCCCGCGAAATCCTAAAGAACCACCAATTGGTTTGCGGCCATAAATGATAGGCGGGGACAAAGGGATTCAAGAATTTTACCTGGACTTTCCCCGCATCTTCGATCCCCTACATTGGCTCAGGGCGAGATGGCGTTTCTCATTTGACGCTCATCTTTGTCTGTGCTAAACTTCCATTAGTTCTACTGAGAGAAACAAAGTTTCGTCTAGTGAAACCTTTCACAAGGGAAGAAATGCCACAATCACCCTATCAGATTGAATCACTCCTGCGAGGACTGCAAGTTCTCTCTCTATTTAACCGCGACACCAGCGCTTTATCCCTGACTGAAATCAAAGATGCCGCCAAACTGAATAAAACGACTGCTTTTCGCATTATTTCGACGCTTGAATCGGCCGGTTATTTGGAACGCAACCCGGAAACAAAGAAGTATCGCCCTGGCTTGAAGGTGCTTCAGTTAGGCTTTACGGCTATCTCCAGCCTGGAATTTCGGCAGGTGGCACGGCCGTATCTGCGCCAATTATCCCAAAACGTGGATGAGACAGTTAGCTTGAGTGTCCTGGACGGGATGGAAGTCGTGTATGTGGATCGGGTGCGGAAACAGCAAATCGTTGGGGTCGTTTTGGGCATCGGTTCCCGTATTCCGGCTCAATGTGGTTCGATGGGCAAGGTGATGCTGGCCCATTTACCCCCGGAGGATTTGGCGCAGCGGTTGAGCCAGACGTTAACGCCTTGTACGCCTTATAGCATTGTTGACCAGACCGCCATTGAAGCAGAACTGACTCGTGTGCGCCAACAAGGGTACGCTCTCAATGATGAGGAGTTGGAAATTGGGTTACGCGCCGTCGCTGCGCCCATCTGGGATCATACCAATCATGTGGTGGCGGCGATTAATGTGACCGGTTCGGTGCGGACAATTCCACGTCAGCGGATGATGGAGGAATTAGCGCCGAAGGTACGGGAAACGGCCGTCCAGATTTCACAAGCCTTGGGCTATGGTGGATAAAAGATGAACTTTGACTTCTCACCAGAACAAACCGCTTTACAGATGCAGACGCGAGCATTCGCCCAGGAACATATCGCGCCTGTCGCCGCCCGCAATGACCGCGAAGAGATTTTCCCCCGCGCTATTTTGGATAATTTGGCCCCTACTGGCCTCATGACGCCAACGCTGCCCCCGGAGATGGGCGGCGCCGGCGCTGATTTTATCGGCGAGGCACTGGCGTTTGAAGAGATCGGTAAGGTTTGCTCCTCGGTACGCACTATTTTGTCGGTACATAATTCGCTTTGCGCGTTGACGATTAAGCAGTGGGGCAGCCAGGAACAGCAAACACGCTATCTGCCGGAATTGGGACACGGCCGTCTTCTGGGCTGTTTCGCTCTCACTGAATTCACCGCCGGGTCGGAGGCGACGAACCAAAATTTGGGGGCGCGACCGGTGGGGGATGAATGGGTCTTGAACGGCCGTAAAGCGTGGGTTTCCAGCGGCACAAAAGCCGATCTGTGCCTGCTCTTCGCCCAGACTGATCCGGCGCAGGGACATCGCGGCATCGCCGCCTTCCTGGTTCCCACCGACACGCCCGGCTTTCAGGCGGAGAAGGTGTGGGGCAAAACCGGGCTGCGGTCAGCGCATACCGCTCATTTGAATTTGAAGGATGTGCGCCTGCCGGCCACGCAGTTGTTGGGCCGGGCCGGGGACGGCTTCAAGATCGCCATGAGCGCGCTGGATAACGGCCGTTACGGGGTCGCTGCCGGCTGTGTGGGACAGGCGCAGGCCTGTCTGGACGCCAGCGTCGCCTATACAAAAGAACGACAGGCGTTTGGCAAACCCATCGCCGCCAAACAGTTGGTGCAGGAGATGATTGCCGACATGGCAGCGGCCGTTGAATCGGCCCGTTTCCTGGTTTACCGGGCCGGACACGTCAAAAATAAGGGGATACGGAATACTTACGAGACTTCGATTGCCAAATTAGTGGCGACGGAAACGGCCGTCAACGTCGCCCGACAAGCCATCCAACTACACGGCGCAGTCGGCTACACTAACGAATATCCCGTCGAGCGTCACCTGCGCGACGCCCTGGCCACCACCATCTACGAAGGAACCAGCCAGATACAAAAATTGATAATCGGCCGTCACCTGACAGGAGAAAACGCCTTTGTTTAGTGGAAAAGTGGCAAAACGGTAAGGTGACAGAGTAACCCAGAAATTTTTCAACCCTGCAACTCTGCAACCTTGCAACCTGGCCCCTTAAGTCCTATGATGAATCCAA
The DNA here is from genome assembly GCA_024275635.1 of Chloroflexota bacterium. GTDB lineage: Bacteria > Chloroflexota > Anaerolineae > Promineifilales > Promineifilaceae > JACKCC01. The sequence continues at coordinate 1,295 of JAJRYT010000229.1, read as the reverse complement.
CCGCAGCCCTTTCCGATATTCGCGTCATAGACCTCTCCCGCATCCTGGCCGGGCCATACTGCACCATGCTTCTGGCCGACTACGGCGCTGAAGTCATCAAAATCGAACAGCCCGGCGTGGGTGACGGAACCCGCCAATGGGGGCCGCCCTGGGTAGGCGGAGAAAGCGCTTACTTCCTTAGCGTCAACCGCAACAAAAAATCAATCACCCTTAACCTCAAAAGCGACACCGGTAAAGCTATCCTCAAAAAACTAGTCGCCGACGCTGATATTTTCATCGAAAACTTCAAAGTTGGGACCATGAAACGGATGGGATTAGACTATGAAACGCTGTGCCAGAACAATCCCGGCCTCATCTACTGCTCCATCAGCGGCTACGGCCAAACCGGCCCCTACCGCAAGCGGCCCGGTTACGACTTCATGATCCAGGCCCAAGGCGGTATCATGTCCGTTAGCGGGTCTGCTGATGGATCGCCGCACAAAGTCGGCGTTGCCATCGTAGACATAACCGCCGGGCTGTTCGCCTCCAATGCCATTTTAGCTGCCCTGCATCATCGTGAGAAAACGGGTGAAGGCCAATACATTGATGTCGCCTTGCTGGACACCCAGGTGGCCTGGCTGGCCAATGTTGCCCATAATTACTTCGCTACCGGAGAGACTCCCGGCCGATACGGCAACGCCCACCCCAACATTGTCCCCTACGAAACCTTCCCTACTGCCGATGGGTACATTGCCCTGGCCGTCGGCAGCGACGGTCAATATAGTAAATTCTGCCAAGTCGTTGAGCGGTTAGACTTATGGGCAGATGAACGGTTCCAGACCAATGCGAACCGCGTCCGTTACCGGCATATTTTAGTTCCCTTGCTGCAAGATTTGTTCCGCACACGTCCGACTGATGCCTGGTTTGAACTACTTATCAAAGCCGGTATTCCTGTTGGGCCAATTAATGACATTCCCACTATCCTCAACGATCCGCAAATTACCGCCCGCGAGATGGTGCAAGAAGTTGAGCATCGCACAGCCGGAACCATTCAATTACTCGGCCCGGTGGCCAAGATGTCCAGGACTCCGGCCCAAATCAACTGCGCGCCGCCAACCTTAGGCGACAATACTGAGGCTGTTCTAAGCGAACGCCTGAATTTTACACCTGAACAAATCACTGCCCTGCGGAAAGAGGGTGTGATAGGAAATGACTAAAGTGCGAAGTGGAGGCGACCAACTTTAATCACTTTAGTCACTTCTAACTTTAGTCACTTCTAATCTTTAGTCACTTTTAACCTTAGTCACTTTATAATC
>JAJRYT010000228.1 GCA_024275635.1 Chloroflexota bacterium | reverse complement strand
GTTCTCGCTTGTGGGCGTGCCCTGGTGAAACACCATCTGCCAGCGCCCGGCGACTTGTTTCCAAATTGAACAGCGCAGGGCATGGGTCGTTGGCTGGCCCGGCTGCCGGTGGGTCGAACGACAGGTCGCCAGGATGATGCCGGGAGCGAGTTGGGTCGTTTTGAAGGCGGCGGTGGTGATGGCTGCCGCTTGTTCCTGGGGCAGATGGACGAGGATGTCCTGTTTAGTGTAGATGCGACCGGAACTGCCATGCTCGATGAATTCGTCGGCCAACAGGTTAGCAACGGCCGCTGCCGATTGGCGAACGTGCGGCTGTAACAGCCGTTCCTCATTTTGTCGAATGATCGTATGATAATCCATGACGTCTCCAATCTCACCCCACGCCAAACAACCGCCCCACCACCTCCACCGCCAGCGCCGGATCAGAGATGACGAACCAGACCCAGCCGATGACGACATAATGGAAGGTTAGGAACCAGGCAACGGCCGTCCACGCCCACTTTTGCGCCGGTTTTGCCGCCAACCCACGATACCATTTGCGCGTGCGGTCGCTCCACTGCTTGTGGACGAACAGCCCCACGCCGTGCCACAAGCCCCAGATCAGAAAATGGCCGCTGACGCCGTGCCACAGGCCAATCGTCGCCATCGTCGCCAACTGCGCCGAGAGGACGATGAGCGCAGTCGAGGGGCGCGGTTTGCGGCGCAGTAGGGCGCGGGAGAGGGGGGTGAAGACGTAGAACCTGGCCCAATCGCTGAGGGTGATGTGCCAGCTTTTCCAGAAGGCGGGGAGGTTGGTTTGCAGGTACGGCCGTCTAAAATTCTCCGGCAGTCTGATTCCAAACAAAATCCCCAGCCCAATGGCGATGTCCGAGTAACCGGCGAAATCGAAAAAGAGCCGGAAAGCGTAGCTGTACAGCAGCAGCCACAGACGGCCCGGCTGCTGCACCAGCGCCGCGTCCACGCCGTCCAGCGACATCCCCAGCGCCAGACTATCGGCGATGATGAATTTTTTGAACAGACCCACGCCGATGCGTGTCAGGCCGTCGGCGAAGCGGGCGGCGTCGAGACCGGCCATCTGCGGCAGGGCGCGGAGATCGGGGGCGAATCGTTCGGCGCGGTCAATTGGCCCGGCGATGATGGCCGGGAAGAAGAGGACGTAGGTGGCGTATTCGCGTAGTGAAAGGTTGGGCAGCTGGCCGGTTTGCCGGTCGCGCAGGGTGTGCAGCAGGCGGAAGGCGATGTAGGAGAAGCCGAGCCAGGTCAAATCGGCGGCGCTGGCGATGGCTGTGTCTTGATTGGTTAGTGTGCGCCAGAGGTGGGCAACGGCCGTTGCCAGCGCATCTGTTTTCAAGACAATGAATAAAACGAGGATGAACAGAATAGCAACCTTCGTCGAACGATTTGCCAAATCGTTCTGACGTGATTTACCAGATCGCGCTACAGTGGCGACGGCCGTTCCCATCCCTAACAGCACAATTGCTACCAATAACGGGTTAGGCGGACGGTTGGCGATGGGGCGGAGGTCTGGGGGCAGGAAGCGCAGGAAGGAAACGATAATGACCAGCCCCGCTATGACGAGTAATGTTGCGCGATCTTCTTTTTTAACCGCAGCGGCGCAGAGGGGGCGAAGCTTTCTTCGTTTAAGTTTTCTTGGCGCCCTTTGCGTCTTTGTGGTTCGTTCTCTCCTGGTAAAGTCACCCACCAGCCTAAAACTGTCAACCCGATGGCGGCGGTAGGCAGGAGGTAGCCGCTGAAGCGAATGGGGGAGAAGGGCTGCAGCCAGTACACAGCGAGGATGCTGCCCGCAAGCAGGGCCGTTTCGCGCCATTTGGCAGGGAGGAGAGCGGCGTAGAGAACGGCCGTTCCCCCAAAAATTAGCAGCATCAGTAAATTCATGATAAATGATTGAGGATTAATGATTAAAGATTAATGATTAAAGATTGATGACGGGAACATGCTAATCATCAATCCTCAATCGTCAATCATTACCTCCCGCCAAACGCGATCCATCATCAGCAAGATAGTGAGGTTGTGGACAGTGTGCCCTTTTTCGTAGACGATGGGCAGGTTGTAATCATGGGCCATCGGGCCGCTGAGGTGGACGTTGTCGCCTTCCTTGATGCCGCGATTGGGCAGCGTCTCGGCAACTACGTCAAAATCAATTAGCGGCACGGCATAATCGGCGGCAACCTGGCGAATGGTGTTGTTGTTGCGGTTATCTTCTCCTTCGTAGCGGTCAGCTTTGGTCAGCAGGATGGGAATGACGCCGAGTTCCAGCGTATGTTCGACGGTTTTGCGGAGGAACTGGTCAAAATTGGCGTCCAAATCGTTAGAGCCGAGGTGGATGATGAGAACGCTGGGGTTGTTGAGCCGGATTTCGCAGTCAATCATCACCTCGTTCGGTTCGCACCAATCCTTGTTGGCCCAGGCGGGGTCAAAGACGCCCCAGGCGCGCAGCCCGATGCGGATGGCGACGCCGAAGCGGTCCCAGGAGCCGGGGAAGTTGTCAATGACGGGCTGCAAATCATCGTATGGCCCCAGGATGTAGGTGCCAGGTTGGTCAAAGCGGGTCAAAAAGTCGGCGTTGGCGATGATGCTGTCGCCCAGCTTGGAGAAGCGATTCGGGTCGCGGCCCAGTTCTTGTCCCAGGGCGTACACTTCTTGCATGTGCTGGATGGTTTCGTCAGGGAGGAGGATGATTTGGGAATAGGGGATGCCGTTGAGGCTGGGTTCGGGAGTGGGAGAAGGTAGTTGAGTAGGCGCGTTGTCGGGTGGCCGGGCGGTCGGGGAGTTGGTGGGGGGAGCAGGGGGCGGCACGGCCGTATCTGTAACCGCAATTGTCGGGATGGGGGTGGGGACGGCCGTTTCGGTAGGTGTCGAGATGGTGGGGGGAACGGCCGTTATCGCCACTGTCATTTTATTTCCCCCGCCACAACCAGCCAAAATCAATAAAACAACCACGCCAATCAAATAGTTCCATGCTCGCATCATCGTTCCTAACCACGTTTCACGCCAGACCCTAAGGGTTTTAGAAACCCTTAGGGTCTTTCAAAATCCCTGATAAATCCACTGCGGCGCGTTGTCACTGGTTACAATGATCAACAAAATCACCAGCAAACACAACCCCAACGCCAACCCATTCTCCCGCAGAAACAGCTTCCTCATCACTCAGTCCTCATTACTCAATTCTCATCCCTCTCCACAATACTTCCACTCCCCATCTTCCTCCACCACGCGGTACGAGGTGAATGAGAAACTGTTTTCCTCGGTTCCATAGAGGGCGACGACACGGCCGTTACACTGCACCAACTCACCCTCCCCTACACGCTGGCAGGCCAGCCCTTCAATTTCCACGCCTTCAGCAATGGCATAAGTTTGCAATTCCGCGTTCAAATCCGCTTCCTTCGCTGAACAAAGCAAGGCGCGTACTGTGTCGGCATCGCCATTTACCTTCGCCTGCAGATAATTCTCTACCGTCATTGCAGGGCCGCCGGCAGTGGTACACGCTGGCATAAGAAAAATCAAAATTATCAAAAACAATATTCTTTTCATCGCTTAAAATCCTGTGTAATTTTTATCCGCTGCCAAGTGTAATGTGACTGAAAGCGACTAGCAAGTAAATTTCAGAGATAAGGGGATTCGGGGGATTTAACCTGAGAAAGTTTCCTAATCATTGAACCCCAATTTGGAAGCGAATCCTGAGATACGGCCGTTTGCCAGTTTACTACAGATATTGACAAATCTGGAGGGGGGGGGGCTATAATGAAATTGCTCTGGCTGTTTGTAGTAATTGGAAAGGGGGTAAAATGATTTCTGAATTCGCGCGAAAAAACAATTCGTTTAAGGTTGGTTTGCCTGTTTTACTGGCGCTAATGTTGATGACAATAACTGTCGGCACCAGCCGTGCAGCTTGGCCCGTTTCCCAAGGGTTTGCCTTCAAGTCTGTGTCCAATGTTAGAGGCACGCGAGTAAGCATGTATACAGGCGCCCCGCCTTCACCTTTTTGGTTTATTGCGAATCTCACCGCAATTTGTGTAGGCCAAGGTACCACCTGTCCATCTGGCTCAGACTTTTTTGAAACAGGCTGGATCAGGGGGGTACAAACAGGTGGCCTATTACTACATTATATTTCGTATCGAGGGGGATCTATCGAGGATTTCGATTATGGAGATCCTGTGTCTGAGAAAACATGGTATCTATTTCAGACGCTCCATAGCAACTCTGCAAGTCGGTGGGAAGGGTGGATCAATGGTGTGCCTGAGCTTGTTCTTAACTTCAGTTTAGGCTGGACAAGCGGTAATTTAGTGAACTGTGGTCTTGAAAGCGCGCACACTGGAACCCCTCCTACTGCCGCGGGATATTGCAAGGACACGAGATATAAGATTGTAGGTGGCAACTGGACATATTACACCCATACCCGTGAGCATGAGGTTGATTATTGCGTGATGCCTGCATGGACTTTCGGTTCAATTGCTTATGGCCCGGTAACTGGCGCTTGTCCTTAAGTCTGAATAGAATTAGGAGGTGATGACAAATGAAATGGCGTCGCATAATTGTCCCAATTGTTATTTTGGTAGCTGTGCTACTTGCCCTATGGGAATCTTCTGTAGGGAAAGCTGATCCTGGTGTACAATCTGATATTCCTGAATTACCAGTGCCACCGCCACTCGAAGGTTATGATCCTGTGCCCCGACCGACTATACCTGCCTTGAAGCATGAACTCACAGAACGTGAAGCTCTGGAGAAAGCTTTCTATTTTGATTCCCTTGGTGTCGAATGGGAGCAATCCTGGTCACCAGACAAATTGGATGAAGATCCTGATCGTATAGCGGTAAGGCTGTATAATAGTCGTTCTGAGGCGGCGAAAGCAAGCGGTAGAGATATATGGTATGCGCCCAATCTTGAAACATCTGCGGGTAAAGTTTGGGTCATTACGATCAAGGGGATTGCTAATGTCAGTAATATGATGCCACGCATGGCCGAAGATGAATTAGTATCCAGTGTAACGTATGAGTTTTCCGCCCGGACCGGTCTGCTACTCGCTGTGCGCACAAATCTTCTAACGGAAGAGTAAATTCGGACGAGTACATAGCACATCTTTTTCAGATAACCAGACAATTTCATTGCCCCTGGAGTGAACACGCCGTGCTCCAGGGTTTTTTGTAGTTTGTTTTGTCAGATAAGTATGTGATTTCAAATGAAGAAATGCAACTTTGTTATCTTTGTTGGACTCGCAGTCATATTATTGGCGCTGTTTTGGGTTGCTTCGAAATGGATTGACCCGGCCAAACAGTCAGCAAGACCGGCGTTAGCGCCACCAATTATACCCGAAGGTTTTATACCTGAACCATACCCAACGCCGCCATCAGGGCGAGATCTCACGGCTTCAGAGGCGATTGAGAGGGCTTTGTATTGGGATCAATATGTTGTTTGGGATGAGCCCTGGTCTGCGAAGACGTTTCAGGATGATTCCGATCGGGTTACGGTTGAACTCTTTCCGGGTGAGGAACTTGGTTTTTCCGCCGATATTGAGGGAAGTTCATGGATTTGGATTATAACCATTGAGGGTGTTGCTAATGCCAGCAATTTAATGATGCACATGCCGGAAGAGGATCTGGTTAAAGTAGTGGCATATAAAATTTCAGCCCAGACGGGAAATCTGATGGGCATGCACACGGAAAGATTGGAGCAGTAAATTCGGACAGAACTGTAACAAGTTGCTCGCCTACTCGCTAACTGGCAAACTTGTTACAATCATTTCATGACCATTCCACCCCGCTGGCGCAAAGTGCTGCGCGATCTCTGGCAAAATCGAACCCGCACCTTCCTTGTTGTCATCTCCATCGCTGTCGGCGTGGCCGCTATCGGCATGGTCGCCGGGTCCCAGGTGGCGTTGACGACGGATTTACCCGCCACTTACGCTAAAGTAAATCCGGCCAGCGCCAACATCTTTTTGCTGACCACGTTTGACGATGAGTTGGTGGAAACGATTCGGAACATGGATGAGGTGGATGAGGCGGAAGGACGGCGGTTTGTGTTTCTTCGCTTCCGGGGGGAGGGGGATGAGTGGTTTAATTTGCAAGTGACGGCCGTTCCCGACTTCGACGACATGCGCTTAAACAAAATATGGCCGCAGGAAGGGGCGTGGCCGCCGCCGGAAGGGACGGTGCTGATTGAACGCGCCTCCTTCCAGCCGCAGTTGGGCCTGGGCGATGCCAAAATTGGGGATACGTTGCTGGTGGAACCGCCAGACGGCCGTGCCCGCCCCCTCATCATTTCCGGCACAGCCCACGACCTGAACCAATTCCCCGCCGCGCTGGCTGGCAACGGCTACGGTTACATCACCTTCGACACCCTGGAACGGCTGGGCGAGCCGCGCAACTTCAACCAACTCTTCTTCACCGTCGCCAAGCATAAAGACGACCGCGCCTACATCCAGACGGTCGCCAACGCCGTCACCGACCAACTGGAACGGGCCAACCAACTGGCCCTCTTCACCTTCGTCTTTGAGCCGGGCGAACATCCCATGCAGTTGATTATTGATCCCATGTCGCTGCTGTTGGGCGTGATGGGCTTTTTGGCGCTGCTGTTAAGCGGATTCCTCATCGTCAACACCCTGTCGGCCATTCTGGCGCAAGAAGTGAAGCAAATCGGCATCATGAAAGCGATTGGAGCGCAGGTTCCCCAAATCATGCAGCTCTATTTTGTCACCGTCATCATCTTCGGCTTGCTCTCCATCCTGATAGCCGTGCCGTTGGGGGCGATTGGGGCGCGGCTCTTTTCCAGTTTCATGGCCTCCTTCATCAACTTTGACTTGACCGAATTTTCCATTCCGCTGAACGTCATCGGGCTGCAAGCAGCGGTGGGGCTGATTGTGCCCATTCTGGCTGCGCTTTATCCCATCATCAGCGGCAGCCGTATTTCAGTGCGCGAGGCGGTGAGCGAGCAGCGGTTGGGCAGGGGCCAGTTCGGCTCCAGCCGGATTGATCGGGCTATCATGCGCCTGCGCCATCTGTCACGGCCGATTTTGCTCTCTCTCCGTAATACTTTTCGCCGCCGGGGACGGTTGGCGCTGACGCTCATCACCCTTTCGTTGAGCAGCGCCATCTTCATTGCCGTGTTCAGCGTGCGCGCCTCCCTGCTGCTGACGCTGGAAGATGCGCTCAACTATTTCGATTATGATGTGGGGATCAATTTCACCATCCCTTACCGGATCGAGCGTATCCGGCGCGAGGCGATGCAGGTTCCGGGCGTGGCGGATGTGGAAAGTTGGGGCTTTTCCAACGCCCGGATGCTGCGCCCCGACGGCACGGAGAGCGGCGGCATTTTGGTCTACGCCCCCCAGGCGGAGACGCAGTTCTTGCAGCCGGTGTTCATTGACGGCCGTTGGCTGCGCCCCGATGATGAAAATGCCGTCGTCATCAACAGCGACTTGCTGCGCGACGACCCTGATCTGGCGGTGGGCGACGTTATCACGCTGAAATTGGAGGGGGAGGAGCAGGCGTTTGAGATTGTGGGCATTGTCCGCAGTTCGTTGATTGGCTCTGCTTTGTACATCAATTATCCCTATTTTGCCCGCCATCTGGCGCAAGAAGTGGGCAAGGCGCGGGTGGCCCAGGCGCTGACAACCAACCACGACCCGGCGTTCCAGGCGGAAGTGGCGCTCAAGCTGGAAGAACAGTTCCGCCGCGCCGGGATGCGGGTGGAAGCGGTGCAGACGATTCAATCGATCCGCCAGCCGATTACGCTGGCGTTTAACATCATCGTCGTCTTTTTGCTGTTTATGGCTATCCTGCTGGCAGTGGTCGGCGGCCTGGGGCTGATGGGGACGATGAGCATTAACGTCATCGAGCGGCAGCGGGAGATTGGCGTGATGCGGGCGATTGGGGCGTCGGACAAGGCTGTGCTGCAGGTAGTGTTGATTGAGGGGCTGGTGATTGGCTGGATGAGTTGGTTGATTGGGGCGGTGGCGGCCGTTCCCATCAGCAAATTATTAGCCAACGCCGTTGGCCACGCTTTTTTTCGCGCCGCGCCCAGCTACCGTTTCTCGTTGGCCGGGACGCTGCTTTGGCTGCTGATTGTGCTGGTTCTGGCGTTGGTCGCCAGCTATTTCCCGGCGCGCCGCGCTTCACGGCTTACGGTGCGGGAAGTGATTGCGTATGAGTGAGCTAGAGAGGGACGGCCGTCCCCCCCCCACACACTCAAAAGCAAAACGGCCGTCTTGGAGACGGCCGTTTCCTCATGTAATTGTATGGCGCAGGGATGGTTTGTGTTACGCAGGTATCCGGGATAGATGCAGAACGCTTACATTAAGTTGATAGACATGCGAGCGAGGTGGTACGACCCGGCAATCGGCCGTTTCATCAGCCCCGATACCATTGTACCAGACCCCGCTAATCCGCAAAGTTTCAACCGCTATAGCTATGTCAATAATCGGT
>JAJRYT010000227.1 GCA_024275635.1 Chloroflexota bacterium | reverse complement strand
GAAATGCCTCAATCGCGCTCAACTCAGAACCATACCCCGTCATCAATACCACCGGTGTATTATTCGATTCTTGGGCCATGCGCTGCAAGACATCAATCCCCGTCATCCCCGGCAAATTATAATCCAGCATAACCAGATCGGCTTTACCAGCCCGAATTAATTCCATACCAGATGGGCCGTCGTAAGCAAACAGCGTTTTATACCCAAAAGTTGGCAGCACCGAATCCGCGAGGTGTTTCACAACCTCTTTGCTGTCGTCAATAACTAAAATACACTCACCACTCATATGGTTTCTTCAACGTTAACAAACGCAGCTAAAATCCAGATTTGAAACATATTCTCTTTAGAATATACAAGACTTTCTGCATACGGGTGAAAATCTGGTGAATGTTCTTATCGACATCCATCGGAGAATCGACTCCACATCATCTAAAAATCGCTCAATTATAGCATAGGGCGTCAACTCTTGACACGTATAAAGGGCAACATATAATCGCCACAAACAAGTCAGAACCTGACGACGCATCCACCCCCAACAGGGCCTACGAAAACACCGCCATTCTAAAGGGAGAAACAATGCCTAGAACAATTCACGCACCAACCGGAACCACGCTCAATTGTAAAGGATGGCTTCAAGAAGCCGCCTATCGCATGATACAAAACAATTTAGATCCGGAAGTCGCCGGCGATCCGGAAAATCTGATCGTTTACGGCGGTCGGGGTCGGGCCGCCCGAAACTGGGAAGCCTTTGACGCCATCCTGGCGACTTTACGCGACCTGGAAAATGATGAAACACTGCTCGTCCAAAGCGGTAAACCAGTCGCCGTCTTCCGCACCCATACCGACGCTCCCCGTGTTCTGATTGCTAATTCCAACATCGTCCCCTATTGGGCTACTCAGGAGAATTTCGACAAATGGGAAGCCGAAGGGCTGATCATGTATGGGCAGATGACGGCCGGAAGCTGGATTTACATTGGCACGCAGGGCATTTTGCAGGGCACATTTGAAACCTTCGCCGCCGCCGCCAGACAAGCCGGATGGCCCTCACTCAAAGGAAAATGGACACTCACTGCCGGTCTGGGCGAAATGGGCGGCGCGCAGCCTCTGGCCATTACCATGAACGAAGGCGTTGGTCTGGTTGTGGAAGTAGATGAATGGCGGGCGCAGCGCCAGATGGAACACCGGTATATTGATGAAGTGGCTGAAAGTCTGGACGATGCGTTGAAACGGGTTGATTATTACATTGAAAAGCAGCAACCCCGTTCCATTGGACTCATCGGCAACGCAGCTGATGTTTTCCCAGAACTGCTCCAGAAGGGTCGAATCCCGGATATGGTTACAGACCAGACCTCGGCCCATGATTTTCTGGCCTATTTTCCTCACCAGATGAGCTTTGAGGCCGGGCGGCGCTTGCGTAATGAAAACCCGAAGGAATTTGCCCGCCTGTCGGCCCAATCCATGGCCCGGCAGTGCCAGGCGATGGTGGATTTTCAAAAGCAAGGGGCTATTGTATTTGATTATGGTAACAATCTGCGCCAACGGGCCTTTGATGAGGGGGTGAAAGAAGCTTTTAGTTATCCTGGCTTTGTACCGGCATATATACGGCCGTTATTTTGCGAAGGTAAAGGGCCGTTCCGTTGGGTCGCTCTCAGCGGCGATCCCGAAGACATCTACGCCACCGACCGGGCCATCCTCGAACTCTTCCCCGAGGATAAGCCCCTCCGCCGCTGGATTACAATGGCCCAGGAACAGGTCAAATTCCAGGGCTTACCGGCCCGTATCTGCTGGCTCGGCTACGGCGAACGCGCCCGCGCTGGACTCAAATTCAACCAAATGGTGGCTGATGGCGAACTCAAAGCGCCCATCGTCATTGGCCGCGACCACCTGGACGCCGGTTCCGTCGCCAGCCCCAATCGGGAAACCGAAAGCATGAAAGACGGCTCCGACGCTATTGCCGACTGGCCCATCCTCAACGCCCTCATCAACGCCGTCAGCGGCGCAACCTGGGTCAGCTACCATCATGGCGGCGGCGTAGGCATCGGCTACAGCCTGCACGCCGGGCAAGTCATCGTCGCCGACGGCACGCCGGAAGCAGATGCCCGCCTGGAGCGTGTTCTCACAGTTGACCCTGGTATGGGCGTTGTGCGCCATGTGGACGCCGGTTATCAACGCGCGGCTGATGTTGCCAGGGAACGTGGCGTTAAAGTTCCCATGCTCAAGTAAAACCATAACTAGAGAGCAACAACTGGAGACTGGAAGTTAATCAACCTCCAGTCTCCATCTAACCTAAAAGGAACTGCACGGTCTAAATCGCCCGGCATCAACTTTACGTAAAGCAAAATTCATGCTATATTATTGTTGTTTATGTCAATGATGGGCCTGGTAGCAGTATCGGCGCGCCCGTTCCACGCCATTTACGGAGGTAGAATTATGTTAGTCTGGAAACGTTTGTTTCAGTTAGCGGCCTTACTCCTGGTATTGAGCCTGTTGTTAGCAGCTTGTGAACGGCCGATTCCCGGCAGTAATGAGGATACGACAGATACCGTAACCGAAGCCACACCCGACGCCAATGTCGGCGGTGGCGAATCAGCCGGCGCAGGAACGGGTGAACAGGCTGCCCCAGAACCCACTGCGGCGGTGGAAAGCGATACCCCCCGTGTTGAAGCCGCCGCCACACCAGAACCAGCGGCCGATTCAGGAACAACGGATTCTGCACCGGACGAAGCCGATGCGGAAGCGGCAACAACTGACGGCGCTACATCCGAATCCGAAAGCGCCGCTGATACAACTACTAGCGAAAGTACCGGAGATGTCGCTGCCCCAGAAACACCCCAAACACACACTGTCGCCGCCGGGGAAAACCTGTACCGCATCGGCCTCAAGTACAATGTTTCCTGGGTCACATTAGCTGAATATAACAACCTGCCCAACGCGAATCAAATCAAGGTGGGCCAGGTACTTAAGATACCCGGATCCGATACCTCTCTGGCTAACCCGACTTCTACGCCTTCACCACTGACCGAATCCACCTACGTGGTGAAAGCAGGCGATAACCTTTTCCGCATTGGCCTCAAATACAACATTAATTGGACACAAATCGCGGAAGCCAATGGCATCGTCAATCCTAATCAACTTAAGGTTGGCCAGGAACTTAAGATACCGGTTGACACGCCCGGTCCAACGCCTCAGTTTACACACCAGGTCGCATCTGGGGAAACGCTCTTTCTCATTTCCCTGCATTATGGCGTCGCCTGGCAGTCTATTGCCGGGGAAAATAACATTGACTCACCTTATGTCATTTACGTGGGGCAAACGTTGGTGATTCCCGGCGAGTAACTGATACGAATCTTCACCTGGTTTTCTACAGCCACAGCGAACAAAACAAGCAGTCTGAATGCTTCCATTGTTCGCTGTGGTAAATTTTTTGTCAAGAGAAAGCAATCATATGAATTGGAATGGAGTCATCCATAAATACCGCCACTATCTACCTTTTGCGGATGATGTGCAAATTGTCACGCTGAATGAAGGGAATACGCCACTCATCAAGGCGGACCGTCTGGCTGAATTGATTGCGCCCAAAGCCAATCTCCAGCTTTATTTGAAGTATGAGGGATTGAACCCGACGGGGTCGTTCAAAGACCGGGGTATGACGGCCGCTATGACGCAGGCGGTTCATGAAGGGGCAAACGGTGTCATTTGCGCCAGCACAGGTAACACGGCGGCCAGCGCGGCCGCTTATGCCGCCCGCGCCGGACTGCGCTGTCTGGTGCTGGTTCCCGAAGGCAAAATCGCCCTGGGTAAGCTGGCCGCTTCGCTGGCTTACGGCGCGGAGGTACTCAGTATTGACGGCTCGTTTGATGATGGGTTGGATATGGTGCGCGAGATTGTGAAGAGGCAGCCCATTGTCCTGGTGAATTCTATTAATCCCTGGCGGATTGAAGGGCAAAAAACGGGTTCATTTGAGATTGTGGATCAGTTGGACGGCCGTTCCCCCGACTGGCACTGTTTACCGGTTGGCAACGCGGGCAATATCACCGCTTACTGGATGGGCTATAAGCAGTATGACAAGGGTCGTCCCCGTATTTTAGGCGGCCAGGCGTCCGGCTCGGCCCCCATTGTAACAGGTAAAATTGTCGCACACCCGGAAACGATTGCCACAGCGATTCGCATCGGCAACCCGGCCCGCTGGCGACAGGCGTTAGAGGCGCTGGATGAGTCGGGCGGAATTATTACGGCCGTTTCCGACGACGACATTCTGGCAAGCTGGAAGTTATTAGCCAAAACGGAAGGGATATTTGTAGAACCGGCTTCAGCGACCGGTGTGGCGGCGCTCAAACAGCAAATTGAGATGGGGGCGATTGATCCGAATGGGAAAACGGCCGTCTGTGTGCTAACAGGGCATGGATTGAAAGACCCGGAAACGGCCGTTAACCAAACTGCGCCCCCAAGAACTCTCCCGGCAACCATTGAGGCGCTAGAAAAACATCTAACGGGCGGCTAAGAACGCCTCCTGCACCCACCCTACCATCCCATCCAGCGTCATCACTTCTTGCCAGAGAACGCCGCCTTGATTGGCATGACCGGGTTGAAGGATGACGATATCGCCGCCGCGGACTAAAACCAGATTCTGGCCGCCTGGCGAACGGTGTACCCAGATGGTGCTGCCGCCAGTGTTGATAACGGCCGTTTTCCCCTCAATCGGCGTCGGCGTTAAAGTTGGTGTGGGGGTGACGGTAGGCGACGGGGTAGGCGTGCTGGTAGGCGGCTCGGTTGGCCGGGATGAGGGCGTGGCCGTAGGCAAAGGGGCGTCTGTGACTTCGGGAGCAGACGATTCAACCGCAGACGGCAGCGTGACATCCAATTCTTCGGTCGGCGGCGGGCCGCTGAAGGCGCCAGATTGCGGGGTTTGGGCGCCGCCCCGACGGGGAACGGCCGTTTGGGTTCCAGCCTCTCCAATGGTTGTGGGGATTATCAATTCAGGAGAGAGAAGTACGGCCGTTGCTCCTACAATCGGCTGCGTCGGCGGCATTACGCCTCCCAGCGACTCAATGGGCACGCCGGCCAGAAAAAATCCGCCGCCCAACAGCATTAACGCCAACGCCAGACCAATAAAGGAACGTACCCGCAAATCCAACCGGGAACCAGCCAGGCCAATGCGCGCCAAAAAGCGCGGCGACAAAGCGGCAAAGGCCAGCATTACAGCCAGAAGCGCTCCTATCGCGGAAAGGCCCATACCCCACAACGTCCATGTCGGAAAACCACCCATGCCCAAAATTATAGCCAGTTTAAGATGAAGGTGTTAATTGGCCTCATTTTCAATATAATCAGTGGACGAGTAAGCGAGTAGGCAAGTAGGCGGATCACTCTCAAACTCGCAAACTCGCAAACTCGCAGACTTGCATACTAAAAACGGAGAAAACTATGTCTAATTACGATCTGATCGTCCTGGGGGCCGGGCCGGGCGGCTACGTCGCCGCCATTCGCGCCTCACAATTGGGGCTGAAAACGGCCGTCATCGAAAAAGAATACATGGGCGGCGTCTGCCTAAACGTCGGCTGCATCCCGTCCAAAGCGCTGCTCAAAAATGCCGAATTGGCTCACACCTTGCAGCATCGGGCGCGGGAATTTGGCTTTAGCTTCGATAATTTGTCGCTGGATTATGGCAAAGCGTTCAAGCGCAGCCGCCAGGTGTCCGGCCGCTTGGTCAAGGGCGTCGGCTTCCTGATGAAGAAGAACAACATTGACGTGTACGAGGGAACCGGCGCGCTCACCGGCCGCGAATCGGTTCATGTGACCTTGAACGATGGCAGTGAGACCGACCTGACCGCCGGCCATATCATCATCGCCACCGGGGCGCGCCCGCGCCCCTTCCCGGGAGTCGAGTTCGACGGCGAGCGCATCATTTCCTACAAGGATGCGATTCTGAGCGATTCGCTGCCGGAGAAGCTGATCATCATCGGCGGCGGCGTCATTGGGATGGAGTTCGCCTACATGTGGGCCAATTACGGCGTGGAGATCACCATTTTGGAGATGCTGCCCCACCTGCTGCCCAATGAGGAACCGGAAGTAAGCCAGGTTATGGAGAAAGCATACAAGAAGATGGGGGTAACGTTTCATGTGGGAACGGCCGTATCCACCCTCGCCAAAACTGATACTGGCGTCAAAGTTACCCTGGCCGACGGTACAGAAATGGAAGCTGACCAGGCTATGGTCGCCATCAACTTCCAGCCTAACATTGAAGGGATTGGTCTGGAAACTGCTGGGGTTGAACTAACCGAGCGCGGCAACATCGCCATTAACGAGCAGATGCGCACCAACATCCCCAACATCTACGCCATCGGCGACGCCGCCACCGATTACCGGCTGGCCCACATCGCTTCGGCGATGGGCATCGCCGCCGCCGAAGCGATTGCCGGGCATGAAACTACGCCGATCGATTTCCGTATGATGCCCCGCGCCACCTACTGCGTGCCCCAGGTCGCCAGCTTTGGCTACACCGAGGCCCAGGCCAAAGAAGCGGGCTACAACATCAACGTCGGTCACTTCCCCTTCCAGGCCAATGGCAAAGCATTGGGCTTGGGTGAACGGGACGGCTTCATCAAAATCATCGCCGACGCCCAATACGGCGAGATTTTGGGCGCGCACATGGTTGGCCCCGATGTGACCGAACTGCTGCCAGAATTGACGCTGGCGCACAACGCCGAACTGACGGCCGAAGAGATCGCCCGTAACGTCCACGCCCACCCCACACTCAGCGAAGCGCTCATGGAAGCGGCGCACGGCGTGGAAGGGCAGGCCATCCACATATAGCTGTCAGCATTTCAGCAAGAAGAGGTCGCCGTTGGCGGCCTTTTTTTGTGGCTCATGTTCAGAACTAGTGCAGACGAACGATGGCGGCAACAAATCCAGGAGTTACTCGCTTATGATTAACTATGCATCATCTTTTTGATCATTACAGTTTCTACGCAATTAACTCAGCAAACTTTTCCCTGGAGCGCGCCTCCACTTGCTCATGGATACTGTCCCCGTGGCTGTCCATCGTCACCACCACCGGGAAATCCTCCACCCGAATCACCCACATCGCCTCCGGCACGCCCAATTCCAGCTTATTGACCTTAATCACTTCCTTCACCGCCTGCGCGATGAGACTGGCCGCGCCGCCAACCGCGTGGAAATAGACCGCCGGTTGATCTTGACATGCCTGGAGCGTATTCGCCCCCATACCCCCCTTACCAATCACTCCTTTCAGATTAAAATGAGCAATGACCTCCGGCTGGTACACCTCTTCACGTATACTGGTCGTCGGCCCTGCGGCCACAAACGAATAAGAGCCGTCGTCATGGAATTTCTCCACCGGCCCGCAGTGATAGATGACCCCGCCGTCTAGCAGCGTCTTCAACTCCTCATGTAAAGCGGCGTCCTCCGGCTGGACTTCATTACGGATAAAATGTTCGATCATGAACTTATGCGCCGCATCCCGCCCCGTCATCATCACGCCGTTCAAGTAAACAATATCGCCTACCTTCAGCGAGCGAATATCTTCATCAGAAATAGGAATCGTTACCCTACGCATATTGCACCTCCACCTCTTCGCCATTCAATCGGACGTCCATATGGGCGCGGCGATTGGCCCAACACATGTAGGCTACAGAAACAAAATAGGAAGCAGGCAGCCGGTGCATCGTGCCAATTTTGACGCCCAGAACCGATGTTTTGCCGCCAAATCCCATGGGGCCGATGCCTAATTCATTCGTTTCTTCATAGAGACGATCTTCCAAAGCCGCCAGCTCCTCATTCTCATTCGTGTCTTCCAACTTGCGGAACAATTGCTGCTTTGATTTGATATACGACGACCCACGGTCGCCGCCAACAGCGACGCCTAACACGGCCGGCGCGCACCCTTTCCCCTGCGCCTGCATCACTGAATCCAGTACAACGCGCCGCACGCCGTCCAGATCACGGCCGCCTTTCAGCCGGGCGTCGGGTAGTTTGTACTGCGCCGATACATTCTCGCAGCCACCGCCTTTTAGCAGCACGTCAACATGAATATGCGCGTTATCCCATTCGTGAAAATGCATTGTGGGGAAATCTTCACCGGTGTTGTCGCCACTGTTTTCCCCGGTCAGGCTGTCCACGGCATTAGGGCGCAAATAGTTGCGCTCGGTGGCCAGCGCCGCCGCCGCCCGAATGTGATCGGCCAGTTTTCGCGTGGATACACCCAGCGGATGCTTCACTTCGAAAATAGGCGTGCCAGTATCCTGACAGATTGGTGTGCTGTGTTGGCGGGCCATCGCCACATTTTTTAGGATAGTCTCGAACGCGCCTTTAGCGGCCGATCCCTCGTCTTCGCGTTCTTGAGCTTTGTTGAGTGCGTTTTCCATATCGGCCGGGAGCTGGGTCGCCGCCCGGCGGATTAACTCAACAAAGGCATCGGTAAGATTTATTTGATTAAAATCACCCATAATTTTAGCCCTCGTATATCGTCATGTGGTAGAAATAATGAAAAGCCATCCGGCGTTTTCAATTGGTATTTTAACAAACATTCAAGGCTGCCGCCGTATTGAATTTCACGTGCAGGGGATAACGTTTGTTAATGTACACAAAGTGGCAAAGTGAAAAAGTCACTCAGCCACTCTGCCACT
This sequence comes from Chloroflexota bacterium, assembly GCA_024275635.1. Taxonomy (GTDB): domain Bacteria; phylum Chloroflexota; class Anaerolineae; order Promineifilales; family Promineifilaceae; genus JACKCC01. Next base: position 8,514 of record JAJRYT010000227.1, on the reverse strand, counting down.
TTTATAACTTCAATGTGCGCAGCCGCAGGGCGTTGCTGACGACGCTGATGCTGGAGAAGGCCATCGCGCCGGCGGCCAGGATGGGATGGAGTTGGCGCAGAAAGCCAGGCGCCCAGGCAAAGGGAGCCAAAATCCCAGCGGCGATGGGGATGAGGGCGATATTGTAACCGAAGGCCCATCCAAGGTTTTGTTTGATGTTACGCATGGTAGCTTTGGACAACTTGATTGCCTGGGGCACGCTGCGTAAATCGCCGCGCATCAGAGTAACATCAGCCGTTTCCATGGCCACATCTGTACCGGTGCCAATTGCCATGCCCACGTTGGCCTGGGCCAGCGCCGGGGCGTCGTTGATGCCATCGCCAACCATGGCAACGGTGTAGCCTTCTTCTTGCAACTGGGAGACGTGGTTTGATTTATCACCGGGCAGCACTTCGGCCAGGATGCGGTCAATGCCTACTTCGGCGGCGATAGCTTTGGCGGTGGCTTCGTTGTCGCCGGTCATCATGATGACTGTCAGACCCAGGTTTTTCATGGCGGCAATGGCTTCTTGGGAGCCTTCTTTGATGGTGTCGGCCACGCCGATGAGAGCGCTGGCCTGCCCGTCTACAGCCAGCCACATGGCGGTTTTGGCCTGGTTTTGTAACTGATCGGCTTTAGTTTCCAGGCCGTTGAGGTGGATGCTTTCGCGCTGCATGAGTCGTAGATTGCCGAGGAGGATGGCACGGCCGTCTACCTGCGCTGCTATCCCATGTCCGGCAATCCCTTCAAAGGCTGACGGTTCACTCAAGGCCAACCCTTTCTCCTGGGCCAACTTGACAATCGCCTCGCCCAATGGGTGCTCTGAGCCACGCTCCGCCGAGGCGGCCAACCGCAGCAACTCTTCGCTTGCCACTGGCGACTTACCACTTGCCACTACATCTGTTACCGATGGCTCCCCCTTCGTAATCGTACCGGTTTTGTCCAGGACGATGGCCGTCAGCTTGTGCGCCTGTTCCAGGGCGGCGCTGTTTTTGAACAGGATGCCTTTTTCGGCGCCCTTGCCCACGCCGACCATGATGGAGGTGGGGGTGGCTAATCCCATGGCGCAGGGGCAGGCGATGACGAGAACGGCCGTTAACCGAATCAACGCCGGGACAAACTCGCCGCCAACCAGCCACCAGACAACCAGCGTCAACAATGCCAGACCAATCACAACAGGTACAAAATAAGCCGCTGCCTGATCGGCAATCTTTTGGATAGGCGCTTTACTGCCCTGAGCCTGCTCTACTAGCTTGATGATTTGGGCCAGCGCCGTCTCTTTGCCTACTTTTGTGGCTTCAAATTTGAGTAAGCCCTGTTTGTTAAGGGTGGCTCCAATGACTTCATCCCCCACTTGTTTGGCGACGGGCAAACTTTCGCCGGTGATCATGGATTCGTCAATGGTAGAACGGCCGTCTACCACTACCCCATCCACCGGCACTTTCTCGCCCGGACGAACAATCACCACATCGCCGCGCGCGACTTCGGCAATCGGAATATCCACTTCCGCGCCATTTCGCATCACCCGCGCCGTTTTCGCTTGCAGACCGATCAGCTTCTTGATTGCCTCGCTGGTACGCCCTTTGGCCCGCGCTTCCAGCAGCTTACCCAGCACAATCAGCGTAATGATCGCCGCCGACGTTTCAAAATAAACATGCGCGCCCAACAGATCCGATTGCCAGAACGTCTTCGCCAGCAAAACGGCAATGCTGTAAATGTAGGCCACAGACGACCCCATTGCCACCAGCACATCCATGTTGGCGCTGCCGTTACGGAGCGATTTATAGCCTCCGGTGTAATAATCCCAGCCTACGTAAAACTGCACCGGCGTTGCCAACGCCAGGAACAGCCAGTTCACCCAGGCAGCATGCGCCCAGGCTCCCACCAGGCCAAAATCGCGGGCCATGCTCAACAAAAACAGAGGTAGGGTGAAAATTGCGCCTACGATCAGCCGCGTCCACTGGTGACGGATTTCGGCCTCGCGCGCCGCCGCTTCCGCATCTTGCAGTTCTACGGCATCCGTGCTTTCGACCACATCGTAGCCAGCTTTACGCACAGCGGCTGCCAAATCGGCCCGCGTGACCGCGCCAACGGCATAGCGGACAGTGGCCTTTTCGCTGGCATAGTTAACGGCCGCTTCCAGCACCCCATCCACCTTGTTCAATGTCCGTTCAATCGTGGCGGCGCAGTTAGCACAAGTCATGCCTAGCAGAGAGAGTTCCAATTCGGCCGTGGGGATTTCGTAACCGGCCCGTTTGACCTTTTCAATGACCTGAGCAGTGACTTCCTTCGTCCCGACAACGGCCGGATCATAGGTAAACGTCACTTTTTCGCTGGCAAAATTAACGATGGCGTCAGAAACGCCTTCGACTTTTTTCGAGTTTCGTTCAACCGACGCTACGCAGTTGGCGCAGGTCATACCCAAAACGGGCAGGGTAATTTGCTTCTGTTCGGACATGCGTCCTCCGGGAAGCTAGAGAATTGAGCGAGAGCGAGCGTGCTGTTTTTCCTCTCGCTCTTGCTCTAGCTAATCTGGATAAGACCCTCAGGCGGGTAGTTAATTTCTTGCAGGAGGGAAGCGATACCTTCCCAGGTAGCCGGCTGATCCCATTCTACGGTTACTTTTTTGGATTCAATCTCAGCTTTAATCGATTTTACGCCGGCCAGATCGCCTACTTCCATCTCGATGGTGTGGGTACAATGCCCACAGCTAATATTGGGAACGGTAAAAGTTTTGCTATTCATAATAAAATATCTCCTTATTTTTAACTGGAGCTGGAGGGTGTTTTCTTCCTCTCGCGCTCGCTTTATCCTTTCGCTTTATACTCGAATACGCTAGTGATCTCTTGCAGGACGCGTTCTCGTTCGGCAGGGTCTTCGCCTTGGACGGCCGTTGTCACACACGTATGCAAATGACTGTCCAACATCATGGTACTGACTTTACTTAGCGCCGCCTGTACCGCCTGAATCTGCCGGATAACATCAATACAGTAAGTATCCTCTTCCACCATGCGGGAAATGCCTTTAATATGCCCGGCGGCGCTGGCTAATCGCTGCGAAACTGCTTTTTTTGTGGTCGCATTCATAAAATCATCACCCTATCCTTGTTAATACCCCACCCCCTGTGCGGGGGGGGGGATATACGATGATTATAGCCCACAAAAATCTATTGTCAAGAGGAAGAAACGGATAATAAAAATTAAATTGACGAAAATAAGAAAAAGGGGTTGACATGATTTTGAGAGCGTGCTATACTCTTAGTGGCTCCCCCCCCAGAGGTGGTACATTAAACGCCCGTTTAATGACCACCTCATTTTTTTTGCCTGTTAAATGAAGGAAAGAATGAAAGACCCACGACTAGTTTCAGAAGGCACGGCCGTTGCTACCAGCGGCTTGATTCATCGCGTTTTAGAACCAGAAGGGCCAGGCTCGTACAAGACCGTTGTAATGCTGCACGGCCGTTCCGGTAACGAAGATGTCATGTGGATTTTCGCTAAAACAATCCCGCCCGGTTGGCTGCTTGTCGCCCCGCGCGGCATCAAACCTGACCCAGCCGGCGGCTATGATTGGCGGCCACGCAGCCAAGATGAATGGCCAACTCTATCTCAATTTGACCAGGCAGTAGACGCTGTTACCCGTTTCATCCACGCGCTGCCCAGACTTTACAACGCCAATCCGGAAGAAATATACCTGATGGGCTTTAGCCAAGGAGCGGCCACTGCTTACGCGGCTGCTCTGCGCCATCCAGGGCTGGTGCAGGGCATTGCCGGGCTGGTAGGTTTCATGCCTATTGCCTGTGATGCGGCCCTCGAAGGTTCCCCCCTTAACGACCTCCCCATATTCATGGCCGTCGGCAAGCGCGACCCGCTGATTCCGATAGAACGCGCCGCTGGCTGCGCTCAAACATTGTACGTAGCTAACAGCCGCCTGGAATACCGCGAATACGATGCCGGCCATAAACTCAACGCCGCCGGGCTGCGCGATTTACAAACATGGTGGAGAGAGCGTGACCAATCGTAAGCCACTTATTGGAAATTTGCCAGTACCGTGGCTTTCTAAAGATGCAGGGCGATTTTGTAAATCGCCAGCCAGGACAAATTGCAAATTTGCCCTACAAAATCATATGTTTTTCTCCAGGTTCTTGTACCGCTGGAATGGGCCGCGTTATACCGGCTTCCTCTATTAAACGGGGCACTATCGCTTCCCAATGAACAGCCATAATATGTATTCCATGAAGGCCAGACGCATTATTTAGCTTTTCTATCAGATCCAAAGCGATCTTTATCCCTTCTTCTTGTTGGGCTTCTTTGTCTCCAGCAGCATCCATCCGTTTTAGGATCGCCGCAGGGATAACGACACCGGGAACTTCATCAGCCATGAAGTGGGCCGCACGCGCGCTTTTTAGGGGAATTAGCCCGCCCAGGATGTAAACTTTGTCGAGTAGGTTACGTTTGTCAAGGGCTTCAAGCCAATCCAAGAAACGACCGTAATCAAAAATCGGCTGTGTTTGAATAAATTGCGCCCCGGCATTGATCTTCTTTTCCGCCCGGATGGCTTCATACTTCGGCAACACGCCAAAGGGGGAACCGGCCGCCCCCAAGAAGAAAGACGGCCGTTTTCTGATAGGACGGCCGTCCAGATAAATTCCCTCATCCCGCATCCGGCGCAGCATCCACAAGACCTGAACCGCATCCATGTCAAACTGATCTGGCTTAATCATGGGGGAGGGGCCAAATCGTTGGTGGTCACCGCTCAAGCACAAAATATTACGGATGCCCAGGCCAGCCGCGCCCATTGCATCCGCCTCCAAGATAATGCGGCTTCGATCACGTGCCTGCAACTGCATGATCGGTTCCATACCGGCATCCAGGCAGATTTTGCTGGAAGCCATGCTGTTCATTCGAGCCGAGGCCGAGGCATTATCTGTAAAGTTGGCGGCGGCAACGTAGCCGGAAAGCCAGCCCACTTTCTTCCGAATGATTGCACCCGATGCTCCTAACGGCGGTGCGATTTCGGCCGTGACCACACAATTGCCCGAACGTAAATTCATTTCCAGATTGGAAACAGGTTCAGTATAAGCTGGAGGATGGTACTCACCATCGCCCTGCCACCAATCGGGCTGGCGAATCTCAAGGAAGAGCTTATCTTTCTCTTCGGTAAATTTATCTCGGTTGGCGACATAGTGGATTAAGTGCAGATCTTTATTGTCACGCCATTTATTAATGACTTCCAGCCAGGTTTCTCTACCGGCGCGGTAGCCGTCAATGGGCGCATTGATTTCTAACAGCTTATCTAATCGGCCCATTTTCTCGGCCCGTTCATAAATTTTGTACCAAGTACAGGGGCGCGAGGGATCAACCTCACAGGCTTCGGGGGTTGCGCCGCCACACAGCCCGTTACGCAGCCCTTTAGGGCAGGTCATCGGGCAAACATAGGCGGTTTCTTGCAAAATGCAGTTGCCGCACATGCGACAGCCGAACAGCCAGCCTTTGGCGGCGCGCTCAAAAGCAGTAACCATGCGTAATGGAATTGATTCTTTATCGCGGCTGTAGGGGCTAAACGGGGGTTGGTAGCGACGTGGTGAAAATAGGGGCATGAAAACCCTCCTGGTTTTGAGGAATTAGGGTGATGATGTTGGCTCTCTCCGTAAATTTTCTCATGAAAATCTTTGATATATGAGGAGTATATCAAATGACTGGCTGGCTGTCGAAAAGTTGCGTACCCCAATCAGGTTAAGCATTTTCACTGTCGATCCAAACGGCCGTTCGGGCCATTTCACTGTAGCATAAATCAATCGCCTGCCTCCCCGTCGGTCCCCAGGCAGCCATGATCAAATCAGGCTGCGTAGACAAGGCCATATGGCTGACAAAGCGAGGAGCCACAATCGACTCATCGCTCAACAGCACGGCCGTTTGTCTCTTTTGGCAAAGTTGGATCGCCTGAACCGTTTGATGAACAGTCCCTAATCGAGGCAGAGATAATTGCAGCAGATGGGCAGCGCCAGCGTTAACAACAGTCCGGACATCAGCCAGCGTGTTAAGATGGGCTTTGGCCGCTATCTGGATGTTCATGCGGCGCATACGAGCATACGCGATTAGTTGGCGCGTCAACGCCACTTGTGCGACCAGGTCATCTGCCAGCGCCGGATCGACTACGCGCAATAAATAAGGCCGGGCTGCCTGCTCTAACCCGTAAAGCGCACCCAGCAAACGGCCGACATCATTATTAAAAAGTTGTCCCAGTCCTCCGGCCACGTCCAAATGGATGACCGGGTGATAGGACGGTTCGGCAAGGGCGCTGATCAGTTTGGTTAATTGGCGAACGAAGCGTTGTAAGCGCTCGCCGTTTGGCCCCAACTGCGCTTTGGGGTTCTCTCCTGTCATCCTGAAGCCTAATGATTGGATAGGCTTTATCAGCAAAGATGCATCAGGCATGGGACTGTCAGCATCCATGTCGAGGTGGATCGGAACCGGGGACGGCCGGGCAGTCAGGTTGTATTCGGCGGTAATCAATTCAGCCACTGTTACACGGCGCGCCTCGGCCAGAGCGGTGAGGAGCAGCCGGCTGATGCTGTAGCGGATGCCCGGCAGGAACGGCCGTTGCCCCGTCGTTTGTTCTTTTGCAGCAGCAGGGTTATCCAGGCCGGTCGTCAGGTTCCCTGTTAGAAAGTGGCGGCGGCTGATGGCAGTTGAGGGGGTTTCCTGCTGGGGGGATGGGCGTGGGATGACGGCCGTTTCCGTCAACGTTTCTAACTTAGTCAGCAGTAATTGGTAATCATTCAGTGATCGGCCTTCCAGCAGCGGCGCGATCTTTTGTTCTATAATAGATGCGACACTTGTAAAAGAATCGGCGCTATCAGCGGCTGGATCCACCGCATACTCTCCCCACGTTACGGCTTTGTCATCAATAACCAGCCCAATCGAAACGGGTTGAACAGAATATGGCTGGGTTGGCGGGGCTGAATGAAGCGCTGCTGCCAATCCCGGTACAATTAAGACGCGAGAGATAACAAGTGAACCGCTCATGAGTGATGATAATCCGGCATATAATCAAAAAATTTTGTTGGGTTATGGTGCAATCGTGTCATTATTCCTGTTTGGGCTGGCTTTGACAGCTATTCTGGCCCTACAACAGGAACGGCTCGCCGCCCGTTATCCTGGCTCAGCGCCTGTATCCAGCCACAGCAACTACAGTCAACTACCATCATTTCGTTGGGATGACTTCTATCGGGCAACGGATAATTTTACGGCCGTTTACAATTGGTACTCACTCACCTTTGACCTGGGCGCTGAATCCCGCGCCCTGGGCAAATGTATTCTGTTGGAGGGCGCCACCGCGCGATACATCATCAAACGCCACACCAGCGTTTTGCTATGCGACACCCCCAATGGACAAATGATTTATGTCACCCGCTCCACGTCATTCAACTAAGCAACCAACCCCTCGTTCCTAATCCGCCTAAACAACATCTCGAATATCAATGATTTCGTGACCTTCAATTTGACAAAGCACCGCTTCCACCTCATCAGTTGACGACACTCCGGCTATTTTCAACACCATATCATAAAAGCCTTCATGGCGCGGTGAGGGAAAGCTGCCAACCCCCATGATACCCCAACCATGCGCCGATACCGTTGAGGTGATTTTAGAAAACAGCCCTTTGACATCACCAGGCATACGCATGGTCACACGGACGCCTTCAGCGGGTAAACCCAACATATCCTGATAAGAGCGCAGGAGGTCCACTTCCGAAATAATACCTACAACAACACCATCCTCAACAACCGGCAAACAGCCAATCTTGTATTCGCTCATGAAGCGGGCCGCCCGTTCCACCGTTCGCTCCGGATCAACAGTTCGCACCTTGTCCGCTGGCAGCATCACTTTTTTAACCGTCAGATTGTAAAGATAACGGGTAATCTCCCATACATCCAAGCTGCCCATCATATCCGGCTTAAGCGACATGCGCTCACGAGTAACAAGGCCCAACAACCTTTTGCCATCACCCACAACGGGCAAATGACGCACATCATTTTCAGACATGATTTTTTGCGCTTCTGTCGCCAAAGTTTCCGGCGCAATCATGATCGGGTGTCGTGTCATACAATCTTTTACAAGCATAATCAGGTCCCTCTTTATCTAAGCGATAAGGATCGAGAATTGAACAATTTACAAGAGACTGGAAACTAGTGCCTCAACTTTATGATTTTGTAGGGTGAATTTGCAATTCGCCCAGACTGGCGATTTACAAAATCGCCCTACATTTTTAGAAAGTTACGGTACTAGTGCAGGGTGACGGAAGTTCTCCACCGATAATTGGTAATTACTCAATTACCAATTACCAACAAACTGCAGAGTTAATTTTGAACGAACCCTAAGCTCGACTTTGTACAAAATTCGAAATCAGAAATATTTCCAGATAATTTTGTAACCAGAGTGAGAATCTGATTTTAGTCAATGCAACTTTACTCGAGTACGAATATTTGAACATCGCAT
>JAJRYT010000026.1 GCA_024275635.1 Chloroflexota bacterium | reverse complement strand
GGTCTGTGTTCTCATTAGTAAGAGGCACCGTGGGGACAAGCGCCCCAAGTATTTTCTGTGTACAGACTTGTCTCTGTCACCTCAGCAAATACTGACGTTCTATCAAAAGCGTTGGCCGATTGAGGTAGACAATTACTACGTAAAGCAACTGTTGGGTTTGGGCGACTTTCGCGTACAGTCTTATGAAGCGGCGGAGAAGTGGTTTGCGATTGTTTTTTTAGCGTATGCTTTTTTGCAGCGGCGTTTGAATCATGCCGCAGAAAAGGAACGGTTCAAAGTGGTTGCGGATGTGATTCGTCATCATCGCCAGCAACATGCACGCCATGTATTGGAAGCGGCTTGTAAATTTGCCGTCATATGTGCGGACATGTCTCAAGTCCTACAGCGATTTGTAAGCAATAGACAGCCCGTTCTCACATAACCAAACTGACTTCTCCGGCCAGATTGAATGATTGTACGCTTGAATCAGTCGTAAACTGATTCGTTCTTCAGCCCTGCCTCTGGCAACGGTAGCAGATAAGACGATATAGAGTTTTTAAGGTTCGGTTTTATGGCTCTGGCTCAAAATCGCCAGTGTCCAGTCTCTATTTGGTTTTTAATGTACGAAATATAGGTTCAGCTTTCTTGTTCTACAATCGGCTCTGGAATAAAAACCCGTGTCAGCGGTAATACCCCTTTGTAACGAGAATCAAACTGTTCATAATGAGCCAGGATTAAATTAACGAGTTCATCACCGTCTATAAGACGTAAGTTCGTCTTGCCATTGGCGAAATTAATCGCTGCTTTGGTAAATCCACCTAATGTCACCAACAACCCGAACTCATTGGGCTCTACTTTACCATACAGGGATGAAACAGTTGGATCGCCAATATTGGCTTCGCTACTCTTGACCTGAACTTTAATTAGCGGGGGTTCAAAACCCAGTTCATCCCGATGGGCAATGATGTCTATGCCTCCATCAGGCCCTGGCGGAGAAACACGTGTATGGTAATCCATCTGATTGAGCAAATGGGCTACGAAATCAGCGAAGGGATGTCCTTTTAGTTCCTGGGACAACGTTTTTAGAATGAAATCACGTGTCACCTGGGTAATATCATGGGCAACAAGCGCGACCGTTTCATCTTCGCTGACCAGGGTTGGCAGTTGTTTACCTTCAAGTATGGCAAAGAATTCGTCAGCATAATTCTTTATCTGGAACAAACTCATGGCGGAGCCAATTTCGTACAAAGCGCCTTGAGTGAATTTGGTGCGGGCAAAGTTCTTGAGCCAAATCACAGAACGCTGGTGTGGATAGCCATCAACAGAACTGGAAATGTGTTTGTACTCGCCTTCTATACGCCCGATGTGGATTTTTTGTCTATTTTAGAGGGATACGCTACGAAATCACCCGGTTTCATTTCATGGATGAAACGAAAAAGCTGACCTGCATTGACAGGTATCGCCCCTGGTTTCGAATCAGGAAAAACGCGGGTAAATGCTTCTTTGAAGGCATCTCTATCGGTGTTAAGGGTTGATAGGTCTGGCATCTTTGACCAGCCAATAGCGACAACTTTTTTCTTGAGAAAAAGTGTGTGGGCGTCACCTGTCTTGCCTGCATGAATACCCCATAAAGTTGATTGGTCCATAATTCTCCTCGTGACCCCATTAAACAAAAAAAGCCACCCATGGAGTTACAGATTGCGAGTCCGGTAACGGCCGTATGGGTGGCGGGATTTAAATGATGAAGCGTATACGCGCTTTTAAAAACTGCTCCGACAGGACGGCCCGTTTTTGAACTGAACTCACAGGGAGTAGAATAACATAAAGTGAAGGGATGGGGCAAGGTGAGGAATGTCATTAAAAGGGGACGGGGTTCTCATATTGAGTTGAGGCGCTGCCAACTTGCCGCGTATTGCCAGCTTGTTTTTGTCCCGATTTTGGCGTGAAACGTGAAACGTAAAACGCGATGATTTACGCCTGCGCGTTTCACGTTTCACGCTTCACGTCTATGTTAATCTCCCATTACAAGAAAGGCGTCGGTATCGGCGTCGGCCGTCTCTTCATCCACTTGCCGCCGGAACTGGCTCATATACAAATCATAATAAAAGCCTTTCTGGGCCAGCAGAGATTTGTGCGTGCCACGCTCGATAATTTCTCCTTGATCCAAAACCAACACTTTGTCGGCATTGCGAATCGTACTCAGGCGGTGGGCAATAACAAAGCTGGTACGCCCTTCCAACAGCTTATCCAGAGCCGCCTGAATTTGCCGCTCGGTGCGCGTGTCTACGCTGCTGGTGGCTTCGTCCAGGATGAGAATGCGCGGATCGGTGAGGGCGACGCGGGCGATGGCCAGCAGTTGGCGCTGGCCCTGGCTGAGGCCGGAACCCCGTTCGCCCAGGACGGTTTCGTAGCCGTTTTCCAGGCGGTTGATGAATTCGTCGGCGCGGGCCAGTTTAGCGGCGGCTATAACTTCTTCATCAGTGGCATCAGGACGGCCGTAGCGGATATTATTCATCACTGAGTCGCTAAACAAAAACGTATCCTGCAGCACAATCCCCATCTGGCTGCGCAAACTTTGCTGGGTTACGTCACGCACATCATGGCCGTCAATGGTGACACGGCCGTCCGTCACATCCCAAAAGCGGGGCAGCAAGTTGATAATCGTCGTCTTACCCGCGCCGGTTGGCCCTACAATAGCCACCATCTCGCCCAGATTCGCCTCCAGTTCAATCCCCTTCAGCACCGGTTCGCCCGGATTATATTCGGCGTAAACATGGTCAAACCGCACCCATCCTTCGATTGGGGGCAGATCAACAGCGTCCGGCTTGTCCATAATCTCGATCTCTTCATCTAACAAGCCAAAGATGCGTTCGGCCCCGGCAATAGCGCTCTGGATATTCGTCCACAATACCGATATTTGCTGCACTGGCCGGTTAAACTGCTGGCTGTAGGCAATGAAAGTAATGATTAAGCCCAACGACAGCGTCGTGCCCAGCATATCCTGGCCGCGAAGAATGAAAAGCCCGCCAACGCTGGCGACAATCGCCAGGCTGACATAACTGAACGCCTCTAACGTGGGCGCCAGAGCGCTGGTGTACGCCTGGGCCTTGATGTTGGCGTCCCGGTTGGCGGCATTGCTGGCCCGGAACTGCTCGATGTTTTCTGTTTCTCGGCTGAACGCCTGCACTTCACGCACGCCGGAGATACTTTCCTGCAAGCCGGCGTTGACGGTTCCAATTTCCTGGCGGGCGCGGCGGAATGCTTTGCGCGCCTGAGCCGAGAACCAACGAGTGGCAATGAACATGAGCGGCAGTGTCACCAGGCTGATGAGCGAAAAGGCAACGCTCTTCCTGAACATGGTGAATACAATCCAGACGATGAGCAACCCGCCCTGAATGACATTAACCAGAGCAAAAGCAATCGCTTGCTGAACCGTGTCCGTATCATTTGTAAAGCGGCTCATCACGTCGCCGGCTTCGTGCCGGGTGAAGTAGCCCATGGAGAGGCGCTGGACACGATGGAAAACCTCGGCCCGCAGATCGCGCAGGACATGGAAACCGGCCCAGCGCATCAGGTAAAATTGCAGGCCGCTCAAAATGGCGCTGCCAACGTAGAGGCCGGTGATCAGGAGGATGAGGCCGCCTAATCCGGCGATGGTTTCTGCAGCTGATGCGTCAGTCACGGGGGTGGTGTACCAACAGTTTCTGTCAGCGCCGCTGGTTATGGCCGGGCCGCTGGTTGGAAAATCGTCGCCGAATTGGCTACCCATTGTTTGGGCGGTAAAGGGGGTAAGGTAACAGTCTACTGCCTGTCCGGTAAGATCGGGGATGAGAACCTGCATGTAGGTTCCAGCAATGACCATCACGGCTACCAAAAGCAAAATGATGGCGTAACGACGAAAATAATTCCCCAACCGTTTTAAGGTGGCGCCAACACTGGCCGCTTTTCGGGTTTCCTGGCCTAAAGCTCTTTCTTGATGTTGAAACATAGTTTTCTCCAGAGAGATAGAGGATGGAGCGAGAGCTAGAGGGAGATTTGCCCCTAGCTTTACCCTCTCGCTCTAGCTTAACTCCACATCCTCCGCTAACTGCGAGTGATAAATTTCGGCATAAATGGCGCTGGTTTCCATGAGTTCTTCGTGGACGCCGCTGTCAACAATTTTGCCCTTGTCCAGCACCAGGATTTGGTCGGCGTTGAGAACGGTGCTGATGCGTTGGGCGATGACGAAGCTGGTGCGTCCTTCCATGAGTTTGTTGAGCGCCTTTTGGATTTCGTACTCGGTGTTCAGGTCTACGCTGCTCGTGGAGTCATCCAGAATGAGGATGTAGGGATCCATGAGCAGGGCGCGAGCGATGGCGATGCGCTGTTTTTGGCCGCCGCTGAGGGTAGAGCCGCGTTCGCCAACGGGTGTGTCATACCCTTCGGGGAATTCCATGATGAAGTCGTGGGCGGCGGCGGCGCGGGCGGCGGCAATGATTTCGTCTTCGCTGGCGTCGGGCCGGCCAAAGGCGATGTTGTCGCGGATGTCGCCGCTGAAGAGGGTGGTTTCTTGCAGAACGATGCCGATTTTATTGCGCAGGCTGTCTATGGTCACGTCGCGGATATCGTGGTTGTCTATGGTGATACGGCCGTCACTGACATCATAAAAGCGCGGTATCAGGTTGATGATGGTGGATTTGCCGCTGCCGGTGGAGCCGAGGAGGGCAATCGTCTGGCCGGGTTCGGCGGTAAAGCTGATATTTTGCAGCACCGGATCGCCGCTGTTGAAGTAGCGAAAAGAGACATCCTCGAATTGGACACGGCCGTTCACCCCATCCAATTCAATCGCTCCTGGCTTATCTTCCACCTCATTCTTGGCGTCCAAAATTTCAAAAATCCGTTCCGCGCTGGCCGACGCCTGGGCCATGAAAGAAATAATCATCCCCAATTGTCCCATCGGGATAAACACATAAATCAGGTACAGGCTAAACTTCTGCCATTCGCCCAGCGTTAATGTGCCTTCGATGATCTGGCGACCGCCAAAATATAGGATCGCCGCCTGCCCCAGGTTGGCAATCAAGAAAATAAAGGGGAACAAAATAGAGAAAATCCGGCTGATACGAATTCGCTGCTCCAGCAAATAATCAATACTGTCGCCAAAACGGGCCTGCTCCCGGGGCTGGCTGGCAAACGCTTTAACCACCTGCAACCCGGCCAGGTTCTCCTGCAAAATCGTGTTCACACCGGCTAATCGCTGTTGGACTTCACGGAACAGCGGCATCACAATTCGGCCAAACCCCATGAACAGGAACAGCGCAATCGGCAAGGTCGGCAAAATCACCAGCGTCAGCCGCGCGTTGGTCATAAACAGGATAGTTAATGTCCCCGTCAGTAAAATGAATGACTGTAAGGCCATTAAAAGCCCTTGTCCCAGGAACATACGCAGCCGTTCCACATCATCTGTCGCCCGGATCATTAGCTGTCCAGTACGGTTTTTGTCATGATAGCTAAAACTTAACCGCTGAATCTTGGCAAACAAATCATTACGCAGTTCAAAGGCGATGTTTTGGGAGAGAGCCTGGGACATGTACGTTTGGGCAAAGGTAAACAAGCCGCGGGCAATCGCAAAGACAACGACGGTAAGTCCGGCAATTAACAAAGCGCGGGGGGCGTTGTCCAGATCAAGCTGCAAATTAGCCAGGTCAAGACCCAGCCGCTCGGCGGCCATTGTCTGGAAAGCAGTGGGCAAATCAAGGATCGTTTTATTGACCGTGTTGGTGACAATGGTATCTATGATGTTCTGAATCAATTGTGGGACGGCTAGTTGGGCGGCCGTGGCAATGAAAAGGGCGGCGGCGGCGGCGATCGTCAGTTTGGGGTAACGACCCAAATAGCGGATAGCCCGGCCTAAGCTGGGGTTTCGTTCTTTTCGAGAACGTCGCTGCCGGCCTCGCGCCGGTTGATTGGCAAGTTGCATGTTCCTATTACTCCTAACCTGGACAAGCCAGAAAAGATTTCGACACGAATTTCACGAATTACACGAATTAAAACCGTCCTAATTCGTGTAATTCGTGAAATTCGCGTCAAAAAATTCTTGTACACAATACAAGAATCTCATTGAAAAGGTACTGTTTCATTAGAATCTGACATCTGTTTTTGCACTGCTTCGGCGCCGGCAATGATCTTGGTCAGCAGTTGTCTAAGCATTTCCTGTTCCTCGGCAGTGAGAACGTTAAAGCAATCGCCGATGATACGGAAATGATGGCGGGCGTGGTTGTAAACAAGGCTGCGACCAGCTTCAGTCAAGCGAATGTTGAATTTGCGCCGGTCTTTCACATCCAGATGACGTTCAATCAACCCGTCTTCTTCTAAATCGCGTATGAGCGCGCTAACGGTATTGCGGCTGGTCCCCTGATGTTGGCTGATTTCTGAAGGATTTAGTTCGTCGCGCCCTTCCAGTTCGGCTGAAAACATTAACCCCATCAGGATGCTGTATTTAGCGTAGGGCAAGTTAGCCCGGTTGACACTATGTTCGCGGATTTGGTAGAGGGCGTGTGATACCATCCGCATTTCTTGCATGAGTTGAATCCCACCGGGGTTAATATCCGGATTCAATGATTGTATGAAATTGATCCATTTTTCCCGTTGTTCTTGGGAAAAGACGTGCTTTGACATACTGATTCTCCATTCGGCGCCAAAAAGTACCGGGCGGTATTATACGGTATAGAACTATTCTGTCAAGGATTATACGGCAAGGAAAGATTAAAGATTGATGATTGATGATTGACAAACCGCCAACCTTTAATCTTCAGTCTTTAATCTTCAATCTTTAATCTTTAATCCTCTGTCCTTTATTTGATGTTTATGCTAATGAGATGTTCGACGCGGTTGTGGGTAAGCAGCCGCCACATTTCGCGGCTGGGGTGTTCGATGTAATGAAAATGGGTTATGGCTGTGTTCTGGGTTAACACCTCGCAGCGCCGCCAGGGGCCGATGTTGAAGACGTGGTCGAATGTCAATTCGATGACGCCGCCATGACAGACGGCGACGATGGTTTGGTCGCGGTGTTTTTCGAGCAGATCTTCGATGAATTGGCCCAGGCGCACGCGGAAGTGCATGAGGCTTTCGCCTTTGGGTCGGGCGGGGGTGATGGAGGTAAACGGCCGTTCGCTGCCCCAATACTCGCCATACTCAGGCAAATCGTTGCTGGGCCAGGGGGTGTGGTCTAGCTGGTTGTTACCGATTTCGCGCAGCCGGTCATCATAGTGGATGGGAATATTGTAGGCGTCGGCGAGGGGAACGGCCGTTTCCTGCGCCCGTTTCATGGTGCTGGCATACAAGGCGTCAATGTGGGTAATTTCCCCCGGCAGCCAGGCGGCTAATGCTGCTGCCTGGCGCTGCCCCAAATCTGTTAGTCCCTCATCTGAGTTCCCATTATCCCAATCTTTTAAGTTAACATAACTTTGGCCGTGTCGGATCATGTAGAGATGCATTTTCTTTCCTTCTAAATTGTTTTTTTGATACAGGATTATGCCACAAGGCCAAAATCATGACATATCGTAAAATCGCCAGGCATTGAAATGCGCGGCGAATAAAGAAAGAAACTTGTTAAAATAAGCTGGCAGCGGCTGTTCTGTGCGTTTTTAGTGCGTTTCAACACACTCCCTCCTCCTAGCTGTAGATTTCAATCCACTAAAAAAGGCAGCTGCCTATTTTTCTTTGGATACCCGTGCTTGCCATTGTTTGAACCGGTTGGAAACAGCCTGACGGATAAGCAACGGCCGTAACTGCCGCCACTCTTTCTGCGGTTCAAAACCAGGGTCGGTTTCCCGTGTGGGGCTGAACTGTTGGAGGACAAATTGGCGAGTCAAATTGCGGATGGAGGCTTTGCCTTCTGGAACGGCCTCTGCCATCAAATTAGCCCGTTCGTATGGCGTCTGGGCCGGGCGGAAGAAGAGGCCCAGCCAGCGCGCCCAACTTCCTAAACGGCCGTAACTGCGCTCAACATCTGCCTCCACACGCCGATTTAATCGATTGGCGGCCAGCAGCAAGCCGCCGGCAACGAACAGCACAATCACAGCGCCCACGGCCGGCCACACCGGGAACGGGCTGCGCACGGCGGCGGCATCGCTTGCTGCCGCATCCTCGCCTAACAACTCCTCCAGTCTGGCCTGATCCGACACGGCCTCATCATTGGGGCCGCCGCGCTCCACGTCTTGTTCAGGTTCAGGGGGAGAATCAAACGCATCCCCGCCGCCGGCCGTTTCTGGCCGAGACACAACCGGGATAGATGCCGTCGGCTCAAACTGAATCCACCCATACTGTGGGAAATAAACCTCGACCCAGGTATGGGCATTACTGGCCCGCACGCGATATGAGCTTGTTTCCTCATCATAATCGCCCTGGGCATAGCCGCTGACAATGCGGGCCGGGACGCCTTGTGAGCGCAGCATGATGGCCATGGAGGAGGCGTAATAATTACAGTATCCTTCCTGACTCACAAACAACGTGTAATGAACAGGGTCAACATCTTCCGGCGGGGCGGGTATCTGATCGTTATAGGTGATGTTGGTGCGCAGCCAATCGCGCACAGAGATGGCTTTATCAAATGGATTGTTGAAATCGGCCGTCAATTCATTCGCCAGCGCCACTGTTTCTGAGGTGATACTGTCGGGCAGTTGCAGATATGTGTCCGTGACCCAGGCAGGATAATCGGTTGAAGCCTGGCGTAAACTTTGGGCGTCGGCGTTGGAAATACGCGAAGCCACTTTATAGCGATCCCCCTGACGCAGCACAAAACGGGAACGCAGGGCAATGATCAGATCGTTGCCTTGCCCATCCTGGGTAGCTTCCACAAACATCTGTTTGCTGGAGCCAACCACTTCGGGGGCCGCGTATAAGAAACTGGAATTAGGCAAATAACTGACAACGGTTTGGGTAATGGTTTCACGGGCAATGGATGGCGGTGTATTTAACAAACCATCATCCGGGAAGTGGAGCGTGGAATCGCCTGAGATAGTATCCCAACGGCCGTTTTCATACGTATCATAGACAATGGCTTGCCAATAAACATAAGGCAATTCGCGCGGTACGTAAACATCCATGATCGGGGCGCTGCCTACGGTACGCGGCCCGCTTAAAACCAACGAGTCTTGATATGGGTCACTGGTGTCTGTGCCGTAGGAACGTAAGGCGGAAAAAAGGCGGGTCCAATTGTCCTGGAATTCGCGCCAGGGGCCGCGCGCGCCGCCCAGGGCATCGTTGACGGCCGCGCTGGCGGTCATTGTAGGCAGGCTCCAGGCGATAATTAGCGCAATGAGTGTGACCAGGAATCCGGCCCGCAGAAATGTAAACCAGATGGCTTTTTCATAGCGAACGGCCGTTACTCGCCACACACGTTCTTGAGCCACCAAATGCGTTCGGGCCACAAACATCAACGCAAGAACAATGTAAACAGCCAGATAAAGCGACATAGGCTTTGGCCCAGTGTAATAATAAACCACACTCAACATCACGATACCCGTAGGCACAACCGCCCGCCACACACGCGGCCTGCGGAAAGTAAACCAGGCGGCCGTATACCCCAGAACCCAATAAATAGAAGTTGTATGAATGACAAAAATGAGCCGATCCCGGCTGGTTCCCCCGTCAAATACCTTCCCTAACCAAACAGCCTGCCGGTTTACAATATCAAAGACACGTTCCCGCCAGAGCATCCCTTCGGGCATGATAGTTCCTATCAGGAAAAAAATGACAAATAAACCATATGTTAGCGAAAAAAAATGGGCGATGTTTGACGAAAACCGGCTTTTAGATAACAAAGTTCCGGCCAAAATCGCTAATGTTACTGTCGCCGGTAAGATATGCAAGCCATCAATCAAATCAGCCTGAATGATGGCCGCTGTTGACACAATGATCATGGCCCACAAAATGATCCAGGTTGTCCACCCCTCTTCTAATCTTGGCTGAATCCGTAACATACCCGTCACCTCGGTAAGGGCACGTTCGTTTATAACTTTGGCGTTTGAAAAATTGTAACCAAGTAATTGGTAACTGGTAATTACCCAATAACTCAATTACCAATTACCAGCAAACTGCAAAGTTAATTTTGAACGAGCCCATAAGTACCCAGCAAGTCAATTTATGACTTACCAGATGTCAGTTTTTCACCCTCCATCATCTGGCTTCTGCATAAGACAAAATAGCCTATCCAGCTTAAATTATAATGAGATGTCACCAAAATGCCACTAAATTGACCAGCATTTCATAGATGCTTAACTTAAGCAAAGGGTGCATTTCAAATGTGTTGTGAATCGGTAGGGGCGTGGGCAAGACGGCACGGAGATAAGGTCATTTGTTCCCGCCCATGCCAACACACACCGTCCCATCCCTACATGTCGTCCAACTAAAATAGAAACACGCCCATCTCAATGGTTTGGTTAATATTAAGGCGTGGGCAGCGGCGTGGGTGGCGTGGGCGGCGGTGGCGGCGTGCGCGTGGGCGTACCGCGAGGCCGATTAGGTCTGGCGGTCGGCTGTAGTGTGTTCGTTGCATCAGGCGTTGCCGTCACCGGAAATGAAGGCAGCCATATTTCCTGTCCAATGCTCAAAATGTTACTACTCAAACAATTAGCTTCGGCTACAGCTTCGGACGTCATGCCCACATTGAAAGCCAGCGTAAAAAGCACCTCGCCTTGTTGGACGATGTAAGTCACCCAACCTTCTGGCATTTCACAAGCTGGCGTAGCTGTTATCGTTGGAATCTTAGGTAACTCAAGTGTGTCTGTAGGAGAACTGCTTATTGTTGGAATGGATGTGGGTGTTGGACTTGGTTCGGTTAGCGAACCGTTAACTTGTTCATTATTAGACAGTCCACCTGTTCCGCCTTCCGAAACAGTGGGTGAAGGGAAAAGGGTTGGTCCTGGCGCTTGAACAGGACTGGTAACACTTGTTGCCGGCTCGTGTACAGAGGGTATTGTTGCGGTGATCATATCATCTAAGGACGTCGCCTGTCCACGGAAGAAGACAAATGTCAACAAGAAAATAACGAAAATGGCTGCGGGAACGGCCGTAAACAAACGCCGCCGCAGCAGCGATACCTGTCCGGCCGTTTCCTGTAAAGCCAAATCAGCGGCAGCAGCGATATCTATCCGGTTAATAAATATCTCTAAGTTTTCAATACGGCCGTCCGCATCCTTTTGCAAACAATCCCGAACCAATTGATAAATCTCCGAAGCCAATCCCCTTCTGGCAACCTCCAGGGGCATTGGCTGGGGAAAACGGGCTTCATCCAACGCATCCCAATCCAAAATGGGGCGATGGCCGGCCAACAACTCATACAGCATAACCCCTAACGAATAAATATTACTCTGCTCATCAATCGTTGCCCCTGCCAACTGCTCCGGCGAAGCATAATCTAAAACCTTCACCGCATCACTGCGAACACTGGCATCAGGGGCTACAGGGATTTCCAGGCCAACCAAAACTGGCGTATCATCCTCCTCCCGAACAATCACATTTTCAGGTCTTAAATCATTATGAATGATGCCCGCTTCATGCGCCAAAGCGAGCGGTTCGGCCATCTGTCGGACAAATTTGAGCGCTTCACTAACCGGCAATCGCATATCTACCCGATACCACTCATCCAGCTTCGTTTCCAAAGAGTAGCCCGGGATAAACTCATAGGCCACATAAGGTTGATTCATCGGCGTTTTATCAACACGTGTGATAGCCGCCAGTCCGGGATGGTCCAACAGCGTCAGCGCATCCATGCGTTTTTGAAAACGGTTAATGAAATTAGAATCCTCCCCTGCCGATGTCTTCAGTACTGTTAAAACCGCTTGATCATCCAGGGCAATATTGTGTGCCAGATACCGTTGAAAAATCCGGCTGTTGGCATTAGCGCTGTCGCGGATAAACTCTCGCTTAATTTTATAATTATCCAACTCCAGCCCCGGCAAAGGAATAACGCCAAGAGGTGTACCGGCCGGCTGTGCCGGTACAACGCCCCCCACGGCGGCAATCGCGTCAGCCAGCACACGAGACATAGTGGCCGCGTCGGGAAATCGGTCTTCTGGATTTGCCGACATCGCTTTGAGGATAATTGCCTCGACTCCTGCGGGAATACTGGGGTTAAATTCACGGGGGGGAATCGGTGATTCTGTGAGGGTGCGGGTGATGATAGTCATCAAATTATCACCCTCAAACGGCAGCCGGGTAGTCAACATCCGGTACAAAATGACGCCCATCGCATAAATGTCCACCGCTGTCGTAACCGGTTTACCAGAAATATGCTCCGGGGCCATATAAGAAGGCGTGCCAGGACTCATACCGCTCAATGTTTGGCGATCGACGCCAACAATCTTAGCCAACCCAAAATCAGATAGATAGGCATTTTCACGGGTGTCCAGCATAATATTGGCCGGTTTAACATCACGATGAATGGTTCCGCGCTGATGCGCAAAATGGAGCGCATTGGCAAATTGGCGAAAAAACCAAAATGCTTTTGATAAAGAAAGGGGAGATTTTTCCAGGGTCAGATACTCTTCCAACGACAGCCCATTAATATACTGCATCACCATGTAATAAAGGCCATCATCAGAAACAGCGAAATCATAAACCTGGACAATATTAGGGTGGTGCAAGGAGGCGACGGCTTGTGCCTCCAGTCGGAAACGGCCGATAAACCCTGGCATCTGTGTGTGGAAAGGGTGCAAAATTTTGACAGCGATGTCACGACCTAGATCAGGGTGCGTGGACTTATACACCTCGGCCATTGCGCCCCGACCGAGGAGGCTTTCCAGTTTATATCTTCCGACGCTGCGGCCAACGTGGAAGGCAAAATTTTGTGCGCCTGATTCAATCATCATGAACAATGACACGCTGAGTATTCGCGGTTTTATGCGCATACCCGTACTTGAGTACTCTACTCCTACCCTCTCATTATAAACGAACCATTCCAATGATTACAACTTAGTGTAAGAGTTCCCACTCATTTTGTATCTAAACCGGGTATACTAAAGATTGGCGATTAAATAACTTGCCCGTTTTAGAGATTAAGAGATTGGGAGATCGAGAGATTATCTCCAGTCTCTCAATCTCTTAATCTCGATTTACTCGCCAAAATGGGACAGTTATTTAATTCTTGTCCCTTAGCAAACTGCAAAGTTAATTATGAGCGGAAGGTTTGACACAAGGAAGGCAAATTTGCGTATGTTGGCAGCGCGATTAGTATCGCTGGGTCGGGAGCCAAGCAGCCATCGCCATCGTCGCAGTCTGGCTGAGGTGATCCTTTTCTTTAGTTTACCGGCCATTTTCCTCTTGCTTGTTTTGGTGCGTCCGCCGACCTCGTTTTACACGCTCCCTCTCATTTCGATTGCTCTAGCAGCCACGTTGTATGAATTTGTGGGGGGAACAATTACTGCGTTAGCGGCGATGGTTGGCGCAGCGGTTATCATTGCGCTGGACCCTCTGACAATGCGGCGGGCTATTACCTTACAAGAAGTATGGCCTATTTTACTGATGTATCTGGCCGTTGGGCCGTTGGTAGGCTGGCTAGCAGGACGGGAAAGGGAACGGAAACGCAAACAAGAGCAAACATTGGCCGCAATTAGCGATGCCGGGCGGGAGATTGCCGCGTCGTTGGATGTAGCGCGAACATTGCGCCTGGTGATGCAGAAAGCCTCGGAAACATTGCCAATGGATGCAGGGGCGCTGTTCTTGTTTGATGAGAAAATGCAGCGGTATCAAGTGGCTGTCAGCCATAATTTATCCCCGGAACGTGCGGAGAAGATTGGATTTGGGTTTGACGAGGGTGTGCCGGGTTGGGTAGTTAAGCATCAACAGCCGCTTATTATTGATGATGCCGCCCAAGATGAGCGGGTACATCCGGCGGTGGTAGCCGCAGGGGTCATGTCGGTTCTGGCGATTCCGTTGGTGACGCGGGAACGGGTTGTTGGCATTCTTAATTTGTTTTGCCAGACAGGGACTCATGCGTTTGACGATGAAGCGCTGCGGCTGGCCCAGGTTTATGCAGACCAGGCGGCTGTTTTTATTGAGAATGCGCGGTTGGTGGAGAAACTGCGGCAAGCGGCAGCCGAGTTGGAAGCCAGGGTGGAACGGCGCACGGCGCAGTTACGCCAAACGCAGGCGCAGGTGATTTGGGTGGAGAAGATGGCCGCGGTCGGCCGTTTGGCGGGGTCTGTGGCACATGAGGTGAATAATCCGCTGCAGGCCATTGCCCTGCATTTGCAGTTGGCGGCTGAGGAGGGGGTGACGGACACGGCCGTTTCCCAACTCCATATCGTTCAGCAAGAATTGGACAGGATCGCTCAGATTGTGCAGCGCCTATTGAATTTCCAACGGCCCAAATCGGGCGTGCGAACCAGGCAGGATGTGGCTGAGTTGGTGGATGATGTACTGGCGTTAGCGGGTAAGCAGTTGCAGCAGGCTAATGTCATTGTCACCTGGGAGAAGCCGCTTGATTTGCCGCCAGTAACGGCCGTCGGCGACCAATTAAAGCAAGTTTTCCTCAATTTAATTCTCAATGCTGTTGAAGCGATGCCCGATGGCGGCCGTCTATGCATCGAGGCGCGGCAGTTGGGCGAAACCATCACGTTGACATTTACCGACACTGGCACCGGCATACCAGAGGAGGTGATGCCCCAGTTGTTCGAGCCGTTTTTCTCTACCAAACACAGCGGCAGCGGCCTGGGTCTGGCCGTCAGCCATGAGATCATCACGGGGCATGGCGGATCGCTGGCAGCCGGCAGCCAACCAGAGCAGGGTGCGACGTTTACTGTAAGATTGCCTATTCACTCGTCGTCTACCAATTAGACGAAACCAATTACCAATTATCGCAATACCGCAAAAGTCAGCAGGGAGTTGTATACACGGATAGGGGAAACACGGATAAAAACAGAGAGAAATCG
Source organism: Chloroflexota bacterium (assembly GCA_024275635.1). Taxonomy (GTDB): domain Bacteria; phylum Chloroflexota; class Anaerolineae; order Promineifilales; family Promineifilaceae; genus JACKCC01. The sequence goes on along the minus strand of JAJRYT010000026.1, from coordinate 7,146 downwards.
GTGTTCTTCCCATCCGTGTATACAAAAGATGCTGCCTTATTCGGGCGAGTTTTGCGCTACTGCCAATTACCAATTACCAATTACCAACTACCGTATGAACATTCCCCCAGGACGCATCTTGATTGTAGATGACGAAACAAATATCCGCAGCGGTCTGAAGGCTGTCTTGATGAAGGACGGCCATGAGGTACAGGAGGCAAGCACGGCCGAAAAGGCGCTCGCCATTTTGTCATCCTATGCCTGTGAGGCGGCCCTGGTGGATATTCGGATGCCGGGGATGTCGGGGACGGCGCTGCTGCGGGAAATCCGCCGCCAATGGCCGTATCTGTCAGTCATTTTGCTAACCGGGCAGGGCACGCTGGAGTCGGCAATGACGGCCGTTAAAGAGGGCGCGCGCGATTACCTGCTTAAACCGGCCCAACCAGACGTCATTCGCCAGACGATGATCCAGGCTATTGCCGCTTCCCGCCGCCGCCAGGAACAAACCAGGCTGTTCGACTCGCTGCGAACCGGGTTGCAGCGTTTGGAAGAATTACCGGCTGCACCGCCGGCGCAGCATGGAAGGCAACGGCCGTTAACCGTCGGCTCTCTGCAAATTGATTTGCAAGCCCATGAAGTATGTCAAAATGGCGAACCGGTTCCGCTCACGCCGTCGGAATTTCAACTGCTGGTCGTATTAGCCCAACACGCCGGGCAAGTGATTGATTACATCACGCTGGTGCAGTTGGCTTTGAGTTATGAAGCCGAACGTTGGGAAGCAAAAGAATTAATCAAGCGGCACATTTTTGCGCTGCGCCAAAAAATCGAGGCCGATCCGGCTGAACCACACCTTATTTTGAACGTGCGCGGGGTTGGCTACCGGTTAGCAACTGTTTCGTAACTGAATCGTTTCCGGGAAACGGCCGTTTCCCGGCTAAAATCATCCAAAATCAAACTTACAGAGAGGGCATAAAAATGGATATTTTTCAATTTCTCACAATAGAACAATGGTTAGCCATCCTGCGCATCGGCATAGGCTTATGGTGGATCAAAAGCGTCCTGCACAAAGAATACCCCAAATTCGTCCAGACCGGGATGATGGGTTGGACCAACGCCTTGCTCGATAACCATCCCGTTCCCGCCTTTGCTGCCGTCATCCGCCGCATCATCAACTTCCAGCCCACCATCTTCCCCTACCTCATTGTTCTGGGCGAACTTGCCGTAGGCATCGGCCTGACCCTGGGTTTTCTCACCCCCATCGCCGCTATTGTGGCCTTACTCCTCAACTTCAACTACATCACCGTCTCCGGCGTCCGCCCCAAAGACATCACCATTAACGAATGTTTCCGCGTTGATCAAGGCCAAAACTTCGTCATGATCGTCGCCGAAATCGTCATCTTCTTCACCGGTTCCTGGGCCGTCTGGAGCCTGGACAACCTATTAGGACTTTTCTAGTTTTCGTGTGGAAAGTGGCAGGTAGCAAGTCGCCCGTTCACCCTTTCACCCGTTCACCCTTTCATTTTTAGGAGGTAATTATGTCCCTTTTCTCATCCCTCGATGGATTTGAGCCTACCCGTCAAACATTACACAACTATGCCCATGCTGTGGGCGTTGTGCCTCGCGCTCATGCGACTTTTCATCCCCAATGGTGGCACATCAGCCTGCGCGTTACTGGCAATGGTTTGAAAACGACTGCTATGGATCTACCCAATGGCGAAACATTTTGGCTGGAGATGGATTTACGCAACCACAACGTCCTGCTGCAAACCAGCTACGGCGGCACACAAGCCTTCAGCATGACTGCCGGGTTAACCGGGACGGAATTCGGCAACCAAATCCTTTCGGCCGTCGCCGAATTAGGTTTAGAAGGCGAATACGCCCGCGAGAAATTTGAAAACGACGACCCACGTGAATACGATCCCGCCGCCGCCGAGAATTTCTTGACTGCGTTGATCCACGCTAATCAAATCTTCAACGAACACCGCGCCACGCTCACCGGCAAAACCGGCCCGGTTCAACTTTGGCCCCATGGATTTGACCTGTCCTTTGAATGGTACGGCACACGAGTGGAAACATATGAGGAACATGGCGAAGTTACAGAGTATCCCTCACAAATCAATCTAGGTTTTTACCCCGCCGGTGAACCCTACTTTTACTCCAACCCCTGGCCGTTTGAGGCGGATAAACTGGTGAATAACCCGCTGCCTCCTGGCGCCAAATGGCATACAGAAGGATGGCAGGGCACAATGCTGCCATACAGCGAACTAATCGGTGACGATCAGGCTGAAGCGCGGCTGCGAGCTTTTGCCAAAGCTGTTTTTGAGGCGGCTTCACCCACGCTGCTTACATAATCTCAAACTTAATTGGTTCAGCATTCAGCCGGACAGCCGAAAGATTCAAATCGGCTGTCCGGTTTTTTATTCCCCGGACTCTGGTATTCCTTAACAACACCTTAACCGCACGCAAGATAGCTGCTGGTGGCATCGTCTGGAACAGTGAACCTATATCTTTGGAGGTTATGCAATGTTTAAATCATTCTCAGACAATCTTCCGGCTCCCTTACGATCTTTATCCATCAACACGTTACTTCTCATTGGTGGGGGCGTCTTGGTTGTGGCCTTACTCATTTTTGGCGCGGGTAGTCAAACGACTGCGCCTGATGAGGCTGTGAGTCTGGCCGCTCAATCGTTCCTGGTGTTATCGTTTTTGGCCTTTTTCGGCGGTATTATCAGTTTTGTTTCCCCTTGTACGCTGCCAATTTTGCCCGCTTATTTCGCTTTTGCTACCCAAAGCGGTCGCAGCCGCATTGCCCTAAACACGATTGCCTTCATGCTGGGCGTCGCCACCATGTTCAGCCTGCTGGGGGCCAGCGCCTCCGCCTTAGGCCGTCTCCTACTGCAGAACCAGCAGCTTTTGCTCCTGTTTGGCGGGGCCATTGTAATGGGCTTTGGGGTAATGAGTTTGCTGGGCAAAGGGTTCACCGGTTTCAAAGGACAATCGCAAACGACACACAGTGCAACGACCAGAGGCTCTTTTATGTTTGGCCTGACGTTTTCAGTGGGCTGGTCGAGTTGTGTTGGCCCGATTTTGGGGGTTGTCTTAACGTTGGCAGCCTCGACCGGTTCGGTTTTGCGCGGCATGGTTTTGTTATTTATTTACGCGCTGGGGCTGGGTCTGCCGCTCATCATTGTTTCCACATTTTTTGGTCGGGCCAGCCGCAAGAGCCTGTTTTGGCGTTTGCTTAAGGGCAAGGGATGGCAATGGAATACGCATTCGTTTGTGGTGGCCCTGGTATATGCGCTGGCCGGCTGGCGGGTTCTGGTGGCGGTGGTTGATTATGCGTTTGCTAATTTTGCGGTTTTTGCGGGACGGCCGTTTACCCTCACTCACGAAATCGGCATCCTGCTCATCACCCTGGCTGCGGCTTCGTTGTGGGTCTTTACCAGCCCCGGCAGCCGTCGGGCCACGCTGGAACTGCACTCAACCCAAACGTTGAGCGGCGTCTTGTTCATTCTCATGGCTGTGCTCATGCTCAGCGGGGCGTTGGCTAGTTTTAACTCACTCATCCCGCCTGACCTGGCGATCTGGTTTGCCGGGTTAGAGGATAAGGTAATTGAATTGTTTAGTTAAATTAAGGAATGGCGCTTAAATAACTTACCCATTGTAGATAAGAGTTATTGGTTATTAGTTACTCAAGCAATAACCAATAACTAATAGCCAATAACAGGTTCTGTTTATTGTGTAAGTTAATTAATTCTCATTCCTAAGGAAACCCCTGAGGTCTTAGAGACCTCGGAGGTCTGAAAGGAGTACACTATGTCTACACAAGAAACAAAGTTGACACAAGAAAGCCGTAATCCGGTTATCATCATCGGCGGGGGGGTGGTTCTTATCATCGCGTTAGCGCTGCTAATTTTTGTTGGTGGCGGAAATAACGGCGGGGTGGGAGAACCGGCCGCCCCCCCTCCCAATGCGCTCCAACTTCCTGTCAGCGGCCCGCCCGTTACCGTCGGCGCGCAGCCTTACGAATTCACCCTGCGCGATTTAGACGGCAATCCTGTCACACTTAGCCAATTCGGCGGCCGGCCTGTCATCATCAACTTTTGGGCCACCTGGTGCGGCCCCTGCCGCATCGAAATGCCTCATTTACAGGCCGCCTTTGAACAGCGCCAGGACGACGGTCTGGTTATCCTTGCCCTCGACCAGGACGAAGCCGCCGACACTGTCGCCGCCTTCTTCTACGACGAATTCGGCCTTACCTTCACCCCCGTTCTCGACGAAGGCAAACTCACCGCCCAAAACTACGGACTCGTCGGCACACTACCCACATCCGTGTTTATTAACCCAGACGGCGAAATTACCGCCATTCATCGCGGCCCGATGGTCCCCGAACAAATAGACGGTTACCTGGCCGACACCATTCCCCAATAGTCACACCGAACGAAGTTCCGAAGGAGGGATTGACAATCATAACTGCCAATCCCTCTTTTTATTTGCATATAAAAATGATTTAGTGAGTCATTCCCCACCGTCACCATTCCGTAACCATCCCGTTTCCGCACAATAACCGCCAATAAGATACGATGTAAACACATTCAAACAACCCTTTTTATAGGGATCGTAATCAATAAGAGTTAACCGTTTATTTAGTTTCAAGGAGATATTTTTATGAAACCCCAATTGTCAAAATTAGATCGGGAAACAAAAGGTTTGAAATGGTTTTCCCTATTCACTCTCATGGGATGGGCCTTCGTAGGATTTGCCCTCCTGGTTAGCGTTTCCCTGCTGGGGCCAACTGGCGCAGCCTATTGGGGCGGCCATGCCAAATCAGTTCGTGATGCGGCCGAAGTCGGCTCGGCGCTGCTGGGCAATCTGACCACCCTGGCCTGGTGGCCCAAGCTGCTGCTGCCGCTCACTATCTTGGGCGTGACCTCCTTCATGGTAGGTATTGCCCTCGGATTCGCCGCCATCCCCGACATCCTGGATCGTCGCACTGACGTTCTCATAAAAGCGCTGCCGTTGATGAAATAAAGCGATTTGCTAAATCGCTAATGTTAGTTATTTAGGAGTATACAAATGGAACAAATGCTGCAGAAAATGATGAAACGATTCCCGCTGTTTATCGCCATGGGATTTATGATAGTTATGGCCGCCTTCATTATCGGCGCTGTCAACGCCGGAAATGCGGCGCAATATTTCGCCGCAGATAAAATCACACGCGATACCAGCTCACAGTGGGCACAGGTGCGGGCCGGCATCGAAAGCACCACTGTCTGGCTTCCCTATTTCAAATTCCTCGGTGTCGCCATGGTTTTGGCCGGCATTACAATGGCGTTAGGCGTCATTGCCACCAGGTTGGAGAATCTAGGCAAGGAAGTGATGGCCAGTGTACCGGAACAGGCTCGTTTTGCCGTTCCACCCCGGCCCCGCACGGTTTTGTATATGCGGATGTTCATGATGATAGGTATGTTAACCATCATTATTGGCTTTATTGTCTCGCTTAGTGTGGCGGGAACGGCAACGGCCGTATTCAGCAACACTATCAAGACGATTGACGCCGCGGCTGCCGGGTCATCCCTGTTGGCCGGTTTAGCCCGCGTTCACGCTTCTGAAGCCTGGCTGGAAGCATTCAAATTTGTTGGCGTCGCCTTCTTCTTCCTGGGCATCATCAACGGCCTTTCCACCATCATCTTCGCCCTGCGCTATCAGCAGGACACCATCCCCCAGGTTGTGGAAAACTTACCCGCCGACATCGCGCCCGGCCTGGCTGCGGCCGACTAGACAAGCATATTGTGGCCGAGATAGACAGAGGACAACTTATTGTTTCCCCTCTTGCTCTAGCTCGCGCCTCTAGCTAAACAAGGAGTAATTATCATGATGGAAAAAATGCAAAACACAATGATGAAACGGTACAAAATGTTCGCCGTTATCGGGATTATCATCGTACTTATCGCCTTCTGGCAGGCAACTGTAGGCGCCAGCGCCAATGCCATATTCTTCTCCGCCGACAAGGCAACCCGCGAAGCCGCCGGGGCCGGTTCAGCCCTCGCCGCAGCCAACGTCGCCCGGCATCTGGCTCCCACGTGGATTCCGCCATTCAAGTTCCTGGGACTGGGTATTTTACTCGGCTCGATTACCATGGCGCTGGGCCTCATTGCCACAACCTTGCGTGATTTGGGAACGGATGTGATGTCTACCTGGCCGACAAAGTTAAACCCGGGCACACCAGAAAAGCCGCGTTCGGCTCGTATGTTCCCGATGTTGATGATGATGGGCTGGATGCTGCTCATCGCTGCGCTGATTTGGGGTCTGGGATTGAATGGGACAGTAGCTTCTTACTGGAATCATTCCATTGCCACTGAGCTAAATCCGGCCCAACCGGGATCGGCATTGCTAAATCAACTGGGAACGATTAAGGCCAGCTTACCCTGGATTAACCTCCTGAAGTTTACGGGCATGTCTTTCGTCTTCACGGCGATTACAGTAGCTTTAACGGTCATCATCCGAACGCTCCAGCACCAGGAGAAGACGCTGTTGACTTTTATTCAGGCCCGTACCGCCAGTGGTGATTAAGCGCAGGAATTAATTAGCAATTGGTAATTGGTAATTGGTAATTGGTAATCAGTAATCGGTTTATAGTATCGAATTTTGATACTAACCGATTACTGATTTTTGGCTCTTTGGGATCTCATGGGGTTGACCGCATATATGGGGTCAGGCAATGAAGTACCGATACCCATTTAGATCAAGCCACAGGCGGCGAAACAGGCTATCAACCCGCTTGAGACCATAAGAACGTCTCGTATTTTCCAAACGACGCCGTCCTTCAGTTAAGCCCAGGTCCATATTGAAGATGGCTGTTAACTCTTCACGCAAGGTGTAAGCCTGGTGCAAGAGAGGCGAATATTGGAAAAGCAAGCGCAAACGCACCTTATCATTATCATTAAGATTGTCATGGTTATGGCGCAATACCCAGTGCATGCCCTGGACAACTTCCTTTCGGACATTGTGCTCGCCGTGGCTGAGTGGTAATGTAGGTTTCTTGCCCCAGTATGGGTAAATGGCGCAAGCGCGCTGCTTGCCCATGACCATAGGTGCAAGCAATTTCTTTTTTGCATATGCCGCATTGGGTTGTTTCGCGGCGACTTTCAACCGTAATGATGAATT
>JAJRYT010000226.1 GCA_024275635.1 Chloroflexota bacterium | reverse complement strand
GGAAATTCGGTTTTTGCTCACTTTCCTCAATCCATTGCGCCAACGCCTGGGGCGCGTTCATGTTCAGGGCGGTAATCGCTTCGTTGCTTTCGATGAGTTCGTGGAAGGTGGCGCGGAGGGCTTCGATAAACGGCCGTGTCATAAACGAGTACGGGAACAAATGTAAATATCGCAGCTGCTCGCCGCGCACCGCCGGATAGTTCAGCTTTTCCAGCAAAAATTGCAGTTGGCAGATGTCGCAGACATGCTTTTTGGGCGCGCCTGTGCCGCCGCGCCGCCGGTTAGAAAAGACCTGCACCGTAATGTCGCCGCGCACGTCCCCCGCCATCCATTCGCTGGTTGAAAATGGGCTGCTGCAATTGATACATTGTTTGTGTTGCGCGGTCACATACTGCTGCAAATGCGCCTGAAAATCAATGCGCGGCTGTCCGCCGACGCTAAAAATGCAGGTGCGTTCCAGGTACGCCTGCAAAAGGGGAATGTTGGGGTCGCTGTCGTCTCTGGCAGCCATCACTTCCGTACCATCGGCGGCGATACGTGCCACAATCTCCTCTTCGCTTAAATCAAGACGGCCGCCCAGCACGTAAGAGCGGTCGTAGTTGGCGTCAAAGTAGGCGTAAAACGGCCGTTCCTCCTCTGCCACTTCTAGCAGTTCGTATAAATGCGTCCACACATCGTCAAACGATTGTTTGAAATACTTGTTGAGGAAAATGTAGTAGGAGCGCACCAACTCCCCTTTTCGCAGCAGCATGTCGGCGGTGGGGATGAGGGGGGCAGGATTATCCAGGGCGGCGCGGATGGAAATGGCCGTGTCCGGGTAAAGCGCCGCCTGCTTTTCAAAATGCCGCTCGGTACGCTCCCGCGCTTTCGCCTCCATCGTCTCCGTATTCCACGACTTGCGCTGAATGATGTTGTAAATTTCGCCCCAAATACTTTTTGGCCCGGCAAAGGGGATACCCATATCCAGACACGCCTCGCCCACCTTCACGCCCTGATTGCCCGCCTTGATAAAGTCGCGGAACTTGGCCTGGGAAAAGCCTTTGATCGTCGCTGCCGCGATTTGCGCCGCCGCTCTTTGGTCGGCAATCGTCAAAATCGGCCGCTGCGCCCGCTCTGATAAATAGGCAATACCGTCAGGGTAAAAAAGAAGCGGGGTCAGGCCGTGCTGCTTTTGCAAATGGGCGGCAATGGCGTTGTGCAGCACATTACTGAGCAGCCCCCGCGTTTCCGTCAACCGGTGGGTGATGAATTCGTATTGCACAGGCAGCCCGCTTTCCGACAGGTAGGTGTTGAGGTCGTCTAAAAAGTCCCCTTTGTGCTTGCGGTCGTCCAGCGTGTGGGAAAGGTCGAGGGTGTCGGTCGCTTTCATCAGGTAGCGCAGGGCTAAAATGCGCTCGCGCCCCAGCCGGTAACGCGGCCCCCTTTGCAGCATCATCATTTCGCCGGCAGTGTGGGTGGAACGGCCGTGACTACGTACCAATCCCGCTGCATCCTCCAGATAATCATGCCACGCAGGAAAGAATGCGGGCAAATCCAGCCGTTCAATCTCTTCGGCGATATGTTCTGGCGTTGCCAACTTGTTGAAAGAACCGTCCTGCCCTTCAAATTTGTTGATGTCATGCACGGTGTAGGCAGTAAATAACACTTTCATCTCAATGTCTGACAGTTTCAGCAGGCCACGCAAGCTGTCGAGGATAAAAATGCCGTTGAGAATGTGGGTGTATAAACTTTCCCCCTGCTTTTTCCCCCATTGTAAATGGCTGGCGCTGCGATATTGCAGCAAACTTTTGTTAGCTACCTGTTCTAGATAATGGCTCAAGATTGTTTTCTCTTTTTTGCCAATTAGTAAAGCGATATTTGTATCCATAAATCCTTCCTGTTCTGCACTTGGTAGGGGCATGACGGCCGTCATGCCCCTACCCTTTTTCACTCTCCTCCCGCCAATTTGCTCGGAGAATGCACTTTGTATTTATCTTATCACGCCCCTACCCCCACCGATGTGGGGTATTTTTAGGCTCTCGCAGCAAAATTGTGGCAGTTTCTGTCAAAGATTGATATTCAACGCAAAAATTTGTATACTATTCAGTAGATAACAAGCCCGCCGCTTGTTGTCCAATAGGCTTGGTGACCTGCGTTCTCCCCCCCGGTAACCACTCCGGGGAAGCGGGACAGGTAGTGCGGCGAAAGCCCCCCCAAGCCTTTTTGCTTTCTATAATAATTCCAGAAAATCCTCCAATTTTATACGAGAGTCTGCTTGAGCTTTGCGTTGCTGCACATGGTATGCCAACTCATGGGCGCCGGATGATCTACCGATTTGGGCAAAGTGAATCCTCCCTTTCTGTAATTTGAAGCCAGCTTTCCTGGCGTGACGTAATATCGTGCCTTTAATATTTGCATTTTGACCAGTGTATTCCGTGTCAATGGTGATAAGCTCATTCTGTTTGATGATTTTCGCCTCAGCGATTATTGATAAACCTCCGCCAACCCGGCCGCCAATCCCCGCATCTCTCGCAGCAGTTCCGGGCCGCCCAGCACATGGCAGTTCGGCCCGTAATAAAGCAAATTCCGCGCCAGATAGAAAATGTCATGGGTTGTCCCTTCCACCCGCACCCAGCCTTCATCCATCTCCAAAACGACCGGCTCGCCAATCAACTCACTGCGCTGGCTGACGCCAAAACGGGCAATGGCCGGGGAGAGTTCAAAAATGACGAGATACGGCCGTCCTCCAGGTCTTACCCCCGGCAGCTTGCGCGGCAATATCTCCACATCCCGCATCCGGCTCAGGCGGTAGTTGAAATACCGGCTTGGATACCAGGCGCCGTTGGGGCCATCATTAAACAGACAAAAACCTTGTAGCTGGTAATGCCCGCGTTCTGTAAAACGCAGCTCCCAGGGCTGGACGTGATGCTGGCGCGGCAGTTGGTCGCTGTGACTGCTGGAGAGATAGTCAAACATAATTTCCTGCCGGGCATTGACTGCTTCCAGAACCGTCTCCCATACGTCCGGCGTAATCTCCTCTTTATCACGCAAGCGTAACTCAGGCGTGGGCAGTTGACCTGCCTGCTGCCGGAACAGCTTTTGCCGCTTGGTTGGCATCCAGCCGATGAGCCGGTCAATCAGTTGGTGAACTTCCTGAACGTGGGGGCTGTCCGGCTGGAAAGTGTCGGCCAGGAAAGCAAGGGTTTCAATGTCGGCGTCGGGAAGGTTGAGTAACGGCCGTTCCCACCCTGCAATCACATACCCCCCTGCCCCTTTATCATACCGAACATCAACGCCCAAACGCTCCCGCAGCCGTTTCTTATCCTCCCCAAATCGTTTATCTAACAACTTGCCCGTTTTGCCGCCGTACGCATCCGCGCCTTCGGCGGCGTAAACGGCCGCCAACAACGCCTCCTTCTTCGCTGGCCCTTGCAGCAAGCGGTTAAGAATAGCCAAACAGCGCCGCGCCGCCAGCCACGGGCTTTCCGAAGCATGTTTTTGCGAATCGTTGCTCATGCGACTGTTCCCCTGCTCATCTAAAACACTGCAACTGAATTTGATATTAGCAGGGTGGCGCGGTTTGGCAAGTATAAGCAGAAGTATTGGCAACGAAAGGCGGCGTTCGTAATTAACTTAGCGATTTGGTCGTCCGTGTTCCGTAATCCGTTCTGACGGAACACGGAATACGGAACACGGCTCGCTAGAAAGACGAAAATTGCAAATAAGTCTCGGTTACGGCCGATGAATCGGCATAGTACCCCCGGTATTCTGGCGGCAGCAGTCTGGCAATTTGGAACATGATCTCGTCAGTCATTTGCTGACGGATTTGTTTATTCACACGGGCGCCTCCGGCGTTGAGCGTAAACGGCCGTCCCACTCCAATGTAAAAATCCGTCCGCCGCAGCCGGGGAAAGTTGTCCAAAAATTTCTCGCCGCCCCAATAAGCGATCGGCAGGATAGGCGCTCCGCTTTTGAGGGCCATGACAGCGATACCGGGATGACCTTGCCGTAAACGGCCGTCTCCCGTGCGCGTCCCTTCCGGGGCAATCGCCAGCATGTGGCCCTGCTCCAGCGCCGCCAAACCGGCGCGAATCGCCGCCATATCCGCCTGCCCTCGATGCAGGGGAATTGCCTGCCACAACTCAAACAGCCAGCGTGAAAAAACATTCTCCCAATTATCTGACTTAACAAAGCCGGTGACAGGCCGAGGCATTAGGTGTGTGTAGAGAATGGGCACTTCAATGAAATTGATGTGATTAACAGCCAAAATCAGCGGCCCTTCGGCCGGAATCTGCGCCAATTGGGACGTATCAATCCGGCATAAAATGCGGAGAATTCGTTTGAAGGTAAAATTGACCAATCGGGCTGTTGGCGTCATGCAGATGTCTCAAGGTGTGGGCAAATAACATCGAGTTGGCGCGGTAATAGTTCCAAAATGAGTTCTGTGCCATCGCTGCAAAGCGTTTAGCCGTCGCAATGTGCCGGGAGGGCGCCTTGCACGGCCGTTACTGCCAACTGTCTCGTTTGCCCCGACTTGATCTCTGGCTGGGTGAATTGGGAACCGTTGAAGAAGCGGGGAATGAGCGTAAAAATGCGGAGGCGGCTTACCTGGTCGGCAATGCACAAATCAAAAAGCCCGTCGCTCATGTCGGCGTCAGGAGCCATTATGAACAACCCGCCCTGGCGGCGGCCGTTCATCACCGAAACCATCAGCGCGTTCATCGTCATCTCCTGCCCGTCATAGGCAATCCGCACCAAAGGGGCATGGTAGTAGAGAAAGATCGTCTTCAGCGCGGCAACGACGTAAGAAACAAAGCCGGTCAGCCGGGTCATTTTTAGCGCTTCAAAGCCAACCACGGCGTCAAAGCCAATGCCAACGCTGTTGCCAAAGTAACGGCCGTCCGGGAACAGTCCGCCGGTGACGCGGCCGACATCAATCGTTTGCCGGTAGTCGTCGGCCAGGATGCGGCAGCTCGTTTCCAAATCATCAGGCATTCCCACGCCGTGGGCAAAATCATTGCCCCGCCCGGCCGAAAGTACGCTCATAGCGACATGATCGGCCACCCCATTTCGTTTGGCCTGCATGAGTCCATTTAACACTTCATTAGCCGTGCCGTCGCCGCCGACAGCGACGACAACATTGTAACCATCTTCGGCTGCCTGACGGGCTAATTCCAGAGCGTGTAACGGCCGTTCCGTTCGCGCCAGGTCAAAACTCAAGCCATGTGACTGTAAGAATTGGGATAATTGAGGAATGATACGTTCTCCATTGCCTCTACCGGAAGTTGGGTTGACGATGATTTTATAATTGTTCATAGGTTTCTCTTTTTTGTTCATGCGCTTTTACCAAAGTCGCTAACATCTAAAACTCTGATATGATTCTTTCGTTACGCCGGTATTTGATTGTCACATTATGGGGTGACGCTGATAAGTTTACCCGTTATTTATATTTCATCTCAGGGTAATTGCATACTTGCTGGTTTTCCTTTTTTTCGCCACGAATTTCACCAATTACACGAATTTAGATGGTTTTTATTCGTGAAATTCGTGAAATTCGTGGCAGAAATCTGGAATATGCAATCGCCCTGTATTTCATCCGGCCGTGACTAGGCGCAGGATGAATGATGTGTTATACTGCCGCCCGGTTATCCTCATAAGGATTCCATTTTTCAGCAAAATTAGATTTGATTCCAAGATGTCTTGCTCATGTTGGCAAGACATTTTTGTTGCAACGGTAAGGCTCCACTTACATGATGAGTCTGCTGTTAGCAGGAAATGGGGGCATGGCCCGCGAGGGCCATGCCGCGCTGTGGACTCATCAAGAAGAATAAGTAGGAGTGACATGACAACTGAATTTACCCAATTAAACCTGCATCCGCAGTTGATGCAGGCTGTAACTGAACTTGGCTATACGGAGCCAACCCCGATCCAATCGGCGATGATTCCTTTAATGCTGGCCGGCAGCGACGTGCTGGGCCAGGCGCAGACGGGAACGGGAAAAACGGCCGCTTTTGCTCTCCCCATCTTACAAACAATCGAACCGGGTTTAGGGCCTGTGCAGGCGCTGATCATAGCCCCCACGCGAGAATTAGCGCTGCAAGTATCGAAGGCGATTTATGAATACGGCCGTTATCGTCAAATTCGCGTCCTATCCATCTACGGCGGGCAGCCATACGGCCGTCAAATCAGCCGCCTCAGAAAAGGAGTTGATATCGTCGTGGGCACGCCAGGCCGGATGCTCGACCTCATCAAGCGAAAAGCGCTCGATCTGAGCCATATACAAACCGTCGTCCTGGACGAAGCCGACGAAATGCTCAGCATGGGCTTCGTAGAAGATATCGAGACCATCCTCGAACAAACGCCGGGCGAACGGCAGACAGCCCTCTTTTCGGCTACCTTGCCATCGGCCATTCGCCGTCTGGCCGACAAGTATATGCGCGATCCGCAATCTATCACCATTGCCCGCAAGCAGCTAACAGTGGCTGCCATCGAACAGCGTTACTATCTGGTTCATGCCGGCGACAAGCTGGCCGCGCTGACGCGCCTGTTTGAGGTGGAGGAAATGACGTCGGCCTTGATTTTTGCCCGCACGCGCCTGGGAACGGGCGAGTTAGCCAATGAATTAACGGTGCGCGGTTTCCCGGCCTAAGCGTTGAACGGCGATTTAAGCCAAGATGCGCGGGAGCGGGTCTTGAATCGTTTCCGCAACAATCAAATCAAGGTGCTGGTGGCGACGGATGTAGCCGCGCGCGGGTTGGATATTGACGATATTTCGCACGTGTTTAACTTTGATTTACCGCAAGACCCGGAGATTTATGTGCATCGCATTGGGCGCACAGGCCGGGCCGGGAAGACGGGGATTGCCATTTCCCTGATCACGCCTAAAGAACATTGGCGCCTGCGCCGGATCGAGAAGTATGCGGGGCAGCCGATCGCCCCGGCCGCTTTGCCGACGATTGACGCTATTCAGGCGCGGCGGGAAGGACAATTGTTGGAAAAGATGGCGGTCTGGTTGAATCGGGGGCGCTGCGCCCGCGAGCGGGAGATGGTAGGCCAACTGGTAGAGACCGGACATGACCCGCTGGAGATCGCCGCGGTAGCTTCGAAACTGGCCCGCGCCGAGGAGAAGCAGCGGCCGATTCCGCGCATCCATGAGGCCAGGGCCGAAAATCCGCGAGAAAGGAAATCAAGGAATGGACGGCGAGGCAAGGGGAACGGCCGTTTCCGTTCCCAACACTCCCATGAAAAAGGAATGGTGCGGCTGCAGCTCAGCGCCGGCAAAGCGCAAGGCGTCCGGCCCAATGACGTTGTAGGCACGATTGCCTTCCATGCCGATATCCCCGGCCGCTCCATTGGCGCGATTCGTATCCAGCAGCAGCAAACCTGGGTAGATGTGCCGGAGAAGTTTGTGGCGCAAGTGTTAGACAAGTCGGGGAATTACCAAATTCACCGGCAGGCGATTACGGTTGAGAGGGCGTAGTTTGGCGCATCCTCCCGGAGGTTCAGAACCTCCGGGAGGATGCGCGGTTTAGCGGCCTGGATGCACAGCCGAGTAGGCAATGATGTCAATCTTTTAAGCGCAAAGATTTAGTTGACAGAAGCCATGAATCTGCGTAGTCTTGACGCCGAGGTTTTCTACTATGAGCGGCAAGCAGACCCCCAAACTGACCGACCCGACGGGACGCGCCCACGCCTTGTCCGGCGCGGTCTCCACGATTGGCCGGGCGGTGGAAAATGACATTGTTGTCAGCAGCAAACGGGTCTCGCGGGAGCACGCCTGTGTGCGCCGCCAGGGGTGGCGGGTCATTTTGGAGGATTTGGGCAGCGCCAACGGCACATTCCTCAACGGCGAACGGATTTTGGAGCCGGCGCAGTTGCGGGATGGCGATCATATCAAAATCGGTGATGTGTTGTTTGTGTTCCATGACCCGGATGTGACTTACCAGGACACCGTTTTGCCGGAACTGGAGTTGGATGCGCCCGCGGGCATCGCTCGCGTCAACCGGCAGTTGGTGGAACTGTCCCCGAAGGAGTTTGAACTGCTGGTTTTCCTCCATTCGCGCCGGGGGCTGGTCTGTTCCAAGGATGCCATTGGAACGGCCGTTTGGCCCGAATACCAGGACGGCGTCTATGATTACCAGATCGAAAACCTGGTGCGCCGCCTGCGGACAAAACTAGAACCGGACGCCGCCAAACCACAGCTTCTCCTCACCGTGCGCGGGCGGGGATACAAACTCATCCAAAGCGCCTAAATCATCCTCTTTTGGTAGCCGGTTGTTAGGCGGTAGATAGGCAGAAACGGCCGTTTTGTCCTACTATCATCCTAACCTGGACAAATCAGAGAAGATTTCGACACGAATCACACGAATCAAGACCATCCTAATTCGTGTGATTCGCGTCGAAAAATTCTTGTATACAAGACAAGAACCTTAATACCTTACAAAACTTCATCTTCCCGGAAACTGTTCATACACCTGGTTGGAGGTTAATGCGTTTTCGGGAAGAAGGGGACCAGCAGCATGGCGCGTACATCATTAGAAGGGCAAACTCTGGGAAAATATCGCATTTTAGAGCCGCTGGGCAGCGGCGGGATGGCCCGCGTATATCGCGGCTACCATCCCCAGTTAGACCGCTACGTTGCCGTCAAAGTGCTGCGCTCCGACCTGGTGGAAGATGGCGCTTTTCTCGCCCGTTTCCGGCAGGAAGCGCAAGCCGTGGCCGCGCTGCGCCATCCCAATATCATCCAGGTGCATGATTTTGATGTGGATGACGATATTTACTTCATGGTCATGGAACTGCTGGACGGGGACACGCTGCACACCCGTTTGAATGATTACCGGGTGCGGGATGAGCAAATGTCCTGGGGTGAAATAGCACGCATTTTACTGGATGTGTTGGACGGATTGGCCTATGCCCATCAAGCCGGAATGATTCACCGTGACATCAAACCGGCCAATATCTTACTCACCCGGCGCGGGCAGGCCGTGCTGGCCGATTTTGGCATTGCCCAGATTGTAGGCGGGACGCGGCATACTGTGTCGGGGGCGCTGCTGGGGACGTTGAATTACATGGCCCCGGAACAAGGGCTGAAAGGGATCAGTGATGTTCGCAGTGACTTATACTCGCTGGGGATTGTGTTTTACGAGATGTTGACGCGCAACCCACCTTACCATGCCGATACGCCGCTGGCTATCTTGTTAAAACATGTGAACGACCCGCTCCCCCTGCCCCGCGCGGTTAATGCCGATATTCCTGAACCGTTTGAGCGGATTGTGTTGAAGGCTCTGGCGAAGGAGTCGGACGGCCGTTTCCAATCGGCGGCCGAGATGGCGGCGGCATTAAAACAGGCAGCGGCTGAGGCGGAGGTTGATTTACCCGCGCGCATATCCTTACCCCTCTCCTTTTCCACAACGGCCGCTCCCGCTGAATCGGTAGCCGTTTTTTCCGGTACGGCGCGGGCCAGGTTGGGAGACGTATCGTTTGCCGCCGAAGATACGGCCGCTAACCGCCAGGAAGATATCGCCCCAGAGTTAGCCGCCTTAAAAGCGGCCGAACCACCGTTGGTAGCCCAGGTTGTAACGGAAACACAAGACGCGGCGGCGGCTGATAAACGGACACGTGGCCTGGTGGGCCGCGCCTATTTGAACGGTTTTGGATTCATGTTTGCGGCGACTCTGTTAATCATTATGTTTTCCGGGCGCAGCGGGCCAGGGCAGTTTTTTATGCGGGGCTGGCCAGTGATATTGTACATGACAGCGGCCGTTGTCTTTCATGTTATGACAGTCAGCCGGGGCATCTGGCTGTTTATCCCGGCCGGCCTGCTGCTAGGCGAGGCGGCGCTGATGACCTATTACACCCTCTCCGGAAACTGGGATGATTGGGCATTTCTCTGGCCGCTGCAAGTTTTTATTGTCCTGGGCGTGATCTGGCTCACGATTAACAAAGCGTCGCCGCGTAATGAGTCCCGGCAGGTGAGCGCCCGGCTGGGCAAACGGTTCCGTCGGGTGGCGATTATTGGGGCTGTCATTTTATTCTTCCTCGCTCTGGTACAGTAAGATAAGATGTTCACCACGCTTTTTCCCCCTGAACGATAATTTGATAGTCAATAGTTAGCTAACAGTTAGGCAGGGAAACGGCCGTTTCTTTAAACTCCTGGTAAGAGAACTTTCGAAAAGGAGCGTGAAAATCATGGAAAAAAGAGCGGCAAATACAATCGGGATGCTTTTAATTACATTGGGCGGTCTGGCGCTGCTGCACACGACAATCTTACCCCTGTTGGGCTGGGAATACGGGTTGTGGCGGCTTTGGCCCCTGATTTTGAGCGCGGTTGGTCTCTCATTGATGGCTGCCCCGTTTATCTTTCACCATAAACGCGGGTTGAAAGCGCTGTTCATTCCCGGTATGCCCATTTTGATAGTCAGCGCCCTGCTGCTGTGGGGCAGCCTGTTTCATAGCTGGGGCATTTGGGAATGGCTGTGGCCGATGGTTATCCTGGGATTGGCAGCCGGATTTTTCTTAACGGCCGTTTTCATGCGCAACATCTGGTTCATGATCCCGGCCATCATCATCGGCGTTAACGGGCTGATTTTCCAGTTTTGCGCCATAACCGGCTTGTGGGATTTATGGGCCATCTTGTGGACGGCGGAACCGCTGGCAGTGGGGCTGGCTTTGCTAGTCGCCAGCGCCGGGAAACGGCCGGGACTGCTGCGGGCTGGGACGATTTTAGTCGCCAGCGCTGCCGTTCTGTTCAGCATGATGAGCTTCATCCTCTCTGGCTGGGTAAGTGTTGTGGGCGCAGCCGTATTAATTTTGTTTGGTGTGGGTTTGCTGACGCGAGGACGTGTCCCGACATTACTGGCGGAAAAGATGCCGGAAGAGAAATTAGTTGAATCTGTTTGAAAAAAACGGCCGTTGTGGGGATACAACGGCCGTTTCTGCACTTCTGTTTTACGCCCCTCTTTCCCGCAAATGGGGAAAGAGTAGAACCTCACGAATCGTAGACTTATCCGAAAACAACATCGCCAGCCGATCAACCCCTGTGCCAAAGCCGCCGTTGGGCGGCATCCCGTAGCGCATCGCCCGCAGATAATCCTCATCAATCGGGTTTAACTCGTCATCTTCCTTACTGTACAACTGCTGTAAATCTTCAAACCGCTGCTGCTGGTCAATCGGGTCATTCAGCTCCGTGAATGCATTCCCCATTTCCAACCCGGCAATAAAATATTCAAACCGTTCCACATGCAGCGGGTCATTGGGCAGCCGCTTGGCCAATGGCGAAATGTCGCGTGGATACTGCATTACAAAAGTCGGCTGGATCAAGTTTGGCTCAACGTAATCGCCTAACAAGCCATCAATAAGCTGTCCCCAACTGGCGCCTACCGGCGCTTGCCCGCCCATCTCCCGAATGGCGGCAGCCAGACTAGGGCCATCCGGGTAATCCATGTAATCAAGCCCGGTATATTTTTTGATGCCGTCACGCAAGGACAAGCGCTGCCAGGGGGGCGATAAATCAATTTCATGTCCTTGATAAGTGATCGTCTGAGTCCCCAACACCTCCTGGGCGGCATAAGCAATCATTTGTTCCGTAAATTCGGCCACATCGTTGTAATCCCAATAAGCGGCGTAAAATTCAAGCTGGGTGAACTCAGGGTTATGTTTATAGCTGACGCCTTCATTGCGAAAATCACGGCCGATTTCATAAACGCGCTCAATGCCGCCAACTAACAGACGCTTCAGGTACAACTCAAAGGAAATACGCAGGTATAGGTCTTGCTTGAGTTGATTGTGATAGGTGGTAAACGGCCGTGCCGCCGCCCCGCCATACAAAGGCTGCAAAATCGGCGTTTCTACCTCCAGGAAATCATAGTCGTCAAAAAAACGGCGTAAAGCGCTGATGAGCCTGGCTCGTGTACGAAACACCTCCCGCACTTCAGGGTTAACAGCCAGGTCAGCATAGCGCTGGCGGAAACGTTCCTCCACATCGGCAAAAGCGCTGTAACGTACAATCTCGCCATCTACCTCCTGCTCCTTCACTACCGGCAGCGGGCTGACAGCTTTACTCAATAACTTCCACTCCTTAACCCGTAGGCTAGTTTCGCCGGTACGGGTCTGGAACAGGGAACCGCTGGCCTGGACAAAATCACCCAGGTCCAACAGTTTCTTAAAAATACGGTGAGACTCTTCACCAATCTCCTCGCGGCGTAAGAAGAATTGGATACGGCCGTGTCCATCTTCCACATGGGCAAACACCGTTTTACCCATGTCACGCATACTCACAAGGCGGCCGCAAATAGTTGCCATCACCTCAGCCGAGTCCGCAAAAGCAGTTATTGCTTCGGCTGTTGTGTGCGTACGTTCCACGCGCAATGGATACGGGGGGATACCCGCCTCTTCCAGCCGCGCTAATTTTGATAATCGTTGCTCTTCTAACGGCGTTGGTTCCCAAGCCATGATTGCCTCACTTCATCACTACGTCAACAAAAAGCCCGCGCTGGGCACGGGCTGTAAAATTTATAGCGCTACCTTCACCAGATACTACCCAATCTTAACCACCCGAAACTCAATGATACCGTTAGGCGCTTTAACACGCACCTCATCCCCTACCTTAGCGCCCAGCAGCGCCTGTCCTAGAGGGCTTTCATTGGAAATGCGCCCTTCTACCGGATCGGCTTCAGCCGGCCCCACTAAATGATACCGTTCGGTCTCATCAACCCCTTCTTCAGAAACTGTCACCCAATCGCCAACACGCACATAATCATGGGGATCGCCATTATCATCAATGATCTGATAATTTTTCAGGATTCCTTCCAACTCCTGAATGCGTCCCTCCAAAAAGGATTGGGCATTCCGAGCGGCTTCCAATTCGGCATTATCTACAAAATCCGCATCCTGCCCGTCTTCAAAAGCGCGGTGCAAACGATCTGCCACTTCTTCCCGGCCAACCGTCTTCAATCTTTCCAATTCCTCGGTTAGCTTTTTCAATCCATTAGTCGTTAACAAATGAGGCTTCAATAAATTTATAGTATTCATCACTCACCCTTTTATAAGGGAAAAACCGCTGTAATCAGCGGCATCTTTCCAAACATGTTCCCATAAAATGGGCGCAGATTATACCAAAATCATTGCCAATGTAAAGAGAAGTCCCTAAGACAACTCGATTTTCACGGGATTGTCACCTCACACTCATTCAATCTGACTTAATATTGTGCGTAAGATTCGCTTGCTATTTTGGGTAGTGGAAGAATAGTTCCCAGGTGACGCCATCATTCCTACAAACATCTTCCCCCATGGCGCTGCGCCCATCCTTATCTAAATATTGTCTAAACCGCTTAAGCGGCCGTGACCATAAACCCACAGATTTGCAGCATGTGTTGACACTTTGCCTGCTTGCATATCTTCTCAAAATCGCACCAGGCATGTAGATGCTGGACGTGCAGTACCAGTCCACCTTTTACGAAATATAAATTATTGGTAGCGAAGACTCAGTACGTGTAGAAGGCGTATTTGTTTCTTCATAGTGTGTGGAAGGGTGATATGACTATACGATATTCTGTAAATCAATCCATTTGTTCAATTACAAAGGAAATAACGGTTAATCATCAAGCTGTTAATTTGCTGCGCATATCATTTTTATGCCTGAGCATTCTAATATTCCTTTCAGCCGCTTCGCCAGCGGCGGCCGTAGGTATCACAGTTAATAGTTTTGACGACACGGTGATTCCCGGCGATGGCAACTGCACTTTGCGCGAAGCCATCATTAACGCCAACAGTGACAGCGACACAACTGCCGGCGACTGCGCGGCCGGCAGCGGCCCCGACGCCATTATTTTGGAAACCGGAACCTACGCGCTCTTGCTTGCCGATGAATCGCCCGACTCCGGCCCGCTGGCCGTGTGGGATGCGTTAACCATCGCCGGCGTCAACGCCGCAGCCACAGTCATTGACGCCAGCGATTTGGGCGACCGCGTTTTTAACATTCAGGCGGCCACAACCATCCAGGACGTCACCATCACCGGCGGTTCTGCCTTCGGCGAGGGCGGCGGTCTATTCGTGGCCGAAGCGGACCTGACGCTGATTAACACGATCGTCAGCGGCAACACCGCCAACGAATTTCCTGATTTCGCGCCAGGACTTGGCGGCGGCGTCTACCTGAACACCGGAACCCTCACTTTACAAAACAGTCAGGTCGTAAACAATCTGGCCGGCAACGACGGCGGCGGCATTTACGTGGACGGCTTCAGTTCGGCCCTCGTCGCTCAAAACAGCGCCATCAGCAACAATGACGCCAGCGGTCGCGGCGGCGGCATTTACAATTTCAACGGTTCCCTCACCCTGCACAACATGACCGTTGACAGCAACACGGCCGTCCTCGGCGGCGGTGGCATCCTCAATAATGGCGGCAGCGGCGACATCACCGCATCAGCCATCACCAACAACCTGGCCGGAACCGGCATCACCTTCGCCGTCAACGTCTTCGGCGGCGACATTTTGAACAGCGGCGGCGAAACGAGCCTCACCCTCGCCAACAGCGCCATCAGCGGCAACATGGCCGACGACGACGGCGGCGGCGTCTACAACAACACCGCCTCCATCTCCCTACGCAACGTCACCATCGCCGACAACCAGGCGCTCAGCGACGCCGGCGGGATTGACAACTTCGGCTTCGCCAATTTTGAAAATACAATTATTGCCGGCAACACGGCCGTCACCACCCCCGACTGCCGCACCTCCTTCGGCTGGCCCCTGCAATCCGATGGGCACAACCTCACCGGCGATAGTACCGGCTGTCCCACCGACGTTACCGACGTCACCGTTCCGGCCGCCGCCGTCTTCACGGCCGTCCTCGGCCCCCTGCAAGATAACGGCGGCCCCACCGCCACCCACGCCCTGCTGCCCGGCAGCCAGGCTATAGACGCGGCCAACGACGCCGTCTGCCCCGCCGCCGACCAACGGGGGATGCCCCGCCCCTTCGGCCCTGCCTGCGACATCGGCGCTTACGAAGCAGGCGATTCCCCCCAGACCGGCCCCACCTTCACCGTCAACGTCACAGACGACCTCGACGATGGGCTTTGTACCTTATTTCATTGCTCGCTACGCGAAGCCATCGCCGCCAGCAACGACAACAGCGGAACCGACGTCATCCGCTTCCAGATTCCCGACCTCTTCTGGGCTACGATTGAGCCACTCACCCCACTGCCGGCCGTCACCGACCCCGTCGTCATCAGCGGGCTGCAAAGCAACTCCTACCCCGACATCAGCGGCGCGGCGCTGACCGCCCCCGCCGACGGCCTGACCATTGAAGCGGGCAACAGCACCGTCGAGGGCCTCACCCTGCGCGACTTCCCCGGCAGCGGCCTGCACCTGACCAGCAACGACGGCAACCTGGTCACGCTGGTCAGCATTTACAACAACGACGGCGACGGCATTCGGATTAGCGACGGCCGTTTCCACACCCTCACCTTCAACGACATCCTCGACAACGGCGGGCTGGGCATTGACCTCGGCGGCGACGGCGTCACCGCCAACGACGTCAACGACCCCGACGCCGGCCCCAACGACCTGCTCAACGCCCCCGTCATCATCCGCGCCACCCGGCAAAATTTCGACATCCTCGTCGAAGGCATCTACAACGGCCTGCCCAACGCCGCCTACACCCTCGAATTCTACGACAACGCCGCCTGCGACCCCTCCGGCTACGGCGAAGGCGACCTGTTCCTCGGTTCGGCTACCGTCACCACCAACGCCAACGGCAACGCCAGCTTCTCCGAACTCCTCGGCGGCTATGAAGGCGAAGGCCAGGGCGCAGGCGGATTCATCACCGCCACCGCCACCGACGCCCTCGGCAGCGCCTCCGAATTCTCCCGCTGCGGCGAAGTCGGCCCCGGCAACGATTCCTGGCCGCGCGCCCTGGCCCTGCCGCTCATTCCCGACGAGGTGTCGCCGGAAGTCTTAACCGCGACTTACGATCAGCGGATTGACCAGAAAGGCCAATCCCGCTGGTACAAATTCCAGGTGCAGCCCGGCAGCCGCCTCATCATCACCCTCACCAACCTGCCCGAAAACTACGACCTGACCGTCTATAAAGACATCGCCGCTACGTTCAACGACCTGTTAACGGCCGCTTCCCCCGACGACCTACTCGAACTGGGCGCTGAATTCGCCCCCGACGCCTTCAGCCCGGATGCTTTCTCACCCGACGCCTTCAGCCCCGACGCCTTCTCGCCCGATGCGTTCTCACCGGATGCCTTCTCGCCGGACGCCTTCTCGCCGGATGCCTTCTCGCCCGATGCGTTCTCACCGGACGCCTTCAGCCCAGATGCTTTTTCACCCGACGCCTTCAGTCCCGACGCCTTCTCGCCCGATGCCTTCTCACCGGATGCCTTCTCACCCGATGCGTTCTCACCGGACGCCTTTTCGCCCGGCGCCTTCAGCCCCGACGCCTTCTCCAGCGCCCAAACGCGCAGCCTGCTCGGCGTCTCCGCCTTCAACGGCGCAACCAGCGAAGGTATTGCCCTCAACACCTGGGAAAACAGCGGCGAGTTCTACGTGCGGGTGCGCGGCCGCAACGGCGCTTTCAACCTGACCACCCCCTTCCATCTGGAAATCAGCCTGACCACCGGCGTTTGCAACGGCGTCGGCACAATCCTGCCCGCGTCCACGCACACCCCCACCGCTGGCGGCTACAACACCATCATCCTGGCCGACTCCGCCCGGATGCCCGGCAGCGCCGCGGACTTGGCCGCTATGCAATCCAGTCTGAACGCGCTGGCCGCCCGGCCTGATGTCAATGGCGTCATCGTAAACGTCAACAGCGACGCTCGCGTTGTGGCTGCCAACGCCCAGGCCGACGCCTTCCCCACCTGCCCCTTCGCCAAAAACCTGGTCGCGCAGGCCGTCAAAGATATCGTGGACGGCTACCGCGAACTCAACCCGCTGCAATACGTCGTCATCGTCGGCAACGACGAAGTCATCCCCTTCTTCCGTCACCCGGATCAGGCGCTGCTCGCCAACGAGCGCAACTACGTGCCGCCGGTGCAAGACAACACCGCTTCGCAAGCCAGCCTCAAACTGGGCTACTTCCTCAGCCAGGATCGGTACGGGGCCGGCCGCGAAATCTCCATCCGCGCCGACAGTCTGCCTCTGCCCGACCTGGCCGTGGGGCGGCTGGTGGAAACCCCGGCCAACGTCATCGGCGTGATTGACGCTTACCTGAGCACGCCCGACGGCGTTGTCAGCGCGCCCAGTTCGGCCCTCGTCACCGGCTACGACTTCCTCGAAGACGCCGCCAACGCCGTCACGGCCGAATTGGAAGCGGGATTGGGCGCGACGGCCGATACCCTCATCGTCCCCCGCGACCTCTCCCCGCAAGACCCGGCCGCCTGGACGGCCGACGACCTGCGCGACGCCCTCTTCACCAACCGCCACGACATCATCTACCTGGCCGGACACTTCAGCGCCAGCAGCGCCCTGGCCGCCGATTACACCACCCGCCTGCTGGCCTCCGAAGTTGCCGCCTCCCCGGTAGACATGAGCAACGCCCTCATCTTCAGCGCCGGCTGCCACGCCGGCTACAACATCGTCAACGAACATGGCATCCCCGGCGTCACCAGCGAACCGGATTGGGCGCAGGCGTTTGCCCAAAAACAGGCCACGCTCATCGCCGGCACCGGCTACCAGTACGGCGACACCGATTTCATCGAGTACAGCGAACGGCTCTACCTGGAATTCAGCCGCGAACTGCGCCGGGGAACCGGCCCGGTCGCCATCGGCCAGGCGCTGGTCGCCGCCAAGCAGACCTATTTGGCCGACACCGCCCAGCTTCGCCCTATCCACGAAAAAGCGCTGCTGGAAGCGACCATCTTCGGCCTGCCCATGCTGCGCTTTGACTTACCGGCGGGACGGGGCGACCAACCCGGCGACGGGAGTATCGTTGGCGCAACATCCGGTTTCGGCAGCAATCCCGGCCTGACCCTGGGCCTGCAATTCGCCGACGTGACCATCAACCCCACGCTGACGCCGCAGCAGGTAGAGCTGACTGTCTTTGACGGGAGTGGCGCGGCCAACACGGTCACGGCGGCCTATCTCACCGGCGCGGACGGCGTGGTCTCCAATCCGGCCGAACCGGTTTTGCCGCTGGAAATGCCCAACGTCACCGTGCCGGGGTTTGTACTGCGCGGCGTCGGTTTCCGCGGCGGCTCCTTCAGCGATACGGCCGACGTCCTCCCCTTCACCGGCGCGGCCACGACAGAAATTCGCGGCGTCCATCCGCCGTTCCTCTCCAACATCTTCTATCAGGTCATCCCCTGGCGCGTCAATTACTTCGACGCGCTGGCCAACAGCGGCGGCCGCACCTTCCTGGCCGTTACCCCGGCCCAATACCGCTCGGCCGGCCCGGTTTCGCTGACCGGCACGCTGCGCCAGTTCAGCCAGATGGATTTCCGCCTCTACTACAGCGCTTACACGACCCAATCGCCCGTCTCCGGCAACAATCCCGCGCTGGCCGCGCCGCCAAGCATCGTCAATATCGTCACCCAAACCGCCGCCGATCATCTGGGTTTTGGCGTCCGCGTCGTGGGCGATCCGTCGGCGGGCATCCAGGAGGTGTGGGTGACGTACACCGCGCTCAACGGCCCGTATGCCGGACAGTGGCAGTCGCTCGATTTGACGCAGGACCCGGCCGATTCCACCCGCTGGGGCGGCCTCTTGCCGCTCAACGGCGCTCCGCCGGAGGATATTCGCTTCTTCGTCCAGGCGGTGAACGGCGTGGGGCTGGTGGGCATGTCCACCAATATGGGCGGCGGCTTCACCGCGCAAACGGACAACGGCACGGCCCCCGACGCGGCAGCGACGGATTTGACGCTGCTGACGCCGCCGACTTCCGGCGCGTACAGCACGTCGGCGACGGTCAGCGCCCGGCTGACGGGCAACGGCACGCCGCTGCCCGACCAGTTTGTGGTCTTTGGCCTGGGCGGGCAGCGGCGATGGGGGGTGACGGACGCCAACGGCGAGGCGACGGTGACGCTGGCTTTGCTGGGCCTGCCCGGCGACTACGACCTACGGGCCGGTTTTGGCGGCGCGGCCGTTTACCAACCCTCGGCCGCATCTTCCCCCTTCACCATCACCCGGCAGGCCGCCAGCCTGACCTTCGACCCGCCCGGCCAAACTGTGTCCGACGGCGAGACGGCCGCTTTCACCGCCACCTTGACCGACGTGGGGGGACGGCCGTTAAGCGAAAAAACCGTCATCTTCATCATCACCGGCGGCGGGACGCCCCAGGTCACAGTCCGCATCACCGACTACGCCGGCCGCGCCGCCCTGGACGTGACCCAGCCCGAAGGCAGTTACACTGTCCACGCCTACTTCGGCGGCGTCGTGCCCCTGCCCGACCAGCCCTTAAACCTGGAAGATGATCGCTACCTATCCGCCACCGCTACCGCCTCCTTGACCGTTACCCCGGCCGGCACAGCGCCTACGATTTACTTGAGTTCCAATTCATACGGCAGCGCTGGCAACGTCGCCTACAACGACGAAGACATCCTGGCCTACGACACGGGCAGCGGCGCATGGTCACTCATCTTCGACGGCTCCGACATGGGGCTAAAACGCACGGACATAGACGCTCTGGCCCTCATGGATGATGACAGCATCTTGATGAGTTTCAATACGCGCGTCAAGCTGCCGGGGCTGGGCAAGGTGGATGACTCCGACATTGTCCAATTCATTCCCACTTCGCTGGGCGAGGAGACGAATGGTAGTTTTGAACTCGTTTTCGACGGCTCGGATTATGGTCTGAGGAAAGGCGGCGAAGATGTGGACGCGATCAGTTTTGCGGGAGACGGCCGTCTCATCGTCAGCGCCAACGCCAGCTTTACCGTCCCCCGAACTGGCGGCGGCCGTCTGCGGGGCACGGATGACGACTTGATCGTCCTCAACGCCAGCAGCGGCGACTGGGAATTGTACTTCGACGGGTCAGACGTCTGGCCTCCGACCGAAGACGTCTGGGGCGTCTGGCTGGACCCGGCCACAGACGACGTTTACCTGTCCCAACAAACCAGCTTCACCGCCGGCGCCGTCAGCGGCGACGCCCTCGACGTCATCGTCTGCCACCCCGATTCATTGGGCGGCGATACGGCCTGCACCTTTGCAATGGTCTTCGATGGCTCAGAAGCCGGATTTGGTGGCAACCGCATTGACGCATTCGCCATCCGCAGGTAGCATACGCCAAGACATTCTCATCCTCCCGGAGGTTTCCAAGAAGCTCCGGGAGGGTTGAACATAGCTCTGTGATTCACTAGACGGGGCGGGTCAATTATCCTGGCCCGCCCCGGTCAATTTTTCACCTTTTTTACACGCCAACTTGTTGTGTCGTTAACCTTTTGCCGCTCGCTCATGACGTAACATAGGAGGCAGCAAGAGACCAATTCACCCGCCATCGCAGTTAACCAATGCAGTTCACACAACAATAATCGTAAGCCAGCCATAGTAATTGTAGTGAAGGACGTTTAGATGGAACGACCCAGCGCTTACATCCCCATGGATCGACGGCAAGCCCTGATCCGCAACGAAACTTTACCGGAGCAGACATTCGGCTCCGCTTTATTTGCCGATATTTCCGGCTTCACGCCGCTCACCGAACGGCTTTTGCACGACCTCGGCCCCCAGCGCGGCGCGGAGGAGTTGACGCGCCACCTGAACAGCGTTTACGACGCGCTCATCACCGAGCTGCACCGCTTTGGCGGCAGCGTCATCAGCTTCAGCGGCGATGCGATCACTTGCTGGTTTGATGCGGACACCGGCCAGCGGGCGACGACCTGCGCCTTGAAGATGCAGGCGGTGATGGCTCCGTTTACGGCCGTCCCCGCCCCCTCCGGCAGTATGGTTGAACTGGCGATGAAAACGGCCGTCGCCACCGGCCCCGCCCGCCGCTTCCTCGTCGGCAATCCCGCCATCCAATACATTGACGTGCTGGCCGGGGCCACCCTGGAACGCCTGGCCGCCGCCGAACATCACGCCCAAAAAGGGGAAGTGATCCTTGACGCCACCACGCTGGATTACCTGGGCGACGACGCCAAAATCGGCGAATGGCGCCAGGACAGCCGGACAGGTCAGTTGTTCGGCGTCGTTCAGGCGCTGGCTGAACTGGCGGAACCAACCCCGTGGACGGCCGTGCCCGTGGGCAGTTTCGACGAGAACTTGGGCCGATCCTGGCTCCTGCCGGCCATTTACGACCGGCTGCACAGCGGGCGCGGCGAATTTCTGGCCGAACTGCGGCCGGTCGTCGCCCTCTTTCTGCGCTTCAGCGGCATCGAATACGACGCCGACCCCAGCGCCAAGGACAAACTCGACATCTTCGTGCGCCGGGTACAAACCATCCTCACCCGCTACGAAAGCAACCTCCTCCAACTGACCATCGGCGATAAAGGCAGCTCGCTTTACGCCGCCTTTGGCGCGCCGCTGGCCCACGAGGATGACGACATTCGGGCGGCAGCGGCGGCGTTAGAACTGCACGAAATGGCGCAATCCCTGGCGTTCATCAAAACCGTCCAAATCGGCGTCAGCCGGGGCCGTCTGCGTACCGGCGCTTACGGCGGCGGGATGCGGCGCACCTACGGCGTCTTGGGCGATGAGGTGAACCTGGCGGCCCGTTTGATGCAGGCCGCCGCGCCGGGCGAAATTCTGGTCAGCGAGATCGTCCGCCGGGGAACGGCCGACACCTTCGCCTGGCACACGCCCCCGCCCATCACCGTCAAAGGCAAGGCCGAACCAATCGCCGTCGCCAGCCTGGTCGGTCGGCGAAAACAGCCGGCCGTCCGCCTGCAAGAGCCGCAGTACGCCCTGCCCATCGTCGGCCGCGAGCGGGAACTGGCCCGCATTGAGCGCGCCTTCGACCAGGCGGCGCAGGGCCGGGGGCAGATCATCGTCATCACCGGCGACGCCGGTCTGGGCAAGTCGCGGCTCGTCACCGAGGCGATCCGCATGGCGGCGGAGCGCCAATTCATCGGCTACGGCGGCGAATGCCAATCTTACGGCACGCACACCAGCTACCAGGTCTGGCAGCACATCTGGCAAGGCTTTTTCGGCCTGGATACCTCCCAGTCAATGGAAGCGCAGGTGATCACGTTGGTGGGGCAGTTGCAACAGATTGACCCGACGCTGCTGCCGCGCCTGCCATTGTTGGGCACGGCCGTCAACCTGCCCCTCCCCGACAACGATCTAACCCGCTCCTTCGACGCCAAACTGCGCAAAACCTCCCTCGAATCCCTCATGGCCGACTGCCTGCGCGCCCAGGCGCAAAAGACCCCTCTGCTGCTGGCGCTGGAAGATTGCCACTGGCTCGATCCGCTGTCGCAAGAGCTAGTCGCCGTCATTGGCCGCGCCATCATAGATCGGCCGGTACTGCTGATCATGGCCGCCCGCCAGTCTGGGCCTGAAGACGCGCCCATCCGCGACATCATCAAGCAGCCCAACGCCGCCGAAATCAGGCTGACCGAATTTACACCGCAGGAGGCGGGCCAGCTAATCCACCTGAAATTGTCCCAGTTCTTTGGCGATTCGCCCGGCAGCGTCCCCCGCGAACTGGTTGAACGCATCACCGAGCGGGCCGAAGGCAACCCGTTTTACATCGAAGAGCTGTTGAACTACCTGCACGACAAGCAAATTGACCCCCACGACGCGCTGGCGTTGGCGCAGTTGGATTTGCCGACCAGTTTGTACAGCCTTATTTTGAGCCGCATTGACCAACTGACCGAGAGCCAGAAAAGCACGATTAAAGTCGCCAGCGTCATCGGCCGTTTGTTCCAGGCAGCGATGCTCTGGGGCGTTTACCCGCAGTTGGGCGATGAGCAGCAGATCAAGGTTGACCTGGACGTCATGAGCCGCATGGATTTAACGCCGTTGGATGCGGCAGGACCGGAACTGGCTTACCTGTTCAAAAATATCGTCACCCAAGAAGTGGCCTATGAAAGTCTGCCTTACGCTACCCGGGCGATGCTGCACGAGTTGATTGGGCAATACATCGAGCGGGTGTACGCCGACCGGCTGGATCAGCACGTGGATTTGCTGGCGCATCATTACGAACGCAGCGAGAATGAGGCCAAAAAGCGGGAATATCTGCTCAAGGCGGGCGCAGCGGCCCAGGCGAATTACGCCAATGAAGCGGCGATGGATTATTACCGGCGGGCGCTGCCCCTGCTCTCCCCCCAGGAACAGGCGGGCGTCACGCGCAAGCTGGGGCAGGTGCTGGAACTGGTGGGGCGTTGGGAGGAGGCGTTTGCCCGATATCACGAGGCGTTGGGGACGGCCGTCACCCTCAACGACCAACACCTCCAGGCGCTATGCCAGACCAACATCGGCGAACTGCGCCGCAAACAAGGCCAATTTGAGGAGGCGCTGACCTGGCTGGAACGGGCGCAAGCCGGGTTTGAAGCGCTGGGCGATCCGGCCGGCGTCGGGCAGACTCTGCATTACGCCGGCTCATTGGCCGCCCAACAGGGGGATTTCGCGGCCGCCCGCAAGCGATACGAGCGCAGCCTGGTCATCCGGCGACAGTTGGATGACAAACCCCAAATCGCCAGCCTGCTGAGCAACCTGGGCATCGTCGCCCGCTACCAGGGCAACACGACCGCCGCTCGCTTCCTGCACGAAGAAAGCCTGGAAATCCGCCGCGAACTGGGCGACCGGCGGGCGATTGCCGTTTCGCTTAACAACCTGGGCAACGTGGCGCTGGATCAGGACAATTTTGACGAAGCCCGCGCCTGGCTGGAAGAAGCTGTCGCTCTCCAACGGGAGGTAGGCGATAAATCCTACATCGCCAATTCGCTAAATAACTTAGGCAATGTGGTTCGCGCCCAAAAGGATTTGGCGACGGCGTGCGCGCTGTACCAGGAAAGTCTGGCAATCAGTTATGAACTAGGGGACAAGTGGGCGCTGGCTTATGTGCTGGAGGACATGGGCGCGCTGGCGGCGCTGCGCGGCTGGCCGGAGCGGGCATTGCGCCTGGTGGGCGCGGCGGCTGGCTTACGGCAGGAAATCGGGTCGCCGCTGTCAGCCGTGGAGGAGACAAAGTTGGAGCAAATGCTGGCCCCGGCGCGGGAGGCGTTAGATAAGGCGACGCAGGCGCAAATTCTGGCGGAAGGCCGGGCGGCTGAATTGGCCGACGTTTTTGGTCTGGCAATGACCCTGCCAGAACTACCGGTGGTTGGTGATTAGGGTGCGTTCGTTCATAACTTTGGCGTTTGAAAAGCTGTAACCAAGTAATTGGTAACTGGTAATTACCCAATTACCAATTACCAGCAAACTGCCAGGCATCGCGCGCGCTAATTTGACCGACGCCGGCCGAGTTCGCTAGCGTAGCGGCGGCCCAGGGAAGCAGCGTTTTGTCTGGCCCAATCGGTTAGTTTGGTTTGACCGGCGGGTGGGGAGTCTACATAGAGCAGATCGGCCATCAACCCTTCAATTTCGGGGCGGGTGATGAGGACGTCGTTGACCAGTTTACCCACGAGCCAGCACAGCGCGTAACCGAGATTGGGTGGAAGGGAGAGGATCGGCCGTTTCTTGCCAATGATCGCCCCGATTTGTTCGACCAATTCGCGGTAGGTGAATGTTGCCGGGCCGATGGCATCAATGATAACGTCCGCACGACTCGCGCCCTGCTCAACCGCCAGTTGCGCCAGATCGTCCACGTAAATGGGTTGGAGACGGTAACGGCCGTCGCCAAACACGCCAAACACGGGGAATTTGCGCAGCATCCAGGCGATGTTGTTGATGAGGATGTCTTCTTTACCAAAGAGGACGGTGGGGCGCAGGATGGCGTAGGAAAGGCCGGATGCGATGAGCGCCTGCTCCAGGCGCGCTTTGCCGTTGAAATATTCCAGGGACGAGTCCAGGGAGGGATTGGTGATGCTGATGTGGACGATGCGCTCGACGCCCGCTTCCTGGGCCGCTTTGAAGAGGGTGATGGTGTTGGCGACGGCCGTTTCATGCCCAAAATCCCCATAATTAAACCGCACCCAGTACGTGTTATATAACACCTTAGCCCCACGCAGGGACTCAACCAATTTTTCCGGCTGATCAAAGTTAAACGGAAATGCCTGCACCCGTTCGCCAAAAGGATTGGGCTTGTGCAGCGAGTTTGTCAGCGTGCGCACTATGTACCCTTTAGCCAACAGCCGCTGGGCCATATATTTTCCCGAATAGCCAAAAGCGCCGGTAACAACGTGAATTTGTGATGATGACATGATTTTCTCCTGCGTCAAACGTGATGCGTGACGCATCACGCATAAAATAGCAACAAATTACGCCCCGCCCCTTCCAAACAACTTCTGCACTGATTTCGAGCGTAGGTCGTCCAGGGCAATGAGCGTGGCGACTAAATTGTCTAGGCTGTTGAAGAAACTTTGCATCGCCTGCATCCGTTCACGGTAGAAAACGGCCGTTGCCACATCTGCGCCTGTCTCCTCTAACAAAGCCATACTTTCGCCTACCGTTCGCAGCGCCTGGTCAAATTCACTTTGCTCTCGTTCCCGCAAGACGCCGCGCGCGATTTTCCAAAAATCGGTTTCGGCCACATAATAATCTTTGCGGTCGCCAAGCTGGATTTGCTTGTGAACCATGCCCATCCGTTCCAGGGTGCGGACATTGGCGCTGACAGTCCCTTTGCTGACGCCCACTTGTTCAACGAGTTCATCGAGGGAGACGGCCGTTGCCGATAAATAAATCGCCCCATAAATCGCCCCCATCGCTTTGGGAAACCCCCAAAAATGACTTATACGACTCATCCCTTGAATAAAATGTTCTCTTGCCTGTATCAATTCCGCATTCATAAGTTCACCATAAGAATTATATGTTTAGTACAAACTAAACGTAATATACACTCAGAACGAGCGGATGTCAAGGCCGAATGTTTATGCGATAATTTGGGAGCTATGACAAAAAAACAACTTGGACACAGTTTCATCTTTCTAGGGATTTTCTTGATTCTGGCTCTGTTTGGCATTGACCTGTTGGGAGCCGGTAAATTTCAGGGCATCGGCCCGGCACAAAAACTGGCGCTCACGGGCGCAGGCGCAATCATCCTGGTTGGCTTGAGTCTTCTACCGCGAGGAGACCGCCCGGCATGAAGAAAAGTTTGCAAGCGGCAAGCGGCAAGTGGCACGCGGCAATACCGCGCCTGTTGATTGGGCTGGCGCTGCTGGCGTTTGTGGGTTATTTCATTGTATACCTCATTTATGCCGCCAACCTGTTTCAATTCCCGTTTGATTATGACCAGGGGGAAGGGTTTGAGTTGATGGACACGGCGCTGTTCAGCCTGGGAGAATGGCCGTACCGGAACAATGATGTCTACCCGTTTTACTCGTCCAATTACCCTCCGCTTTTTCATGTGATCACCGTGCCGCTGGTATGGCTGTTTGGGCCGAAGTATTGGACGGGACGGCTGGTGTCGTTCTTGGGGACGCTGGTAACGGCCGCAGCTATCGCCTACGCGGTTAAGAAGGACACGAAGAGGCGCAGAGGGGCGGAGAGGCGCGGAGAGAAGAAAGGAAGGGGCAGATGGTGGCTGTCGGCGCTGACCGGGTTGGGCTTTCTTGCCTCCAACTATGTTTACCATGTGGGACCGCTGTTCCGGCAGCACATGTTCATGGTCATGTTTGAGACCCTGGCCGTCGTCTTGCTGGCGCAGGTAGTGGCACGGGAAGAGGCGAGCGGAAGGGACAATAACAAAGGGTTGTTAGTTGTTATGTTCTTGTTACTTCTAGCTGGCTACACGAAACAACTAGCTTACGCGACCGTTGCTGCCGTTTTCATCTTCCTCTTTCTGCGCCAGCCCAAACGGGCGGTCATGTGGGCCGTTCCCTTCGCCGCCGTTACCGGACTGATCTTCCTGTGGATAAACGCCGCAACAGACGGCATGTGGTTGCTAAACACCGTCACCGCCAATATCAACCCCTTCATTCCAGGGCAGGCGATTGGGCTGTTCCGGCAGTGGTTCACCCTACACACCGTCATCATCATCGCTGCCGCCTTGTTCGCCGTGTACCAGTTATACTTTGAGCGGCTGTCGGTTTACACCATCTGGTTTGTGGCGGCCGTCCTCAACAGCGTCACCGCTGGAAAATGGGGCGCGGGTGAAAGCTATTTTGCCACGGCCATCGCCGCCAGTTTGATTCTGACCGGGCTGGCCTTTAACCGGCTCCTGGATTGGTCGCAAAATCGCGGAGCGAACTGGCAGTTTGCCATGCTAACAATCATCCCCCTGCTCTGGTTAGTACAGGCGGACAAACTGTTCCACATGCCCACGCACACGCCGGCGCTGGCGGCCATTGCCAACGCCCTGGGCCAGCCAACGGAAGTGTGGATTGCGCCACAAACCTCCTGTTCCGCGCCGCGCCCGCCGGAGCGCATTCCTTACGTGGATTCAGCCGGAGTCTCGCTGTTGGGGCGTCCGCCGAGCCGGGCTGATACGAAAGCGGGTATTGCCATCACAGAACTTGTCGCCCAAGGGGAAACGGCCGCTTTCTCCGAAGACGCCGGGTTCAACTTTTATCTGGGTCGGGACATTGTTACCAATCCCACACAACTTCTCAACCTGTACAACAACAACGCCGTTGACCTGACAAAAATGCTGACCATGCTGGACGAACAAGCATTCGACACCGTCGTTTTGCGCGCCCAATTTTACCCGCCAGAAGTTCTGAACATGATTGGACAGCGGTATGAAACGACAAATCTGGTGCAGATGAATGGATTTGTTTACTGTGTCATGACACCGCGTGGGAGCAAAAGCATAATTGAGCCGCCAGGCGGTTGATTTTTCAGTTATACTTAAAATCATGAACGATGAAGCCCTAACCCTAAGACCTATGCCGCAGAAAATCGGCCGTTACCTCATCAAATCTTCCCTGGGAGAAGGCGGGATGGCGGCCGTTTACCGGGCGCAAGATCCTCGTTTTGAGCGCGAAGTTGCCATCAAGGTATTGCCCCATGAATTGATGCCCGATCCCATGTTTCGCGCTCGATTTGTGCGCGAAGCGAAGATGATTGCCGGGCTGGAACATCCGGTAATTGTGCCGGTGCATGATTTTGGCGAGCAAGACAGCCAACCATATCTGGTGATGCGGCTGATGAGCGGCGGCACACTATCGCAGCGGCTGGAAACGGAGCCACTGCCGCTGCCGGAAGTCGCCCGGATTGTGCAGCGTATCGGGTAAGCGCTGGATGAGGCGCACAAGCGAGGGATCATTCACCGCGATTTGAAGCCGGGCAATATTTTGTTTGACCAGTACGGCCACGCTTATTTGTCTGATTTTGGCATTGCCCGGATGACGGAGAGCGCGGCGACGTTGACCGGGAGCAGTTCGATGGGCACACCGGGGTATATGAGTCCTGAGCAAATTGAAGGCAAGCAGGTAGACGGCCGTTCCGACATTTACGCGCTGGGGGCGCTAACGTTTGAGATGCTCACCGGCCAAAGACCATTCGACGCCGACACACCGGCAATGATGATGGTGAAGCAGATGACGGAGCCGCCGCCGCGCCTGGCCGATGTACGGCCTGATTTGCCGCTGGAATATGACACGCTGTTGGAGCGGACGATGGCCCGCGACCCGGAAAAACGGCCGCAAACTGCCGGGGAAGTTGCCAAATTATTGTTTGCCGCCACCCGCGCCAGCCGCCGCCAATCGGAACCGAAAACGGCCGTTGCCCTCCCTCCAACGCCGCCGTCCACCGCCGAAGCCATCACCCGCGTTGAACCACCGTCCATCACCAAAGTGGCGGCCAAGCCCACGCGCCCCAGCGATACGAAATCAGTCGAGGTCATTCCCTGCCCCCACTGCGACCAGCCGGTCAACATCAGCGGGCATGGCGAGTCTATTCATTGTGAAGCCTGCGGGCAGGATTCTATTCTGGCCGGACATACCTGTCCCAACTGCTACCATTATCACGAGGCGCAAACGGCCGTTTGCCTTCAATGCGGCGAAGGCATCAACCGGGCCTGCGGCCACTGCTACACCCCCAACTGGGGCGGCGACGAGCAGTGCCGAGAATGTGGTCGCTCGCTGGATATATTTGAGCTAATGTCCTCTTACTCGTCAAGCGCAACGGCCAAACGATTGCAGCGCCAGATGAGTGACGCCCAGACGTTCAAAAAAGCGGAAAAAGAAGCAAGTAAAAAACGTATGGCCGAATTAGAAGCCATCGAAGCCAAGCGGCAAGCCATCCTGCGCCAGCGCCTGCAAAAAAAGCAAAAGCAAGAACAGGCGATGCTGTTTGTGGCGTTGGCGGTCATCGCTGTTTTTCTTATCGTTATCCTGGTGATGGTGATATCTTAGCATGTTAAACAATTACCAACTCGAACTGCCTTCTTTTGCCGGTCCGCTGGATTTGCTGCTGCACCTGATTGAGCGGCAGGAGTTTGACATTACGTCCATTTCCCTGGTGAAAGTTACAGAACAATATCTGGCGCAAATTGAACGCTTGAAGGAAGATCGCATTGAAAATCTGATTGATTTTTTGGTGATTGCCGCCCGACTGGTTTTGATTAAAAGCCGCGCTCTGCTGCCACAGACGCCTACACTGCCAGGGGATGAGGAGGAAGACCCAGCTGAGGCGTTAGTACGTCAACTGCGACAGTATAAGCAGTTCAAACAAGCCACGGCCTGGATGCAGGAACGAGAGAAGGCCGGGTTACGCACTTATCTGCGGGTGGCGCCGCCGCCGAAGATGGAAAGGCGATTGGATTTAACGGGGGTTTCGGTGGAGACGCTGTTGACGGCCGTTCACGCCGCCCTGGCCCGCACGGAATCAAAAACGGACAGCGTGGCGCTGGTCAAGCCGCGCCAAGTGACTATTGAAGGACAAATTAAGTATTTGCGCCGCCGCATGAAAGCAAACGGTCGTTCCACCTTCGATGAAATCCTCTCCTCGCGCGCGACACGGGTGGAAGTTGCGATCACGTTACTGGCGGTGCTGGAATTGATTAAACGGCAGGAATTAACGGCCGTTCAGCCGGAACTCTTTGGGCCAATCGAGATAAAAATGATGAATACGGAATGATGAATGATGAATTATTCATCATTCCGCATTCCGCGTTCATCATTCCGCATTCCGCGTTCATCATTCCGCATTCTTAACAGCAGCGCCGTCAGGCCGCCGGCGTTGTCAATAAACACATCCATGAGTTGACCATGACGACCGGGGATGAAAGTTTGGTGATATTCGTCGCTGACGGCGTATAGGACAGTGATGATAAGCGCCCAGAGATACGGCCGTTTCCCTTCCCCCGTTCCCCGCAGCGCCAACAAAGCCAGCAGCGCATAAGCCAGAAAATGCAGCCCCTTCTTTAACAACGTATCCCACACGCCAAACGAAGGAATATCCGCTTTTGGTTGATTAGAGATGATGAAAATAATCATCATCCACGCCCAAAGCGGCAGCCAGCGCCCAATCCCCTGCCGCCACGATTGTTTGGCTACCACAAATGATACTCCCGTCCCAGGCGCAGCGCCGTCCACACAATGAGTCCGATAACGGCCAGGGGGAGCAGGTAGCGCAGCGCCCCAATACCGCCGAACCGGGCCGCGGCCAGCAGCAGGGCGACGCCCAGAATCATAAATAAACGGCGAGAGTATTGACTGCCCTCGCTTTTATTTTGACGGTAAGCGGTCTGGCAGGAACGGCCGTTCCCCACTTGCAGCCATTTACCCTTCACCGTCCAGCGGCAGTTACAATCCCGGCATTGAAAGGAGACATCCATCGTGCCATTGGGCAGCGCTTCTGTTCGTCTCAACACCTCGCCGCCACAGTGGTCACAATCATGACCGCTGTCTTCCCAGGTTGTTCTCGTCTCAAACATAAACTTAACCAGACATGGGATTTCTTGCAGAAATCCGACGTCTATTCATCAATTACAATCGTTGACAATCATCCAGCAGCAAATTGTACACGCTGGCATCACTCACATAGACAAAACCACCGCACACTTGGCAGGTCGCCTGAAACTCCATGTCCGACCCTTTCACCTGTTCCCACTCGCCCAACAAGTGTCCCTGGATACTGGCCAACGCTTCCACTTCACGCTGATTCCGCTCCAATTTTTCGCGGCGAGCTTTCAGTTCGGCTACATTGGATTTTTCAGACGCGCCGATGATAGCGCGAACGGCCGTTGCCTTGACCAGATTCTCCGGCACATTGGGCGGCAAGTCCGTAACCTTCTCCACCAACAGCCGCAGCACATTGGCGAATTCCTCCCGCGAATCCTCATCATATCGCTCCACCAGCGACCCCTCCTCCAATAAGCTTACCAGGTAATGCAAAGCAAGCTCCAACTGCTCCAACTTCGTCTGTTCCAGTTGACTCATCGTAAAATCTCCAATAAAAAAACTCGTGGAACGATTTGGCAAAAGGTGTGTTCCGTGTTCCGTATTCCGTATTCCGTGTTCCGTATTCCGTGTTCCGTATTCCGTGTTCCGTATTCCGTGTTCCGTATTCCGTGTTCCGTATTCCGTATTCCGTGTTCCGTATTCCGTGTTCCGTATTCCGTATTCCGTTTACGGATTACGGTTCACGGATTACGGATTACGGTTCACGGATTACGGATTACCAAATCAGGCTACGCAAACGCCGGCAGCCAATCGCCATGCGCGTCAATCAAATCATCCACCAGCGACCAAATTTGGGCCAGGTCCAATTCAGCCGCCGTATGCGGATCCATCATCGCCGCATGATAAATGTGTTCCCGTTTACCTGTCAAAGCGGCCGTCACCGTCAACGCCTGCACATTCACATTTGTCTGAATCAACGCGGCTAACTGCGGCGGCAAACGACCAATATGCGTCGGCTGAATCCCATTCTTATCCACCAGGCACGGCACCTCCACACAACAGCCATCCGGCAAATTATCAATCAGGCCATCGTTACGCATATTGCCATAGACAACGGCCGGATTACCCGTTTCCAGGCTGTGAATAATCGTCGCGCCATACTCCATACTGCGTTCGACAAACAACGGGAACTCCTCGCTCTCCAAAATTTCACGCATTTGTTCCCAGGCGGCAATTTGATTTTCGCAGCGGTCAATGTATTCGTCCAGAGGAATGTTGTACTGTTTAAGCAAATCGGGCCGGTCGCGCTTGATGAACCAGGGAACGTATTCGGCGAAATGTTCGCTGGACTCGGTCACAAAATAGCCCAGCCGGGTCAACATCTCATAGCGCACCCGGTTCCAATCAGGCACACGGCCGTCGGCCACCACCTGCCGGATGAGCGAGTATAAATCTTCGCCGTCGCGCTCAAAACGCAGGTAAAAGGCCATGTGGTTGATTCCGGCGCAGAGGTAGTTGATGTCGGCGATGGGGACGTTGATATCTTTGGCTAACTGTTCGGCCGTGCCCTGGACGCTGTGACACAGACCAACCACTTTGATAGGCGTCGCTTCGTAGACCGCCCAGGTGTTCATCGCCATCGGGTTCACGTAATTCAAAAAGGTCACATCAGGACAAAGCTCTTCCATGTCCCGGCACATATCCAGGGTGACTGGAATAGTGCGCAAGCCGCGCATGATGCCGCCAATGCCCATCGTGTCAGCAATGGTCTGGCGCAGGCCATATTTTTTAGGGATTTCAAAGTCAGTGACGGTGGCCGGTTTGTAGCCGCCAATCTGGTACATGCCGATGGCGTAATCGGCGCCGTCCAGAGCGGCGCGGCGGTTGGTGGCGGCTTCGATGGTGGGCTGGACATTCAGGGTTTGGGCTGTTTTGTGAGCGACGATTTCTGTGGTTCGCAGCCGCACTTCATCAATATCGTGCAAGCTAATGGTGACATCGGCTAATTCGGGGTAGCTGAGGATGTCGCCCAGTAAATTTTTGGCAAACACGGTGCTGCCCGCGCCGATCAATGTGATTTTGGTCATCGTGTCCTTCGCTTTTCCTTGTCTGGTCTAGCCGGGAAAGAGTTTGACACGAATTGCACGAATTTCACGAATTAGGCCGTTCTTCATTCGTGAAATTCGTGCAATTCGTGTCAAAAATCTTTGGATTATCAATCATGATATTTCTGTTTGTGGGCCGCGGTCGAGGTTGTTGAATTGGGATTTGATCATGTCCCGTTCGACGGTCTTACGCGCTATTTCTCTCTCCAGGTCGGCGGCGATTTCGGCTAACAAATCACGGCCCCGACGTTGGGCCAGTTTGGCCTCCAGAGCCATCTCGACGCTGGGGCGATTGTGCAGGGTTTGCCGTTCCAGGTCAATCTCGCGCAGGCGGCGGTGGCAACGGTGGATTTCGTCCCGGAGCGCTTTGATCATGTCGGCGTCTGTCTGGCCAGGTTGGCGGGAGGGGCGGGAAACGGCCGTTTTCTCCATCTCCACCGTAAACACCAACAACTCCGTCAGACTGCGGGCCGCGTAAGCGTCATTGATGGCCGTCATTCGCTCCGTGCGGTAAGCGCGATCCGACTCGTCGGCAGCCAGGTCAGGGTGAAAACGGCGAGCCAATTGGCGGTACAGCTTTTTGATTTGCGCCTGGGTGGCCGGGCTGGGCGGGGGCGGCGGGGGCGCCGGTTTGGCCTGCGCCGGGCGCTCCCAGGTGCGCCGGTACTGCTCGTCGGCCGAGCGATAATCGCTGCCAAACACCTGCTTGTTGCGCCGCTGCTGAATACGATCCAGATAGTCGTTGACTTCCGCTTCCAGATCGGCCAGTTGGGTCATCAGGAAACCGGCGCGGGCTTCAAATTCGGCCTCAAAAGCGCGAATATCCACCATCTGGTCGGCAAGATCGGTTTCGGCGTCAATCAATTCGTCTTGAACTTGCGCCAGTTCGGCCCGCAAACGGGCCAGTTTTTCGTGGATGGTTTCGAACTGCCAAGCCATGCCGCTAGTTTATCTGATTACGGCCGTTTCACCACCGGTAAATAAACTTTGTGAATCTGATCCACAATAAACAGGTTGAGGGGAATCGTCGTGGGCGCGTTGGTCGTGCCGGATGTGGCGGTGATGGTCAACCAGGCGGTGTAGGTTCCGGTGGGCCGGCCGCTGCTGGCAATCGTCACCGTCAGCCAAGCCGATGCGGTTGGGCTGATGGGCGCACTGCTGCTGCCGCTGAGCGTGGGGGCCAGACTGCCGGGGGTGAGGACGGCGGTGTAGGTAAAAACGGCCGTGCCCACATTTTGCAATTGAATCGGCACAGTCTGCGTAAACGGCGGCTGGGATCGCGTAATCATCGCCGCGACAGTTGACGGACTGACGGCCAGTTCGCCCACTTTGGGCGCGGTCACTTTGGGCATGGCCGTGAGAGCCGCTTCCGCCGGGCGACCCTGCACGCTGTAATAGCGCATCTGCTCGCAGGTGACGTAACCAGCCTGGTTGAAGTTCAAGTTGAAAATAAACATCGCCTCCATCCAGGGCCAGTTGGCAGCGGCGTATTCAAACGCGCCCACCAGGTTATCGGCCTGCTTTTGCTCGCTGACAATTTGCCACTGCCGCCCCTGCCAGCCGGGATCGCTCAAACAGTTGGCTGGCGGGTTGACGATCCAGCCGAATTCAGTCGCCCAGACGATTTTGCCGCCCAGCCCGTTGGTTTGCATGATTTCGTAAATCTTTTCTGTCCCCCGGAAACAAAAGCCGTTCACGCAGTTTTGCGTAGAATCGGCTGAGTAAATGTCCGGCGCGGCGTCGAAGTCGGCGCTGAAGCCGTAGGGATGGTAGCCGACGCCATCCAGACAGTTTCCGCCCCCGGCGGCGATGAATTCTTTGAAGAATTCGCGCTCGTCCTGGTACAGGCCGTTGTGACCAGGATGGCCGTTCCAGTTGCCGGTGACGCGCCCGGTGGGGGCCAGTCCGGCGGAGATGACGCGGGCGTTGGGGTCTATGGCTTTGATACGGCCGTATGCCTCGCACAACAGCGCCGCATAATCAGCCGCATTGGGGGCCGCCGTCCAACCATAGCTGGCATCCAAATTAGGTTCATTGCCGATTTCGTAGGCATCCACGAACCCTTTTTGGGATTGGGCCAGCGCGGCCACGGAGTCGCCAAAGGCGGATAAATTGTTGAAATGGCCGGCGTTAGCGTCCACGCGCAGTAAAATGTTGACAGGCAGGCGGGAGCCAGGGCCGTTGAACACTTTCATCCAGTTAAAGCCCATCGCCTGCAAGCGGCTCACATCCCAGGCGGCGACGTTGAAACCATAGCCGAAGTCGGTAACGGCCGTTTCCGCCCGCAGTCCGCCCAACGACAACCACAACAGCCAGGTTGCCAGCGCCAGACTGCCGCCAATCAAACTAAGAACACGGATAAAATGGGAATGATGATTTTTATGCATAAATAAAGGTATCTTCTCAAAATTTCGGGGCAAAGATTACAAAAGTTTCAAAACGGGCGCTATGCAGACAATATGTTGTTAAAACTTTTGTAATCTCCCCAGTCGGGGCAAAGATTACAAAAGTTTCAAAACGGGCGCTATGCAGACAATATGTTGTTAAAACTTTTGTAATCTCCCCAGTTTATTGAGAAGATACAAATAAAGGGTAAAAGATAGGGCGAAAATGCCAATGGAGAAAAAGTCTCAGGACGGGACCGGCAAGGGTTTTGAAGCCTCGCCGGTCCCGGTTCACGTCAACTGATGC
Source organism: Chloroflexota bacterium (assembly GCA_024275635.1). Lineage (GTDB taxonomy): Bacteria > Chloroflexota > Anaerolineae > Promineifilales > Promineifilaceae > JACKCC01. The sequence continues at coordinate 3,699 of JAJRYT010000226.1, read as the reverse complement.
TTAACGATCCGAAACCAGCCGCGCACCTGGATACCGGCCAAAACCAACGCGGTCACGAATCGGGGATATTTCTGGCGGTAAAATTTTTGGTAAAAAATCTTCATCGCCCGCACCGACTCTTTGGCGACGCGCACCCGCGTCGCTTTGGGCGGCCGGGCTATGGCCGCCGATTCTTTACGCAGGCCGGAGCTGGCTCCTTTATAATGGAGGACTTCCGCGTGGGGGTAGTAGATGATTTGCCGGCCGGCCTGGTGAATGCGGTAGCAAAAATCAATGTCTTCGCCGTAGAAAAAGTAGGTCTCGTCCCAGCCGCCAAGCTGGTGGAACAAGGCGGCGGGCATCATCATGAAGGAACCGGCGATGACTTCGATGGGATGGGCCTGGCTGAAATCGCGGTACGCCTGGAAGTATTGGTTGAAGCGGGGATTCTGGGGGAATAAACGGCCGAGGCCGGAAAAGTAGCACAAGGAGGCCCAGGGGGTGGGGAAGCCGCGATGGTTGTCGGGGTCGCGCTGGCCGGTGGGATAAACGAGGTGGACGGTGATAGCGCCCACGCCGGGGTGGGCGTCGAGGTAGACGAGGGGCTGGATGAGCGCTTCCCGGCTGACGCGGGTGTCGGAGTTGAGGAAGAGGTAGGCGCGGCCCTGGGCGACGGCCGTTCCCCGGTTATTCCCGGCGGCGAAGCCCAGATTCTCCTGACTGGCAATCAATTTTACGTCGGGGTATTTGGCGGCGACCATCGCCTGGCTGCCATCGGCGGAGGCGTTGTCCACGACGATGATTTCCAAGCCGCCGGACGGCCGTTGCGCGGCCATCAACGACTGCAAACAGTCATCCAGCAGTTGTTTGGTGTTGTAGTTAACGATGATGATGGATAAATCAAGTGTCATATTGCCAGGATGTTACCAACCCGGTTATTGTTTAACGATTGTATAAACTCTTTGAAATCGGGGGTCAGTACCATATTTCCAACGGTGGTATTCCTGCCTGATTTGTTCTAACACAGCCAACCGCGCCTGGTAAGGCTGGGTCTGCCAGTAGGTAAAATCGTTTTCTGGCGCATCCATCCGCACTTTACGGGCAACTTTCTCAATCGGCATAGGGCAGATTATAACATAGTTGAGGGGAAACGGCCGTCACTCACCCCGTCACCCCGTCACCTCTTTACCTCTTCCCCCGTCTGCACCCGCCACAGCGCCGCGTAAATGCCATCGCCCGCCGCCAATTCCTCGTGCCGCCCCTGCTCAACCAGCCACCCTTTGTCCAGGACAAAGATGCGGTCGGCGTTGCGCACGGTTGACAGCCGGTGGGCAATGACGATGGTGGTGCGGCCCACCGCAATCCGCTCCAGCGAGCGCTGGATGGCGGCCTCGGTTTCATTGTCTACGGCCGACGTCGCCTCGTCCAGAATCAGCACCGGCGGGTCTTTGAGGACGGCGCGGGCGATGGACAGCCGCTGCCGCTGGCCGCCGGATAGTTTTTGGCCGCGCTCGCCGACGATGGTATCGTAACCGTCGGGCAGCGCCATGATGAATTCGTGCGCCTCGGCAATTTTGGCCGCTTCGATGATCGCCTCCAGTCCGGCGTCGAATGTGCCGTAGACGATGTTTTCGCACACTGTGCCGTGAAAGAGGAAGACGTCCTGGCTGACGAAGCCAATTGCGCCGCGCAGGTCGGCCAGGCGCAGGTCGCGCACGTCACGGCCGTCCAGACAGACCCGCCCTGATTGTACGTCGTACAGGCGCAGCAGCAGCTTGACGACGGTGCTTTTGCCAGCGCCGGTGGCCCCGACGAAGGCGGCCGTCTCCCCGGCGGGGACGTGGAAGGAGAGGCGGTGGAGGATGGGTTGGGTGGGGGAACGGCCGTTCCCCTCGCCCACTGGCTGGTATTCAAACGATACGTCCTCAAACGCCGCCTCGCCGCGCACGGACGCCGTCGGCAGCCGTTCTGGCCCGTCCAAGAGCTGCGGTTTCGTGTCCAGCAAATCCAACACCCGCGTCGTTGACGCCATCGCCCGTTGGTACAAGTCCAGCGTGTTGCCCAACCGGGTCAACGGCCACAGCAGCCGCTGGGTCATGAAGATCAGGACGCTGTAAGCGCCGACGTTCAAATCGCCGCGCAGCGCCAACTGCCCGCCAAACACCAGGATGGCCGTGAAGCCGATCACAATAATCATCCGGATCAAAGGCACAAAGGCGGCGCTCAGGCGGATCGCCTCCTGGTTGCGCTCGCTGTAGATTTGGCTTTCGCGGCGGATGCGTTCGATTTCGTGGGCTTCGGCTGTAAAGCTCTTGATGGTGGCAATGCCGCTCAAATTATTGGCCAGTTGGCCGTTGAGGATGCTGACTTGTTGGCGAACGGCCGTGTAGCGCGGGGCCAGCCGTTTTTGGAACCGGATTGATCCCCAGATGACAAACGGCATCGGCAGCAGCGCCATCCAGGCGACGGACGGAATCAGGGCTACAAAAATGCCGCCAATCACCAGCGCCGTCGTCACTACCTGCCAGATGTCGTTGGCTCCGCCATCCAGGAACCGTTCCAACTGGTTAATGTCGTCGTTGAGGATCGCCATCAGCCCGCCGGTACTGCGGTCTTCAAAATAGGCCATCTCCAACCCCTGGACGTGGGCATAGGCGTCTAGGCGCAGTTCGTGCTGTAACGCCTGGGCCAGCCGCCGCCATTTGACGTCATACGCATATTGAAAAGCCGACTCCAATCCACAAACAACAACCGTCAGCCCGGCTAAAACTAAAAGCTGCTGCGACACATCTTGAATGCCAAAGCGGGCAATGGCCGAATTTTCCTGGGAGACGACGACGTCTACGGCCGCGCCAATTAAGACCGGCGGGGCCAGGTCGAATATCTTGTTGAGAATGGAGTAGAGGGAAGCGACGACCACGTCCCGGCGATAACGCCGGGCGTACCGCAGCAGCCGCCATAATGTATGTTTTTGAACCGGCTTGGCCATTAGTTGTATCCTTTGTATCTTCTCAATCACTCGCGGTAGACAAAATGCAAATGAAATTCTATTGTAATGTTGAGGAAAATCCAACAAACGGCCACTATCCTCGGTAACGCGAAACTATCTTTTGGAAATAGGTAAGCAAGAGCATATTACCATTGGCAGTGCTTGGCGACAGGGGCAACGGATACATTGGTGTCATTTCATTGACTGGATTCATCAGCAGTTCAAGTTCGGCGTGCAGCCCGTCGATTTATATCAGGAACTCACCGGAGCGCGCTTCTGAGTGATTTCTGCAAAGATAGTGGACAACTTCTCTCGCAAACTTTGCAAAGCTAATTTTGCGCCATCTCTATCCTGAACAGATGCCGCTGTGACAACAACGACCAGTAACAACCCCAGTGTATCAACGACAATATGCCGTTTCCGTCCTTTGATTTTCTTGCCAGCATCATACCCACGCTCTCCTTTAATGCTGGTCGTTTTTGCCGGCTGGCTATCGATAATCCCAGCGCTTGGCGTTCGTTGTCGTGTTATTTCTATTAGCATACCCGTAATTTGAACCTAAATTGCGGGTATGATCAATTTTCAAACACTCTCTTAGCTCGACTTTGTACAAAATTCGAAATCAGAAATATTTCCAGATAATTTTGTAACCAGAGTGAGAATCTGATTTTAGTCAATGCAACTTTACTCGAGTACGAATATTTGAACATCGCATAAAAAGAGTGACATGC
>JAJRYT010000025.1 GCA_024275635.1 Chloroflexota bacterium | reverse complement strand
CCTCCCGGAGATTAGCTTGACGAAATCAGCTAACTACTCATGGCCTTTCGGGAGGATGCCTGAGTCGTTATGATTATGCTATAATTTCCCGCTTATGCTAAAGAATAAAAAGATACAGGGCATCCTACAAATACTTTTGAGTCTGGCGCTGTTGGCCTGGCTGGTTGGGCGTGTTGGTTTGGATGAGGTTGTCGGCCGATTAACGAACCTCAACTGGGCCTGGTACGCGCTTGCTTTCTTCCTCTTTTTGCTCAATGTTATTATCCGCGCTTATCGTTGGTATATTTTATTGCATTCCCTCAATGATCGGCCCTCTTTCAACCATTTAGTTTACCTCTATTTTGTTGGTTTCTTTGCCAACAATTTTATTCCCTCTGGGTTTGGCGGTGATTTTGTCAAAGTGGTCAGCTTGCGGCGGGCGTATGGACGCGGCGCCGAGGCATTGAGTTCGGTTATGATGGATCGGTTGATTGGCTTGCTGGGTTCGGCGCTTATTGCTGTGGCCGCTTTGATTTGGAACAGTACTGGTCATATAACGGCCGTTACCCTGCCGCCGGCTTTGTGGGCGGCCGTTGCCCTCATCAGCATCGGCATCCCGGCCAGCTTCTTACTCATTCGCTGGACAAACCCCTTGAATTCTGTCGTCAAACGGTTGCCGATCATCCAGAAAATGCCCAAATACGACAAGTTGGAACAATTGGTGGAAACCGTTAACCGGTATCCCATGCGAGCTTTGCGACGTTCCTTACTTACCAGCATTCCGTTTACACTTAGTCTCATTTTATTGCAATACAGCATTGCCCGCGCCTTGTCAGTTAATCTATCCATTTTTACATTTGCCTTGTTTGTCCCCATTATTTCGATTATAAATTTACTACCCCTCTCATTTAATGGGCTGGGGGTACGCGAAGGCGTTTACCAATTTTTGTTTGTGCCTATTGGCGTGGCCAATGCCAGCGCAATTGCAATGTCGCTGGCATTCTACTTTTTGCGCTTTAGCGCCGGCTTGATTGGCGGGTTGCTGGCTGCAATTCGCAGCGCGGCCGATTTTATTCACACAGCACAGGCCAAAAAATTACAAACTGGAGAATAGGGTCATTTCATACCCTATTAAATAAAGAGAAAATGAATTCAGAACATCCGATTAAACGAAAAGCGGCCGTTTTTGGATTAGACGGCATCACATTTGATTTACTGCAACCCTGGCTGGACGAAGGGCGGCTGCCCAATCTGGCTAAGTTACTAAAAGAGGGGGTTGACGGCCGTTTACGCTCTACCATCCCCCCCGTCTCCGCCTCAGCCTGGGCTTCCTTTTCCACCGGCAGCAATCCGGGGCAGCATGGCCTGGTTGATTTCACCTACCCGGCGGCCGATGGCTACGAGGTTCAGGTCAGTAACAGTCGTACCCGTTCCGCGCCGGCTCTCTGGGAGATAGTTGGTCGGGCCGGAGGACAAACCGGCGTCATCAGCTTGCCCATGACCTATCCCCCCAAACCTTTCAACGGGTTCATGGTTTGTTCCTTCCTCACCCCCAGCGCCGACAGCCGTTACACCTATCCCAATAACTTGCAAGAAGAAATCACCGAAACTACTGGCCCATTCCCGCTGCACATGTCCGAAAAGGGGCGCGGCAGCGATCCCGCCAGATTTGTCCGCGCCTGTAAGCAGATGGAAATAGACCGCGTGCGCGCCGTTAAATATTTGCTGCAAACCAAACCGTGGGACTTATTCATTTATGTTGTCGAAACGACCGATAATCTCCAGCATGAAGTCTGGCATTTGCTCGACGACACCCATCCCCTGCATGATCCCCAACAGGCTGCGGAACTCCTGCCTGAAATACTTGATTATTATGAAACCGTAGACCGGTTATTAGGCGAAATGCTGGCGCTTGTTCCCGATGATGTGTTGGTCGCTGTCCTGTCTGATCATGGTTTTGGGCCGTTCCATAAATTTTTCCATATTAACAACTGGCTGGCGGCTAATGGGTGGCTTAAATTCAAGCGCACACCGTTGAGTTTGCTCAAAAGATTGGCTTTCAAGGCTGGAATTACGCCAATTAACGCCCTGAAATGGGTGACATTGCTGCGCTTGAGCCAGATGCGCAAGAATGTAAAGCGCGGGCGCGGCGGTAGAATGCTGCGCCGCCTGTTCCTCTCCTTCAATGATGTGGATTGGGCGCGGACGAAGGCGTTCTCGGTTGGTAATTTTGGTCAGGTTTATGTGAACGCGCAGGGGAAACGGCCGTCTGGCTGTGTCACCCCTGCCGAATATGAACAACTACGTGACGAAATCTCCCAGGCGGCGCTGGAATTATGCGATCCGGTAGACGGCCGTGTCGTTAATCAAGTGTACAAACGCGAAGAAGTCTTCCACGGCGTCAGCGCCGAGCGGCTGCCCGACCTGGTGCTGCATACCGACAGAGCCAAATTCGTCTCCTTCGGCCATGCTGATTTTGGTTCCAATAAAGTGATCGAACCCAGCGCCGGACAGACCGGCCACCATCACATGGTTGGCGTACTGGGGCTGCGTGGGCCTGGGGTAAAGTCTACTCATTTGGAAGAGGCCAGCCTGATGGACTTAGCGCCCACCATCTTGCATTACATGGGACTGCCTGTGCCGGATTACATGGATGGAAATGTTCTGACCGCCGCTTTTACCGATGAATTCAACGAAGCCAATCCCATCCAGACCATTGAGACCAACCTGACCAATGAAGGATTTTCTGATTCGGTGTATGGTAAGGAAGAGGAAGATCTGGTGCTGGATAAATTGCGGGATATGGGCTATGTGGCGTAGGGGGTAGGAGTGCGACTCCGACCCTTTGCCCCTCCCCCTTTACTGAATTACAATCACCTTCATGGATTACAAAGATTTAAGTTTAGTTATCCCAGTTTATAACGAAGTGGAAAATTTACGGCCGTTAACCGCAGAAATCACGGCTGCTTTAGCCGATCAAACATTGGATTACGAAGTTATTTTTGTGGATGACGGCAGCAGCGACGGCAGTTTTGAGTTAATCCAACAATTGCACCGGGAAGACGGCCGTATTGGCGCTGTCCGTTTTCGGCGCAACTTCGGCCAGACAGCCGGGTTCGCCGCCGGATTCAATCATGCCCAGGGCCGCGTCATTGTCACCCTGGACGCCGACCGCCAAAACGACCCGGCCGATATTCCCGCGCTGCTGGCAAAAATGAATGAAGGCGATGGCTATGATGTTGTCAACGGCTGGCGCGTTCACCGGCAAGACCCCTTTTTGTTAAAAAAACTCCCTTCTAAAATTGCCAACAGGCTCATTGCCAGAAGCACAGGCGTTGGCCTGAATGATCGGGGCTGTTCCCTGCGCGCCTTTCGCGCCGAGGTGGTACACGAACTGCACCTGTATGGCGAAATGCACCGCTTTATTCCCGAAATGGTTCACTTTGCCGGGTTTAGCATGGCCGAAGTCCCGGTTAACCACCGCCCGCGTGTGGCCGGCGACTCCAAATATGGGCTTTCGCGTACTTTTCGCGTCATTCTTGATTTGATTACGGTGTTATTTCTGCGTCGCTACGGCGACCGCCCCATGCAGATTTTTGGTCAATTAGGCATCATTTCCGGTGTGTTGGGGACGATCTTGGGCGGCTTTCTAGCTGGCAGTAAGGTTTGGGCCGGTATCATAGGGGGGATGGCTGCTTTTCATGCGACTGAAATTGGCGAACGGCCGTTACTCCTGCTGGCCGTTTTACTCGTTATTCTTGGCGTTCAATTCATGGTCATGGGCCTCATTGCCGAGATGAATGTTCGCACCTATTACGAAACTCAAAACAAACCCGTTTACTATATCCGTGAAGTTATACAATGATTGAAGATTGAAGATTAAGGATTGAAGATTGAAGATTAAAGGTTGGCGCTTGTCTCAATCATCAATCATCAATCATCCTCCTCATGTTGTGAATAAACGCCCATTGCCACAAACCGGCTGGCATTTGTTGCTGATTACTTTGTTTGGCCTGCCGTTGATTTCGCCGCTGCTGCGCTGGACGGCCGTTCCCTGCACCCACGATGGTCATCTCCACTATCACCGCATTGCCGCCATGCGTTACGCCTGGGAAAACGGCCTCTTCTTCACCCGTTGGCTGCCCGACCTGGCCTTTGGTTACGGCTATCCCTTCTTCATCTTCCGCGAGCCGGTTCCGCTGTACGCCGGGCTGCTGCCCCACCTGCTTGGCCTGCCCCTGCCCGCCGCCGAAAACCTCATCTACATCCTGGCGATTTTGGCCGGGGGCTGGTTCATGTACCTGTGGGTGCGCGACGTTTTGGGGGCGCGGGCCGGGATCGTATCGGCCGTGGCCTACATGGCCGCCCCTTACGTCTTGATTGACGCTCTCATTCGCGGCAATGCACCGGAATCGGTTGCTTTGCCGCTGTTCCCGCTGCTGCTCTGGTTGGGGCGGCGTTGGCTGTTGGAGGGAACGGCCGTATCCTTCATACTCAGCGTTCTGAGTTTGGCGCTGCTCGCTCTCAGCCACAACATTTCCCTGCTTTTGTTCACCCCCACACTCCTGCTTTACCTGTTGTTCATTGGTTGGCAGCGCCGGCTAAAATGGCCCACTGTGGCCGGGCGCATTCTGCTCCTCTTCGGCCTGGGACTGGGCATGACCGCCTTCTACTCCGGCGGGGCGCTGTTGGAAATGGGGCAGGTCTCATTGCAGCAATCCACCACCACCCGCAACAACGACTTCCATTACAACTTCGCCAGCCTGGGCGAAATCCTGGCCCCTGCGCCTCCCGAAGACCCCGCCCTCATCAACCCGCCCCTGCCGTTTCGCCTTGGCTGGGTTCCGGCGGCGTTGGCGATTTTAGGGCTGTCAAGCTTGTTTTGGCGGAAAAAGGCAGATGATTCAGGATTAAAGATGGATGATTCAAGATTGAAGATTGGCGCGCCTCAATCATCAATCTTGAATCATCCATCATCAATCATTAATCGTGAACAACACGGGCACATCCTGTTGATGGCCCTGGCAGCGGCCGTATTCCTCCTCCTCGCCCTGCCCACTTCCCTGCCCATCTGGGAAAACGTCCCCCTGATTGATTTCCTCCAATTCCCCTGGCGCATGATCGGCCGCGCCGCCCTGCCCATCGCCTTCCTCGCCGGCGTTCCCTTTGCCCGTTCATCAGCAAGAAAAGCCGCCCGTTTTCCGTTTTCCGTTTTCCATTTTCCATTTTATGTTGCCCTCATCCTCCTCATCCTCGAAGCCCTCCCCTCGCTCTACCCAGCCACATGCAAAGAAAATCCCTTCCCCACCATCAATGCCGTTCACGCTTACGAGCGCGAGACCGGACTGGTCGGCGTTGACCCGGAAGGCAGCTACTTCCCGCGCACGGTACAGCGGCGACCAAAAGAGTCGCCGTTGGAAGCGGATTTTGCCGCCGGGCAAATGCCGCAGCGCTTTGACACTGCCGTTCTCCCCCCCAACGCCGCCATCCTCACGCCCGACTACCAACCGTTGGCCGCCACCGTTCGCTTGAACAGTCCCGAACCGTTCACTGCCCGCTACTTGAGTTTCGCTTTCCCCGGCTGGACGGCCGAAGTAGACGGCCGTTCCGTCCCCATCACCCCCAGCGACCCCGGCGGCCTTATCACCTTCCCCGTCCCCGCCGGCGAGCACACCATCACCGTCCGCTGGCAGTCTACCCTCCTGCGGACAGCCCTGCTGGGCGTGAGCATCATGATGCTGGCGGCGTTTGTGGTAACGGCCGTTGTGCTTGCCGGTAGAGCGTCCTCCGTAAACCGTAAACCGTTATCCGTCATCCGTAAACCGTTATCCGTCATCCGTAAACCGTCACCCGATTACCAATTACCAATTACCAATTACCAATTACCAATTACCAATTACCAATTACTGCTTACCGCCCTCCTCCTCATCGCCATCAAATTCCTGGTCGTGGATCGGGTAGAGACGCCGCTGCGCCGGGCGGGAACCCCGTTGGTAGGGAACACGGCCGTTCTCCAGGCTGCCGAACTGCGTTTTGAGGGCTACAACCTGAGCCGAACCAGCGTCCCTTCCGGAGCGACATTTGACATTAACATGGCCTGGACGGCCGTTGCCCCGCCCCAGGCCGATTACCAGACCAACGTCTGGCTGGTTGGGCCGGATGGGCTGATTTGGAGCGAGAAAGGGACCGAACGCCCCCGCCTCTACGAGGATGCGCCGCCGACGCGCCAATGGCTGCCCGGCCAATGGGCCTGGGACAGCCGCGAAGTCCAGCTTTTCTCCGGCACGCCGCCCGGCCAATACGACATCATCCTCACCCTGTTCGACAAGGCTGACTTGCAACCGTTAACGCTGCTGGATGCGAGTGGGGCGGTGGCGGGGCCAACGGCCGTTATCGGCCAGATTGAGGTGACCCGGCCCGACGAACCGGCTGAATTTGAGCCGCAGTTTGCAGCGCCAGCGGCGGCGGGAACGGCCGTTGCCGGCCTCACCCTCCTCGGCTACAACCAGGATCGTGACGAAGCCGCTCCCGGCGACCCCGTTCTGCTCACCTTCTTCTGGGAAAAACCAGCCCGTCCGCCGGGCGCATCGTCCAATTTCCAACTCCACTTGCAAGACGAAAACGGAACCATTCGCCAAACCTGGGAAATCTCCCCCACCCGCGCCAATTACCCGCCCGCCGATTGGGCGCCCGGCGACCGCTGGCGCGGCCAACACGCCCTGCGCCTCCCCGCCGCCCTCGACAGCGGCGCCTATCAGTTCCTCCTAAACAGCCTCCCCCTGGGCCAAATAACCATCCACGCCCCCGACCGCGCCTTCGCCCCACCCGCCATCGAAACCCCCGTCAACATCCCCTTCGCCGACGCAACCGGCGCGCCCCAAGCTATCCTCACCGGCTACACTCAATTACCAATTACCAATTACCAATTACCAATTACATTCTTATGGAAGGCCCAAACCAAACTCCCCATCAGCTACCGCGTCTTTGTCCACCTGGTAGATGAGCGCGGCAACATCCTGGCCCAAAGCGACGGCGAACCGGCCAACTGGAGCCGCCCCACCACCGGCTGGGCGGCGGGCGAATACATCAGCGATCCGCACACGTTGACCCTGCCCGGCCCGCTGCCGGACGGCCCTCTCGCCCTCCGCGTTGGCCTCTACGACCCGGCTACCGGCCAGCGCCTCCGTACCCCCACCGCCGATTTTGCCGAATTGATGATTGATAATTGATGATTGCCGCCTCGTTCCACGCTCTGCGTGGAATGCCCCGGCGATGAATGGTCGGGGCGGGATGGGCGGGCCATGATCTATGCCACGCAAACGGCGCTTCCTCCCGCCCAACTCGCCCCAAACGTGGGGCTGCCGGGTGCGGGGGGGCGAGTTGGCGCGGAGACGAGGCCGACCGTTTTGCCCCAGCAAATTGACCCTTGACACGAATAAGAGAATCTACGGCAAGGATCGCAAATTGCCGCGCACAACTTTTGTGTTGGGGTGGTTTGGCCCTAATTTAGCTTCACAAATAGCCAAAGCGCGTTCCATGAACGGCCGTGCCCCCGCGTAGTCGCCCAGGGCTTGCAGGAGCTGGCCCAGATTGTTGAGGTCTCGGCCCACTGAGGGATGGTCGGGGCCGAGCGCTTTCTCATCAATCGCCAGCGCCCGTTCCATGAACGGCCGCGCCCCCGCGTAGTCGCCCAGGGCTTTCAGGAGCAGGCCCAGATTGTTGAGGTTTGTGCCCACTGAGGGATGGTCGGGGCCGAGCGCTTTCTCATCAATCGCCAGCGCCCGTTCCATGAACGGCCGCGCCCCCGCGTAGTCGCCCAGGGCTTGCAGGAGCGCCGCCAGATTGTTGAGG
>JAJRYT010000225.1 GCA_024275635.1 Chloroflexota bacterium | reverse complement strand
GATGTGGATAGATTTCGTGGCGCGCGCTTTTCCCAATTACACATAGATTAGCGCGATGAGTCAGTCAGGCGGCACACATACGCGGTTTATTCTTCTTCAAAATCGGCATCAAGCGATTCCGCCAGGGGCGGGAGGTCATCCAGTCCTAACAAGCGGCGTACCTGACGCGCCATTTTGTCAATACTACCTTCTTTATACTTGTTGGCAAGAATCCCAGCCAGATCGGTCAGGTTAGCATAATCGCCATACACCGTTTTCAGTTTGTCACGATGCAAGGACAGCCAGACAAACAAATCAGCCTCCGTGCGGCCGGGAAAATCCGCCAGCAAAGTGGAATCCCGAATAATTTGGACCGTCGGCAAATAGATCATTTCATACCAGGCGGCCACAGCATCGTCAAAAGACATTTCGGCCTCGTCAATAACGGATAAGATTTGACGCAAGTTGTGAATCTGGGCCAAAAGTTCCCGGTAGCGTCCAGGCGAAGTGAACTGGATGCGATGATCAGGAACCATCTTCTCCAGCCCGGTTTTATCCATAAAATTCCGTTCGCCCAGACGAATAAGCGCCTCATCAAGAGAATCGTCAGGGCCGATTTGCACATCTACGGGGTATTCCCGGACGTGCGCTTCGATGGTGGGGATTCCAAGCTGGCGGGCAACAGAGACGCGATGGTTGCCGTCATTGGCGAAGTAAACGCCGCCAACGAGGTACGCATCAATAGGCGGCCAGCCGGTCGTGCTGGCCAGGCTGTCTACGCCAACCCAGCGTTCGCGCAAACTATCGCTGAGTGGTAAAAAGCGGCGGGTAAATTCACGATAGCGGCCAACGCTGCCCACAATCAAATCAACTGGAATTTCTTGTATTCCCCGGTAAAAAGGATTCTGTTGGCGCAGTTCGCTGCGAATGGCGTCAAAAGGCAGCATTTCTGTAGGACGGCCGGTTAAACTGGCCGCCATTTTATCGAGAAACGCCTTCTTGCGCGCGCTGTCGAATCGCTGCATAGCGCCGCTGCGGTCTTGCCCTGTCATAACATTCATCCGGCTTAGTGTAGAAATAAGGCAAACTATTAGCAACGGACAAGTTGCTAGAATAAACTTTACTAAAGTTTGTGCAGGATGTCTATGCCAACTTGACGCACCAGATTACAAAAGTCTGGCAGACTTTTGTAATCTCTCGCAAGCGCCAACAGAAACTCTGCGTATACAGTCAACGTTCTCTGTGGGGGTATTTGTAAAGGCTTTTAGCCAGTCATTATCTAGCAAGCGACCGGCTGAGGCCCCGACCCCGGCAACAGATTCAGAATGCCCCACGAAACGTTGCTATACTCTTATCAATGGTTGTCAGCCTGCGGTTTGCTGCGCCGCCGTAAGCTGACCCGAAATTGTTTCCAATGTTGTTTGACCGGGTCAACATCCTGATTTTCAATTGGCTGCGGACTGTAACGCGCTTTGAGGAATGCGTCTGTCAATGATTCGACATCACGCTCGGCCTCAGGCCAATTTTCTTTTAAGTCATGAGAAAATTCCAAAGGCGTTTCACTCTCTTTCCGCTCGATGCCTTGTTCGCCGGCCCGCCGCACGGCCGAAAGGTAGAAATAGCGTAATTTCTCTCGCGGCGACAAGGCGTTGAGCCGGAGGAAGCGCCAGGGCGGGGATGAAGGCGCGGCTTCTTTTGCGGCGCGCCTGCGGCGGCGTGTTTTGATGGTTTGTCGGATTTCTCCTGCTTGCACTGAGATTCCTTGCCATAGGGCGGCCAGCCAACCGGTGAAGGTAGTCCATATTTGCGTCCAAAAACGGCCGTTTACCCCCATCCCCCGTTCGCGCAAGAAAAACAAAACGGCAATAACCGTCATGACAATGGCAACCGCCCAAAAGGCGGAACTAAACACCATGCCCACCGTTTCGCTGGCCGCGGCTGGCGGCGCTGGCGTGGGCTGGGCGGCCGGGGTAGGGATGATGGCCGGCGTGGCCGCCGGGGCAGAGTCGGTTTGTACAAAAGGCAGCAGGGAAAGCAACCATGACAGCAGGGTGATGAAGAGGAGCCAGAGGGCGGCGGCAACGGCCGTTATCCCCCCCACAACCGCGGCCAAAATCTGCCCAATCGCAATCGTAGACCCCAGCGGCAAAAAAGCGGCCGCAAACCCGATGATTGCCAGCAAACGCAAACTGTTCCGATACCAGCTTCGTTCCACCTGAGCCGTTTTTGTCACGCCATTAATCAGCCAACGCGCATTCATCACCGCCAATCGCCCCTGACTGAGCAGCGAAAAACCGGCCAGAAAATAAAGCGTCAACGCCGTAACCATGGGCGGGGGCAAATTGAGGCGGGCAATCGAAAAAATAGAGCGGGCGGCCGCTTGATTCGTCAAATCAAACGTAGCCAGCGCAGCGCAAAAAACTAGGAGAAGCCCACCCCACAACCAGCGCTGCAAGAAGGCGGCTATCATCCGTCCCCGATTGGTTATGACCGGACGACTTTCCAGTTTATGTTTGCCAAAAGCATCCGCGTAATAAGCAGCTTCGGCCGCATCTAAAGATAAGTCGGCAAAAATTTGGCCGGTGTAAATGGCATACTGCCAGACTGCTAAAATAATGATGAGCGTCACCAGGAAAAGCGGATCATTGAAAAAAGCCAGCGGCTCAAACAGGTAGTTTTGCCAGGCCGCCAAATCGGGCCAACTGCCGGTGAATGCCCAGGTCAGCAGCCGCGCGATAAGGGCGATGACGACGATCTCAGCCGCGCGATAGGCGGCCCGGTTGAGGCTGCGCTGGTTGGGGCGGGCCAGCCAAATGGTAGTGTAGACGCTTTCCAGGGCGACGAGAAAATAGACGGGAAGGAAGGCTTGCCAGGGAATATCGGGCACAATGATTTGTATGATGACGACCGGCCCGGCAGCAAGGGATGCCGTCATAGCGGCGATCAGGAAGGGCTGCGCCACCGTGCGCGACCAGGCGTTGGTGACAAAAGCCATCCAGGCTTCGTTTTGTGGCCCGGTTTCGTCAGGAATTGGCTCAATCCGGGTCATAACGCTGCCCGCTGTGACCGCCGCCATTGGTCCAGCCCGCTTATTAGACTGACGTTGTAAGCGACAAAGCCGAGACGGCGGGCACGTTCGCGCACCTCGCCAAAGTTGTAGCTTGGCTCGATGGCGATGAGAACGGGATTGAAGCCAGCGCGGACCAGCCGGTGTAGGGTTTGGCAGGCTGCTGCGTCGCCCCGTGTGGTGATGGCCAGAATGGTGACGCCCCAGCTAAGATGGAGACAGGCGTTCGTCGCCCATTGGTTAAACGGGAGGGTCTCGGCCGCTTCGATGCGGGCCAGCCGCTCCAAAATTTTCATGAGATGGGCGCGGCCGGGGCGCGGCGGGATAGCCGGGGGCAGCCTGTCCTGGTTTGCGTGGGAATGGATGAGACGGCCGCTTTCTTCGTCAAACATCTCACCACCTTGCAGCGGGTCGAGGCCATTGGCGATGAGACCGACGGCCTGGCGCTGCTCCACCAGGTGGGCGGCCAGGGAAGCGGCGACTTCGATGGCCCATTCGACGCGGTTGATGCGGTTTTTGTATTGGTAATCGTTGCTGTGGAGGTTGAGGAGAACGGCCGTTTCCAACGAAATCGCCGGTTGGTAAGTCTTTACCGCCAAATTGCGGGTGTGGGCGCTGGCTTTCCAGTTGATGTGGCGCAGCGAATCGCCGGAGCGGTAATCGCGCACGCCAGTGGGCCGAGCCGGGTCTTCAAAGAGCCGCTGGCGGCTGGACAGCGTACCAAAAGGCAGGCGGGACGGCAGCCCCAACTGGGTCAGGGGAATGATGCGCGGGTAGATGGTGAGATGGTCGGAGGGGAAACGGCCGTGCTGGGCGTCAAACAGGCCGAATAAATCCCCACTCGTCAAGCGCAGCGGCCCCAACCGGTAATAACCGCGCCGCCGCGCCTTCACCTCATAACTAATTTCGGCCGATTCCTTGCCGCGCAGCGAGATGGCCTGATTAACCTTTTGCCCCATAGATAATTCAGTAGCTAAACTTTCATTGAAGGTAGCCCAGGGGATAGGCAAGCGGCTCTGATTTTGCAGCCAAATTGTTACCGGCACTGTTTCACCCCAAAACGCATGGCTGGTATATTCTCGGCGCACCTTCAACAAACGCAAAGCGCGCGGCGGATACCAGCGGCTCCACGCATACAATCCCACGCAAATGTAGATGATGTAAAAAATGAAGTCAATGCGTAGCAGAAAGGCAACCGCAATCAGGATGAGGAGTAAAAAGGTGAAATCCATTTTGGAATGATGAGTGATGAATGATGAGTGATGAGTGATGAGTGATGAATGATGAGTGATGAATGATGAATGATGAATGATGAGTGATGAATGATGAATGATGAATGATGAGTGATGAATGATGAGTGATGAATGATGAGTGATGAATGATGAGTGATGAATGATGAGTGATGAATGATGAATTCATCGTTCATCATTCCTAATTCATAATTCGCCGATGTCCAATGGGACAGCTTTGATGATGTCGGTCATGAGGGTGGAAATCGTCTTGCCACGCAGGGCGCTTTCGGGGTGAATGAGGCAGCGGTGACCCAGAACGGCCGTTGCCAGTAATTTAATATCGTCAGGCAGAACATAATCCCGTCCCTGAAGCGCGGCGTAGGCCTGACCGGCGCGGTAGAGGGCGTGGCTGCCGCGCGGGCTGGCTCCTAATATCAGGTCTTTGTGCCGGCGCGTGGCAAATACCAGTTGGATGATGTAGTCGCGCACGGTGTCGTCCACGTGAACCGACCACACCCGCTGGGCCAAATCGGGCAGCCGGTTCCCGTCTACCACCTGGCTGATGAGTTCAATGGGATGGACGCCGCCCAGGTTGATGAGCATCTGATTTTCAGTGGCTTCGTCCAAGTAGCCCAGGCTGAGTTTCATGAAGAAGCGGTCGAGTTGGGCTTCGGGCAGAGGGAAAGTTCCTTCATATTCGATGGGGTTTTGGGTAGCCAGGACGAAAAACGGCCGTTCCAACTGATGCGTCACCCCGTCCACCGAAACCTGCCGTTCCCCCATCGCTTCCAGCAGCGCCGATTGGGTGCGCGGCGTCGCCCGGTTAATCTCATCGGCCAGCAAAATGTGGGTGAAAGCCGGGCCGGGAATGAAGGTGAACGCCTGCTTCTGCTGGTCAAAAATAGAGACGCCAGTTACATCATTGGGCAGCAAATCGGGCGTGCATTGCAGCCGCTTAAAGTTCACGCCCAGGCTGATGGCGATGGCCCGCGCCAGCATCGTCTTGCCCGTGCCCGGCACATCTTCTAGCAGCACGTGTCCTTCACACAACAGCGCTGCCAGCATCATTTGCAGCGCGTCTCGCTTGCCAATGATGACTTTTTCCACGTTAGCTATGAGTTGTTGGGCGAATTCCTGGATTTCTTTCATGACAATTGAATCATAACAGAGGCGATATTTCACGGCAATGGGGTTTCGCGGCTTCAGCCGGCCGCTTGCAAAAAAGCGCCCTCTTGTAAAATTTGTAACTTTATTGACAAGCGGGCGCTTCTCTTTTACGCTAATAGCATTACAGTTAACTGTAGCGTCTCTAGACCGTGACAACAGCAGATAAAGAAAAAAGCGGATTCCCTCATGTTATTTTATCCGTTTATTTTCCAATCCGTTGCCGCCTCAAAAATGGCGGGATCATCATGACACTACTTATTTTCTGAATGATAGGGAGCTCTTACAGCCAGACACATCATTATGCTGTTCATTTCAAAATTTGTAACGACTCTAATTGTTTGGGAGGTTCAAAACGATGAAGGCATTCAATAAGATTGGGTTTCATACCAGCGTCGGCGGCAATCCGTCGGGCATTGGCGACCATTTACGGCGCATAGATGCGGCTGGTATTCCCTTTTTCATCAAAGCGGCTGATTCCATGACGGGATTGTTTGACGCCCAGGAGATTATGAAAAAGAGTTCAGTGGCGCATACGGCCGTTTACCGGCGCAGCGTCCGTTTCCCCGGCGATGAAGAATACGATCCCGATATACCCGATTACAACAAAGAGCCGGAAGCTGCCGCTGCCGAACATTGGCAAAAACATAAAAAGATCATCCCCCCGGAACTGGACCCCAAATTGGTCTGGATCGAAACTATCAACGAAGTACGCAAAGAAGCGAAATGGGGTGATTGGCTGGGCAACTTCGCCTTCCACACCGCCCAAATGATGATGGCCGATGGCTTCCGCTTTTCCGCCTTTGGCTACTCTTCCGGCACGCCAGACGCCGCCTCCTGGGAAACGGATGGGATGCTGCGTTATCTGGAATTATGCCAGCAGCGCCCAGACAAAGCCTCCGTTTCCCTGCATGAATACAGCTACAAAGTAAACGACATCTGGTTCCTGCGCGGCGATCATATCGGCCGGTTTGAGAAGTTATTTGCCGCCTGTGACAAGCATAAAATCAAACGGCCGGCTGTCCTCATTACCGAATGGGGCTGGACGTATGACCGGGTTCCCGACGTCGCCACAGCCATGGAACATATCAAACAGGTCGCCGCCTATTACGCCCATTACCCCGAAATTCTAGGCGCAGCCATCTGGTACCTGGGCCCGGGCTTTGGCGGCATTGCCAACCGCACCCAAAAACTGATCAAGCCTGTCACCGATTACACCATTCAAACGACGTTCGATGTACCCGACCCGAAAAAGAAAGATGAGGAAAAGCCGGACTTCCCCATGCCGCCGGAGCCGCCGCCCGAACCGCCCGATGAGGAAGAATCGCCTCTGCTTAAGCCCAACGGCCGTTTCATCAGCGACGTCACCTTTCCCGATGATACCCAAGTGACGACAGGAACTGTTTTTACCAAAACATGGCGCGTGGAGAACAACGGCGAAGCGGCCTGGGGAGCCGGTTTCAAATTCGTCCATACCGATGGCGCAGCGATGACCGGGATGACGGAACGGCCGTTACCCGCCGCCGCTCCCGGCCAACAAGTCGCCATCTCCATCGAGTTCACCGTCCCCGACGCCCCCGGCGTTTACTTCAGCGATTGGCGCTTCCAAGACGACCAGGGCATCCCCTTCGGCGACATCATCTACACCCGCATCATCGCTGATGCGCCTGTCGTTCAGCCTGGCGGGGTCAGCAATGCCCGCTTCGTCGCCGACGTCACCATCCCCGATGACACCGAAATTGTCGCCGGTAAGAAATTCACCAAAACCTGGCGCGTCCGCAATACCGGAAGCCGCGCCTGGGGCGCCGGCTTCACCCTGGAATTCGCCGGCGGCACGCCCATGAACTTCCAAGCCAGCTACCCCGTTCCCGCCGTCGCTCCTGGCGCCGAAACCGAAATCTCCGTCGCGATGCGCGCGCCAACAACTTCCGGAACTCATTACGCTGACTTCCGCCTAAAAGACGACCAGGGCGCCTTTTTTGGCCAGATTCTCTACACCCGGATCATGGTCCCCTGGCAAAGCGGCGCTTCACTGACCGAGCCGCTATCCCAACGCGATCCCTTATGGGCCAATGCCCGTCTGGGCCGCGCCGGTTCGCCCCAGACGATTGGCAAATGGGGCTGCCTGCTGACTGACTTCACGATGGTCGCCAACACATTCGGCCGTAACATCACCCCCATCCAACTAAACCGGGCCATGGTTAGCAAAGGGGGCTACCTGAACGGCTACCTGACTAAATGGAACGCCTTAAGCAATGTATACGCCGACATCGTGTACGGCGGCAAGTTCGATGGTCCCAGCACGGCCGACCTCATCGCCCGCATTGATGACAGCCTGTCCCAGGGCCGCCCGGTGACGGTGCAGGTAGACTTTACCAGCGACACGCCTTACACCGATAATGACCAGCATTGGGTGCTCATCGTCGGCAAGGATGGGGATGATTACCGTATTAACTACCCCTGGCTGCTGCCGCCGCAGGAAGCTTCCTTGAAAACCCGATACGGCCGTGCCGGACGCCCCCTGCGCGACGCCATCATGACGGCCATCTTCTACCGTTCGACAACGGCCGTCCAGCCCACCGCGCCCGGCGGCGTCATAGACAGCGCCCCCGGCTTTGAAGTCGCCTCCCTGCAAACCGGCATGAACGTCAATCCCGACGCTCCCCACAGCAACCCCTTTGACAACGATGATTTGAAAGGCATGGATTGGGTGCGCTTCGTTTTCAAACTAGATGCGCGGATAAACGAGTCCGAACGCGGCAATATGAGCAAAGCATTTGCCCAATACGACCCCATCATCCGCGCCTACAACAAGATGGGCGTCAAAACCTTGTTCGTCCTCAACCAGGAAACTATCTGGGGCAAAGCGCCCTGGACAGGCGGCAACGATTGGCAAGGGTATGCCCGCGATCTGGCTGCCGCCGCCAAGAAAATCGCCCGTCGTTACCGCCGCTACGGCGACGCCGTCGGCTACGAAATCTGGAACGAAGGGGACAAGCCGAACAACCCCTCCTCTGTTTTCATCCCGGCCGATAAATTCGCCATCATTTTGAAGAAGACGGCCGTTGCCATCCGCGCCGCATCCCCCAATTCCCCCCTAATCTTTGGCGGGCTGGCAACCGGCCCGGAAGAGGGCATCGCCTACCTGCAAGCGTGCAAAGCGGCGCTAAACGGCCCCTGGCCGGTAGACGCCATCGGCATCCATCCCTACACCCGCTGGGCCACCCGCGCCCCGTTCGATTGGGGCCAACAGTACGGCACGTTGGGCGCAGCCTTTGCCCAATACAAAGCCGCTCTGCCCGATATACCTTTCTGGATTACAGAGTTAGGTGTGGCCGACGACAACGAGATCGGCTCCCAGTTCTACCCCGAAATCGGCGACTACATGAAAGATGTCTACAGCCACATCGCTGACCGCTATGCCGACCTGGTTCCTGTCGTCATCTGGTTCGCCTGGACGGACTGGATGCGTAACGCCGGCGTGTTGGACAAAAACGGCAACCGCAAGCCGCACGTCTACCCCGCCTTCCGCGCCGTCCGCAACCGAGAATTGAAGGCGTAAATAGTCTGGTAGTCGAGTAGTCAGATGGTCAAAAAGCCTGGCGACGATTACTCGACTACCGGCACCTTTTTGAAATAATTCGCTCAGTTAGCATGAGTGTCAACCATCGAGCGGCTGCACCCCACGGCAACAGATTGCAAATGGCGAAATTGCGAAAATCGCGGTAGCCTACCCACGAGTGAAGCGAGATCATCTGGGCGTATGGTTTAGCATATCTACGAAATCTATTGACTACATTTAGTATCGAGATTCATTGCTGAGATTCATCTTAGGAACTGGACTCTGGCGAAATCCATATATGGCCCAGCTAAAGCCTCGACTCCGGAAAACGCCAGAGTCATGTTAGGAAGAATTATCTGTGCCTACCTCATTTCCTTCGGTTTTTGTAGTAGCAGGCTTGTGAACAGTTTCATATGCAACAGTACCAAAATAAAAAACAATTACAACCCCAACAATATTTGTGAAATGAGTGATAAGAGTATTGGTAATATCAGGCAATGCTCTATCATTGACAAAGAAGCTGGTTGTTCCTACAAGAACTAAGTAAAAAGATATAATGGACACAGTAATTGCCAAACGAATATCAGTTTTCGAAAGGTTTGAATCCTTGACACCTACCCCTAAACCAATCGCTCCATAAAAAGACACTATCCCAACAAGCACCATCATTAACGCGAAAATATTGTTAGATTTTTTAGGCTGCCAAGCTTGCAGTAAAAATCCCGCCAAAACTATTCCAAAAATCATCCAGCCAATTTTGTGGATATCGCTTCTAAGCTTCATTCTGTATGCTCCTTTTTGTCAATTATGAAATTTGCCCATGTAACAAAATCGGTCATATACGGCACGCCCTTTCCTGACAGATAAGCCTATCATAAAGGATTTCTTCGCCCAATTCAAGCGGTTGAAGTCTACTTCGCCCATCAGGCAACTTGACATAGTCCACAGCCATGCTACACTGGCGTTGAGATGGGCGAACGAGTGAAACGAATGGGCCGGTGGTTGTGGCTGAACCTAGCGATCCGGTTTTGGCAGTTTGTTGGGCGGGTGGGGTTAGCCAGCCGTAACTTGCTGGTCTGGACGATTTGGAAGCCGTTGTTCTGGCTCTCAACCCCCTTTAGATTTGTGTGGCGATATGCAAAGAAGGCGCTAGTTCCGCTCTGGCGGTTATTGGGGAGGATGGGGCTGGCGCTGCGGCGCTTGCTGACGCTGTTGGTATGGCGACCTCTGGGCTGGCTGTACCGCATTCTCATACGGCCGTTATGGACTGCCACCCTCCCCCAACGCCAACGCCTGCGCCGCCGCTGGGGATCGCGCTGGGCCGTCTGGCGCGCCCGGTGGCGCGTGCGCCTGCGCCGGCCGAAACCCCCGCAAACGGCCGTTCTTGCCCCCCACGTCCCTGATCCTGACGCCCGCCGTATGCGTTTCATCACCGCCATCATCAGCGTCGGCATCGTGCTGGCCGTCAGTTTCATCACCCTGCAAGAGCAGCAGCCCAACCAGGCCATCGCCGGAGTCATCCAGACCCGCATCATCGAAGTCACCTCCACGCCCGGTCCGGTCACGCCCACGCCGCGCCCCACCATCCCCGTCCGGCTGACTCCCTGGGCGACGCCTGACCCATTGGCCGGCGGCGGCAGTCTGGCTTTTGTCCAACATGTGAACGGCAACAGTGACATTTACATTTTACCCTTAGGTCAGGCCGAGCCGGCGCGCCTCACCAGCCATCCTGCGCCTGACCGCGACCCGGCCTGGCGACCCGACGGACAAGAAATTGCCTTCAGTTCCCGACGCGACGGCAATTGGGAAATCTATGTTTACAACTTTCCCACAGGCGACCTGCGCCGGGTGACAAATGATTTGGCCTTTGACGGCCGTCCCGCCTGGTCGCCTGACGGCCAATGGCTGGTGTACGAATCGTACCGTGAGGAAAACGCCGACATTTTCATTGTGAAAGCCGATGGACGTGAAGGCCCGTTCCGACTGACGGAGAATCCAGCGCCGGATTTTGCGCCGGTCTGGTCGCCGGAAGGGCGGCATATCGCCTTTATCAGTTGGCGCGATGGCGGTCCCGATTTGTTTATGCTGTCGTTGGATGAGGCAACGGATGAAACGGCCGTCAACCTTACCCATACCTCCGACATTTACGAAGCTTACCCGGCCTTCTCGCCGGACGGCCATTTCCTGGCCTACAGTGACGACCGCGCCGGCTTCCCCCAATTGTACGCCCTGCCTATGCGGAATGGCGTAACGACCGATGGACCGCCAATCAGCCTGGGACAGCAGGGACGCGCCCCCGCCTGGTCGCCAGACGGCCGTTCCCTGGTCGCCGTGTACAGCCGGGATGAGCAGGATTATCTCATCGCCGGCAGTCCGGACGGCTGGGGAGTGACGCCGCAGTTGTTGGCGGGAGACGGCCGTCTCGCCGATCCCGATTGGTCGGCCGTGGCCATCACCCCGGCGCAGGCCGCCGCCATCAGCCAGATCGAACCGGCGGTCGATGCTCCCTTATTCTTAGAAGCTGTCGCCAAAGTCGCCGCCGCCGATGAGAAAACGCCCCCCCAACTTATTTGGGAACTGCCCGTTAATGCGCCGTCCCCCTATCTGAGCGACCAGGTTGACCAATCCTTCGCCGCCCTGCGCGAACGGGTGATTGCCGAGGCGGGCTGGGATTTTCTGGCGCGGCTGGACAATATGTTTGAGTCGATTGACGCGCGATCTTTGCCGGGACAGTCCAATCAAACCTGGAACAAGGCCGGGCGCGCCTTTGATTTTTATTACCGCGAGGCGCTGGCCTTTGAGCCGCGTGTAGAAGTGACGCGCGAGGAGATGGGGACGGCGACTTATTGGCGCGTTTACCTGCGCGCTGAAGCGCAGGATGGCCGCCAGGGCGAGCCGCTGCGGGCGCTGCCCTGGGATTTCCAGGCCCGGTTTGGCGACGAGCCGCGTTATTACGACGAGGGCGGCAAACTCAAGGACGCTATCCCGCCCGGCTACTATATAGATTTCACCGCGCTGGCGGCCGATTATGGCTGGCAGCGCACAGCGGCGGGCGCGGATTGGCGGGCGTTTTTCCCGGCCATCGGCTTTTGGCATTTTGAGAACCGGCAGGGGCTGACCTGGGAAGCGGCGATGCGGGAACTGTATGCGGAAGATGAGTTAACGGCCGTTTTTGGGGAGCGGTAAACGCAAAATGCAAAACGTAAAACGTGAAACGTAATTCCCTAATTACCCAATTACTTATTTACATTATTTTGTTACCGTTACTGGCGGCGTGCGCATCCGGCCCGGCAGCGCTGCCCACGCGCATTGCCGCGGCCGCTTTGCCGGAACCGCCGACGGCGACGTCGTCTACGCCAATTCCGATTTTGCGCGGCGGGCCGGTGGCGGGGGCTACCACAACCGCGCCGCCGCCTACGCCAAAGGGCAGCGGCCTCAACCCCGGCCAGGCGCAGCAGTTTTTTGTGCGCGATGCCGGCCCGGCCGCGCCGGTGGATTTTCGGCCGCCGCCGTACCCGGTTCCGCTCTCGATTCACCCGGATGACCATTATTGGCTGCAACGGCCGTTACCCTCCAACCGCCGCACCTATGATCTGGAATGGTATCCCTTCGGCAACGACGTCCTCATCCCCGAACTGGCCCCCTACCGCATCCATCACGGCATAGATTTGCCCAATCCCGCCGGAACCACCATCCTGGCCGCCTCCAGTGGCACGGTCATTCACGCCGGGGCGCTGCCCAGCCCGCGCAACGGCGTCAACTACTACGGCAACACCGTCGTCATTCAGCATGATTGGCAGTGGCAGGGGAAAGATGTGTTTACCCTTTACGCCCACACGTTGGAACTGTTTGTGCAGGCGGGGGATCATGTGGAACAGGGGCAATTGATTGCCGGCGTGGGCAGTTCCGGCGAAGTGACCGATTCTCATCTCCATTTTGAAGTGCGCGTGGGGACGAATAATTACAACGACGCCCGTAACCCGGCCTTGTGGCTGTCGCCGTATGAAGGATGGGGGACGCTGGCCGGGCGGCTGGTTGACCGGCGCGGCAATTTTATCCCCGGCGCGGAAGTGGCGGTGAAGTCGGTGAACGGGAATGTGCCGGCCCGCATCCAGCGCACCTACAGTCTGTCCGTCCGTTCCGATGAGGTGTGGCGGGAAAATTTTGTGGTGGGCGATTTACCGGCGGGCGACTACATTTTGGAGGTAACGGTGGTGGGAGCGGATGACTTCATCACCTACCGCCGCGAGGTGGCGATTAAGCCGGGACAGACGAGTTATGAGGTGATTGCCACGCAGTTCGAGTTTGTCCCCACGCCCACGCCGGAACCGACGACGACAACGGCCGTGATCACTTCAACCCTCCCCATCACCGCCACCACAACCCTTGACCCTACTCCTACGACAGAACCATAGAACCGTAGCCGAGTTTGCCTCCGTTTTTTTCTGGTCTCCTTCTTGAGTTTCGCCTCAGATTCACGTAAACTTGGGGAAATCGAGTATCGTCTGAATAATACGGCCTTTCCCACCATGCGTATCCGAAGCAAACTCCTTTTTCTGGTTATCCTTCTCAGCCTCTCCCTGTTGGTCAACCTGCTGGCCATGGGCTACCTGGGGCGCACCGTCACCCGTTCCTCCCAAATCGTTCAGGACGTGAGCGTGCGCCAGCAGGCGGTCGCCTTGCAAATGCAGGCCCAACTACGCGACGCCGAAGCCGCCTTATACCGCTATCAGATTGAAGGGGAAGCCGGATTTGCCACCCAGTTTGACTATCAGTTGAGCCAATTTAGCCAGGAGATCGCCGCCTTTCAATCGCTGGCCCTGACAGAAGATGAACGCGCCTGGGCAGCCGAACTAGCGCTGGCGCATCAGGAAGCGGTGGAGTTGGGTGCAGAATTGATCGCCCTCCGCGATAGGCAAACGGCCGATTTGCAAACGATGGAAACCTTGCAAGCCAATCTGGCCAGCCTGCTAACTGGGCCGGTGCAGACTGAGCGGCCCGATGACCCGGTTTACCATCAGGCGGTCAACGGCATGCTCGCCAGCCTGCGGGAGATGTTTCTGACCGTCAACGCTTACCTGGCCTCGTCAGATGAGGGGGAAAAGCTGCGTTTTTCGGAAACGGCCGTCTCCTTCAACCAATCTTACCAGCAGTACCGGATGCTGATTGGCGCTGCCGCCACGGAAGAGAGTAACCAACTGGCCGATGACTTTGCCGCCCTCCAGTCCATCGGTTCCCGGCTCATTGGCGAGCGGGACAACCAGCAAGCGCTGTTTGCCCAGTTTGCCGCCGTCCTCTTCCACATCGGCCAGCAGGTCATCGTCGGCGAAATTCAGCCGCAGGCGGCCCAAAACCTGGCCCAGGCGCAGGCAGATTTGAACCGAACGCTGACCGCCAGCATGTGGATCAGCCTGACAACGGCCGTCACCGCTGCGCTCCTCGCCGCTGGCATCACCATCCCCCTGCTGCGGCAAATGGAAAGCGGTCTCCAACGCCTGCTGCGCGGCGCAGACCGCGTGGCTGCCGGCGATTTAAGCCAGCCAGTGCCAGTGGCCGGGCAAGACGAGTTCAACCAGCTGGCCCGCACCTTCAACGAGATGATGGCCGACTTGAGCGCCCGTGAACGCCGCCTCCAAGCCCGCATCACCGAAATGGAAGCGCTGCGCCAGGTCAGCTTGCAGCTAACCAGCATTCTTGATCTGAACCAGGTGTTGGACACCATCGCCGACAGCGCCCTATCCCTGGTAAACGCCGCCGAAGTGCGCATCTTTTTGGGCGACGCCCAGGTTGACCCGTTGCAATTTGGAGCCAGCGCCTGGCGTGATTCCAGTCACAAACCGTTTCCCAGGCCGCCACGGGCCGACGGCTTGGTAGCGACGGCCGCCCGCACCGGCCAACCCCAGGTCATCAATCAGGCGGACCAGCACCCGCTCTTCAACACGCCGGAAGCCCGGCATTGGGGCATTCGGGCCGCCGCCGCTTTCCCCCTCCGGCTAGCCAACCGGGTGTTGGGGGTGTTTAACGCCGCCCTCGATGATCGAGACGCTTTCCGCGAGGATGAACTGCGGATTTTGCGCCTGCTGGCCGACCAGGCGGCCGTCGCTCTGGAAAATGCCCGCCTTTACCAGAGCGTCGCCGACAAAGAAACCCGCCTCAACGATCTGGTGCAAAAATTGGCGCTGGTTCAAGAAGAAGAGCGGCGGCTGGTCGGTCTGGACTTACACGATGGGCTGACTCAGATTCTGCTCAGCGCCAACATGCACTTGAATACGTTTACCGCGCTGACAAAAATTGTAGATGCGCCGTCCAGCGCGGAGCTGTCACTGGCCCACACCCGCCTACAGGAAGCGATCCGGGAAGTGCGCTGGGTGGTTTCGGAACTGCGGCCGACGGAGCTGGAGGATTTTGGCCTGGTAGATGGGCTGCGCCAGTATGCGACTAAAGTGGCCCAGACGGAAAAGTGGAAGTTGACGTTTGCCGCCGATCTGGATGCCAGTCTGATTTCTCCAGGGGTGGAAACGGCCGTCTTCCGCATCGTCCAGGAAGCGCTCACCAACATCCGCAAACACGCCCGCAGTGAACAAGTGCGCCTTTCCCTGACGATGGCCGATGGGCAGTTAACGATCACAGTGCAGGATTGGGGCGCAGGATTTGACGTAACCCGGCTGGGCGGCGAAAATACCCGCCTGGGCCTGCTAGGCATGCAGGAGCGGGCGGCGCTGCTCGGCGGCGAATTGTTCATTGAAAGCCGCCCTGGTGAAGGAACGCAAATCCAGGCGCAAATTCCGCTGGCGGAAACGGCCGTACACGACAAACCATGAACGAACCCATCACCCTTCTCATCATTGACGATCACCCGATGGTGCGGGCCGGTTTACGCAGCCTGCTCACCTCACCCGGCATTGACATCATTGGCGAAGCGGCCGGCGGCGCTGAAGCCATCCGGAAAATCACGCAGTTGACTCCCCAGGTGGCCCTCATGGACATCCGCATGCCGGACATGGACGGCATCGCCGCCCTGGAACAAGTCAAGGCCGCCCGGCTGCCCACCCGCATCATCATGGTCACCACTTACAAAAACACCACTTACCTGCTGCGGGCGCTGGCCGCCGGGGCAGATGGCTATGTGCTCAAGGATATCTCCCGCGAAGAACTGCTGGCCACCGTCCAGGCAGTCGCCGCCGGGGAATCTCGCGTGGATCATGCCTTTCTGCAAAGCGTTTTGCGCCGCCTGAACGACTCCAGCCAGAATCAGGCCGGCGTCGCCCCTGAACCGGAAGATCCGCTCACGCCGCGGGAAATGGATGTACTTCAACTGCTGGTTGAAGGGCTGACCAATCAGGCCATCGCTCAGGTGTTGGGTCTCAGCGCCGGGACGGTTAAAGGGTATGTCCAGACGATCCTGCGCAAACTGAACGTCGCCGACCGGACGCAGGCAGCCGTACGGGCAATTCGCGTCGGGCTGATTAAGTAACCCTCCCAAAGAGGGGGGTTGTCCCCCCGCCAACCAGCAGTACCCTGCCCAAGCCGCCCCCGTATACTTCTTCCCATCTGTACCCCAAAATCACAAACCGGCTGCTGACAGCCACCCAGGAGTAGATTGATGACTCAGATCGCCGCGCGCCGGGAACGGCCGTTACCCCCCTCTGGCATCCTTACCCCGCGCCTGCTCAAAAGAGTGCGCCGCTCAATCCTGTACGCCCTTCTCCTGCTGGCCGTCTTCTGGTCCGTCTTCCCCCTCTTTTGGGTCTTCATCTCCTCCATCAAACCCGACACCGAAACCTACGCCTTCGAGCAAACCGTCTGGCCCCAAAACCCCACCATCGCCAACTACGTCACTCTCTTCCGCATCACCGATTTCACCCTCTGGCTGCGAAACAGCGCCATCTTGGCCGTCACCACTACCCTGGCCGTCGTCGCCCTCGCCTCCATGGGCGCTTACGCCATGAGCCGCTTCAAATTCCGCTTTTTTGAATATTTCGGCCGGCTCACCCTCCTGGCTTACATGATGCCCCCCATCATTCTCGTCGTCCCCATCTTCTTCATCCTGTTCAAAATTAAACTCACCAACTCCCTGCTCGGCCTCCTCCTGGTATACACCGGAACCCGGCTTCCCTTTGGCCTATGGCTGCTGCGCTCTTACTTCCAGGGCATTCCCCTCGAACTCGAAGAAGCGGCCATGGTAGACGGCGCCACCCGCTTCCAGGCTTTTCGCAAAGTGATCTTGCCCCAGGCCGTGCCCGGCATCATTTCTACCTCCATCTTCACCTTCAGCGTCACCTGGCACGAGTTCCTATTTGCGTCCATCTTATTGTTCAGCGGTTCCAAACAAACCTTAAGCGCCGGCGTCGCCTCCTTCCTCTCCGAAGATTGGATTTACTCCTGGGGCGTCCTCATGGCCGCCGGCGTCATGGTCAGCCTACCGCTCGTTCTGTTCTATGCCTTTTTGCAGCGATACCTTATCGCCGGTTGGGGCGGCGGTTCGCTCAAAGGCTAAAGGAGGTGTTTATGATCTTCTGTGGGGCAAATTGCTAATTTGCCCGCGCAATTTGGCAAATTGCGCTACACACTGTCCATCAAAAACATTGAAATTGTACGCGAATACCCGAAAGAAAATTGTAGAGCAATATCTAATTGGAGGAGAGAGATGAAAAAAACAGTCCTGTTCGTAAGTTTATTGGCGGCCGTCATTCTCATCACCGCCTGCCAGCAGCAAACCGTTGAAGTGACCCGCGTCGTCACCGAAACCGTTACCGAAACACAAGAAATAGAAGTCACCCGTATTGTAGAAGGCGAAGTGGTCACCGAAACCATCATCCAGGAAGTGACGCGGGTCGTCGAAGCGGCCCCCGAAAAAGATGAAAACGGCCCCCGCACCCTCACCCTGTTCACCACCGAAGCCGACCCGCCCCAACTCGACATTTTAAGCCAAATTATTGATGAATACCACGAAACGAACCCAGACGTATTCATTGACGTCGTCACCGGGACGCCCTCCACGCGCGGCGAACGCATTGCCACCCTCCTGGCCGCCGGAGCGGATGCCGGCATCTTTGAAATCGAAGCCGCTTTTGCCAACGATTGGGCCGAAGCCGGTTACTTATTGCCGCTGGATGATGTTTTTGAAGGGATTGGCGGCGACGCCGAGTATATACCCGGCAGCTACTTTGAGAAAGACGGCGCTGTTTACGGCCTCCCCTACGCCACGAGCGTTTATGGGTTGTGGATTCGTACTGACCTGTTCGAGGAGGCCGGCATTGCCCCGCCAACGAGTTATGATGAGGTATTGGCCGCAGCCCAGGCTCTGACCGATCCCGCCAATAATCTTTACGGCATATCCATTCCCGGCTCCACCAACGCCTCGGTTAACTTCTTTTCCACCTTCCTCTGGAATAACTGCCTTGATTATTACACGCCCACCGGTGAGTTCCGTTTCGACGAACCGGAAGTGTTAACAGCCCTGGAAAATTGGGTAGCCTTGACCGAATATGCCCCGCCAGGATTCGAAAATTGGAGCTGGGGCGACCAAATCACCGCCTTTGTCACCGGCCAGGCTGCCATGAGCGTCTATGCCGGACGGCTGGGCGCCCGTATGCCAGACCAGGCGCCTCACCTCGAACCCGTTTCCACGATTATCCGTCTGCCCTGGTCATACACAGACGGCAGCGATTATGTGACCTATGGCTCCTGGAGCCGGTTCGCTATCAGCGCCAATACCGCATATCCGGAAACGGCCAAGGATTTCTTACAGTTCTTCCTCAGCGGCGACCGGCTGGCGCGTTATGACGCCACCGTCATCGGTCACATGGTTCCGCCGACAAAAGAGGTCGGCAGCCTGTTGGAAAACTGGGATTCTGAGTATGCCCGGAACCACTCGGACTGGCTGGCCTTCTTTAACGAAAATGCGGAGTTTACCAACCATCCTGCCAATAATATGGGTTCGATGCAGGGGTGCAATTTCGTCAAGCATGATTACGGCCCACCCTGGGGCGGCCCCATCTTCTCCCGCGGCGGGATCATTGACCTGATGTTGCAAGAGATTTACGTCAACGGCACGGCTCCAGAAGCGGCCTGGCAGGACGCTATCGCTCAGATGCAGCAGGTGCAGGCAGATTGGCTGGCGGAACATCCCGACTGGGAACCGCCGACGCCGCCTAGTAATTAGCGTTCCTATTCCTCCTCGTTCCCACGCTCTACGTGGGAATATCGGCCCGAATGCTCTGTGTTCAGCGCAACGCAAAGCGTCTGGTAAGGCATTCCACGCGGAGCGTGGAACGAGGAGAGTCAGGTGAGGATTGACGATGACAGTGATGACGAAAACCACCAAAACGGCCGCGGGGAAATGGTTACGACGGCGGGAAAACGGGCAGTTTGAAATTACGGACCGAACATTGGCTGTTCTGATGATTCTGCCGGCCGTTATTCTCATTGGGGCGTTTGCCATTTACCCGGTTTTACAAGGATTTGCAGCCAGTTTCTTCCGAATCGAGTCGGCCACATTGGCGATGACCTTCACTGGCCTGTCCAATTACAAGGATCTGTTTGGCGACTCTCTTTTTTGGGAGTCGTTGGGACGCACGCTGGTCTGGACGGCCGCAACGATCCTGGTGCAAATCTCCGTTGGCCTGGGGATTTCTCTGCTGCTGCATCAGGAACTCAGGGGCCGGAATTTGGCCCGCGGGCTGGTGCTTTTCCCTTATCTGATCCCGGCCGTCGTCATCGCCGTTACCTGGCGCTTCATTTTGGACCCCACGTTGGGGGTATTTAACCGCACCATGTTGGAATGGGGGTTAATTGACCGGCCAATCGCCTTCCTGGCCTCCAAGTCAACCGCGCTCCTTTTCGTCATCATTGGCGGTATCTGGAAATACACGCCATTTGTAGTGATTATGCTGTTGGCCCGGCTGCAAGTGATCCCGGTTGACCTGGAGGAGGCGGCCCAGATTGACGGGGCGACGCGCTGGCAGGTTTTCCGTCATATCACCCTCCCCTGGCTGATGCCGGTCATTGTCATCACGCTGCTGCTGCGCACCATCTGGATGTTTAACGAATTTGACATGGTATACTTGTTTGCTTTTGGTGGGCCGCTGTTTGGCACAACCACGCTGCCCGTCTTGGTGCGCTATCTGGCGTTTGACGCCCGCCAAATCGGGATGGCGGCGGCGACTTCTTCGGTGATGGTGGTCATATTGATGACGATGTCCTGGGGGTATTTTCAGTTTTATAACCGGGCTGAGGCGAATTTAAATTAGGCGTGTGATGTTACACATGGTTCAATGATGAGTAGGCGTTCCCATCCAGCGACGATTTTCACCCTTTTGCTGGCGTTCATTTTCCTGGCA
This sequence comes from Chloroflexota bacterium, assembly GCA_024275635.1. GTDB lineage: Bacteria > Chloroflexota > Anaerolineae > Promineifilales > Promineifilaceae > JACKCC01. Next base: position 14,820 of record JAJRYT010000225.1, on the reverse strand, counting down.
AGCTGCAGGGCAGTGCAGACGCCCTCTGTGGAATCAACTCCCTCCCCCACGATTTCGGCCCCTGGCCCCAAAGTCATCCCTTTTTTCACCACCGAAAGTGATCCTAACCAGATTACCATCCTGCGCGAACTCATCACCGAATATCAGCGCCTGCATCCGGACATTGAGATTGACATCGTGCTGGCCTCGCCCGCTTCACGCGGCCGCCGGCTGCTGATCGCTCTGGCTTCCGGGGCGGATTTAGGCATTTTTGAAATTGAGCCGACTTTGATGACTGAGTGGGCCGAAGCCGGCTATTTGCTCCCCCTGGAGGACGTGGTGGATGCCATCGGCGCTGAGGATTATGTGGAAGGCAGCCTGTTTGAAAGTGACGGCCATATTTTTGCCGTCCCTTACGCGACCAGCGTGTACAGCCTATGGATTCGCTCTGATTTGTTTGCCCAGGCCGGTCTGTCGCTGCCCACAAATTATGATGAGGTCTTGCAGGCGGTTAAAACATTGACGCGGGGGGAAATGTACGGGATCGCCCTGCCGAATGGTCAAAATATTGCCAGCATCAATTATTTTTCAACCTTTTTGTGGCAGAACGGTGGGGATTATTTTGACTGCCGGGGAAATGTAGTTTTTGGCGAACCGGCGGCATTTACGGCCGTGCAGAAATGGACTGAACTTTCCCAATACGCACCCCCTGGTTCGACCACCTGGGGCTACCGTGAACAAATTGACGCTTATTTGCGCGGCCGGGTGGCCATGGTGATGTACGCCGGACGGCTGGGGGTGAATATCGCCAATACCAATCCGGAACTGGCCGACAAGTCGGCGCTCGTTTTCCCGCCCTGGGGACCGGAGAAGGTAACTTTAGGGGTGTGGAGCCGGTTTGCCATCGCCTCCGGAACCCGGCATCAGGCGGAAGCGAAAGCGTTTTTGCAATGGCTGGTCAGCGGCGACCGTCTGCTACGCTATGACATGACGGTTCCCGGTCACATGATCCCGCCGCTCCAATCGGTTCAGGCAATGAGTCTGGAGATTGAGTCGCCTTATGCTAACCGCCACCAGGTGTGGCTGGAAGCGTTCAGCAGATGGGTTCCATACACCAACCATCCGGCGATGAACATGGGGTCGGTGCGGGACGGCCGTTTCGTTCGTTCTGATATGATTCCACCCTGGGCGGACGAGGTGTTCAGCACACCGGGGATCGTGGACACAATGCTCCAGGAAATCACCCTGGGCAGCCGTTCCCCGGAAGCGGCCTGGCAGGATGCGGTGAGGAAGATGGAAACGGCCGTGTCCGAGTGGAAACGGCAGCATCCAGATTGGCAGCCGCCGGATTGTTGACATCCGTAGGGGAGCACAGGGATCAAGCCCAACGGCATAATTCAGACCAGTCGGGGATCATGGATCCTGCCCGCCACCTGCTAATATGTGGGGGAAATCATCATCCTAATCGGTTGCATTGACGCCCTATTGTACCTATACTGCCAGCGTGATCAGGATATGAGCCGATGAATGCGATTGAAGTCCACAATCTCAGCAAAGTGTTTGTGAAGCCGCAGGGCTGGCGGTGGGGGGGCAGCGACCCGGTAACGGCCGTTTCCAACCTCTCCTTCACCATCCCCCAGGGTGAACTATTCGGCCTGCTTGGCCCCAACGGCGCGGGTAAAACCACCCTCGTTAAAATGCTCTGTACCCTCATCCTGCCCAGCAGCGGCACGGCGGCCATCGCTGGCCATCCCCTGGCCAATGCCGGGGCGATTCGGGCGGCGGTGGGGCTGGTTGTCTCTGATGATCGCAGCTTTTACTGGCGGCTTTCGGCGCGGCGTAACCTGGATTTTTTTGCGGCGATGCACGGGTTAAACGGCCGTACCGCCCAGGAACGTATCAATCAGGCATTGGCCGAAGTAGACTTGCTGGATGTGGCTGACCGCCGTTTTGGGCAGTTGTCCAGCGGCATGAAACAGCGCCTGGCCATCGCCCGCGGCTTGCTGCACCGCCCCCAAATCCTCTTCCTGGACGAACCCAGCCGCAGCCTGGACCCCAAAGCGACCCAACGCCTGCACGATCTCATCCGCCGGCTCATGGCCCGGCAGTCGTTGACTGTCTTCCTCATCACCCATGACCTGGCCGAGGCGGAGGCGTTGTGCGATCGGGTGGCGCTGATGCACAAGGGCCGGGTTCGGGCGCAGGGCGCGCCGGCGGAACTGCGCCGCCATCTTTACCGGGCAGTTTCTTACACGCTGCACGTGGATGCGTTGCCAACGGCCGTCTGGCAAACCTTGCAAAAAATCCCCAACCTGGTCTACGAGCCGGGCGGCCGTTTTAACCAGGGGATTCACCAGGTTCGTTTGCGGGCGGTGGCGGGGAGCGGGGTGTTGACGGCCGTCCTCGACGCGCTGCGCCAAAACGACATCCTCATCCACCACGTTGCCAGCGCCCCGCCCACCCTGGAAGAAGTCTTCCACCACTTCACCAATGAGGGATGAGGAATGAGGAACGAGGAAGTCAGCAATCAGAAAGCAGAAAGGGAAACACCCTTTCCCCCCTCCACCTCTTCCCCCCTTCACCTCCTGCGCGCCTTCCTCATCCGCGACTTCTACACCGAAACCAGCTACCGTTTCGCCTTCCTCGTCGGCATTGGCGGTATCCTGTTCCGCGCCTTCATCTTTTACTTTCTAGCCCAGCTCATCGGCGACAGCGCCGCCCCCCTGCTGGCCGACTACAACGGCGATTACTTCGCCTTCGTCCTCATCGGCATTGCCCTGGGCGGCTACTTTGGCGTGGGACTGAGCGGCTTTGCCCGCGCCCTGCGCAACGCTCAAACCACCGGCACGCTAGAAGCGCTGTTGATGACGCCCGTCCCCGTGCCGCTGGTCATCGTTGGGTCGGCCGCCTGGAGCTACGTTTACACCACCTTCCGCGTCCTCATTTACTTGCTGGCGGGGGTGTTGTTGTTGGGATTGGATTTGAGCGGGGCCAACGTCCCGGCGGCGCTGCTCATTCTCCTGTTGAGCATCGTCGCCTTTGCCAGCATCGGCATTCTGGCCGCCAGCGTCATCATGGTCATCAAGCGCGGCGACCCGGTGACGGCGCTCTTTGGCAGCCTGGCCAACTTGGTTGGCGGCGTTTACTATCCGATTGAAGTGATGCCCGGTTGGCTGCAAGCGATTGCCAAATTACTGCCCATCACCTATGCCCTGCGCGGGATGCGGTTGGCCCTGCTTACCGGCGCACTCTGGGCTGAATTAGCCCCTGATTTGCTGGCGCTGTTGGCTTTTTGCCTGCTGCTATTTCCCCTCTCGCTCTTCGTCTTCCGCGCGGCCGTCGAACGCGCCCGCGCCGACGGCAGTTTGGCCCAGTATTAGACGTAAAACGCGATTAGCAAGGAATCACGCTTCATCATTGATCGTTGCACGGTAAAACCAAACGCCGGTAGGATGTCATCTTTATCTGTGACAAAAGTCACCATTGAGATTGGGGGAGTTGACAATATGCTATTGGTGAATATAATTCAATCGTCACTGATTCAATTAATATTGAAATACTATCAACGGAGGCTCATGAATATGGTAACGGTTAAAGTCTTAGGATCGGGCTGCGCCAACTGCGCCAAGCTGGAAAAAACGGCCCGGCAGGCGATTGCCCAGTTGGGCATCCCAGCCAACGTGGAAAAGGTAACGGATTATGCCCAAATTATGCGCTACAATGTACTGCAGACCCCAGCGTTAGTCGTGAATGAGAAGCTGGTCTCGGCCGGACGCCAACCATCTATCGGCGAAATCACGACTTGGCTGACGAATGTGGTGGCGTAAGAGATAAGTTTGCAAGTGGCGAGCGAGGTGTGATGATGGCTGATTTTACGGATGACCTGCCGGGGGAGGATCTGATTCCTCTGTTGAAGGCGTTGGCGGAACCCAACCGGCTGCGGATTTTTGCCGAGTTGATGCACGGCAATTCTTGCAACGGCAAGCTGCAAGAGAAGTTGGGCTTGCCTGCCAATTTGCTCTCGCACCATTTGCAGGTGTTAAGCAAGGCCGGGCTGGTAACATCGCGGCGGGATGTGATTGACGGCCGTTGGATTTACTACTCGCTCAATCAGGATATTGTCATGCGCTGGCACGACTGGTTTGCTTTTTTCTTGGACCCGGCGCGGATTAAGGAACGGCCGTTCTGCGGCCCCGAAGGCAACTGCGGCGAAGAAATCCCGCTCACTGCGCTGACATTGGATGCGCGATAAACGTGCGTCCATTTTTTTACAAAAATAATTCAATGGGTATCGAAGCAATAAATGATAAGGAACATCATATGACGACACAAACACAACCAACATTTCCACCCAACCGCTCTGATTGGAAGCTGCCGGCGCTGACCGTGGGCACGGCCGTACTCTGGTGGCTGGTCTGGGGGCAGCTGCAAAATCTGGCTGACTGGCTCAGCTACACCTTGCTTGACCTCTCCGCCGATACCCATTTGGGCGAATCGGTGAATTTTTTCCTGTACGACGTACCCAAAATCATCCTCCTACTGGGCGGGATGATCTTCCTTGTTACCCTCATCCGCTCTTTCTTCAGCGCGGAGCAAACGCGGGCGGCGCTGGGCGGCAAGCGGGAAGGCGTGGGTAATCTGCTGGCCGCCGGGCTGGGCGTGCTGACGCCGTTTTGTTCCTGTTCGGCCGTGCCGTTGTTCATCGGCTTTGTCGAAAGCGGCATTCCGCTGGGCGTCACCTTCTCCTTCCTCATCGCTACGCCGGTGGTGAACGAAATTGCGCTGGCAATGCTCTTTGGCCTGTTTGGTTGGCAGATTGCCGGGCTGTATCTGGGGACGGGGTTGGTGATTGCTGTGGTTGGCGGGATGGCGATCGGCCGTCTCAACCCGGAGAAATATGTCGAGGATTTTGTCTGGCAAATCCGGATTGGCGAAAATGTCCCCGGCGTCACTTACAAGCCCTCCTGGAACGACCGCATCCGCGACGCCTGGCAAAGCACGAGAGAGATTGTGGGCAAGGTGTGGTTGTACGTTATCATCGGCATCGCCATTGGCGCCGGCATTCACGGCTACGTGCCCGAAGATTTCTTGGTTAGGATTATGGGCCGCAGCGCCTGGTGGTCGGTGCCGGCGGCCGTCCTGCTGGGTGTTCCGCTCTACTCCAACGCCGCCGGGGTCATCCCCATCGTTTACGCGCTGATGGAAAAAGGGGCGGCGCTGGGCACGGTGCTGGCCTTCATGATGTCGGTCGTCGCCCTCAGCCTGCCGGAAATGCTCATCCTCAAGCGGGTGATCAAAACGCGGCTGATCGGCATTTTTATCGCCATTGTTACCTTCGCCATCATTTTGATGGGGTATTTGTTTAATATTGTGATTCGGTAAAGGGAAATTAGTCTCTACCCATCCTGCTCTTTTTAATGGCGTAAAACAAACTTTATTCAGGTTTCAAGTACGTGCCGCCTACTGCAATATGCTGGTATCCTTTTTCCACCAGGTTTTTGAAATCGGGCATCATGCGACGGCCGTCTATGACCAGATACGGCGGCTGGGCATTGTTTTCAATCGTGCGTGACAGACCGCGAAACTCCTCCCAATCTGTCGAAATATAAAGGGCGTCGCTGTCGACAATCGCTTCTTTGGCCGTATCGAAATACTTGATGCGTTCAAACAACTGGTTCTTTTCGGGATTGAACCAATAATTCCGGGCCGATTCAATCGCCAGGGGATCATAAGCGCGAATTTCCTGGACGCCGCGCGCTAACAGCGCTTCCACCACCTTTAACGCCGCCGAGTCACGCATGTCATTGGTACGTTTTTTGAAGGCCAACCCCAGCAAAGCCACGCTCTTTTGATTGAAGTCAAAACCGGCTTCATAAACGGCCCGGTCAATCAAGTAAACCTTCTGATATTCGTTAATGTTGTACACCGCTTGCAGCAAGTCAGTTGAACGGCCTGCCTGGTTAAGCTGGTAGATGAGCGATTGAATATCCTTGCCAAAGCAGCTGCCGCCGGCGCCATTGCTGACGTAGGAACCCCAGGTACTGATCCGGGTATCGGAGGTGACGCCAATTTTCAAATCTTCCATGCGCAGGTTGGGATGCGCCTCGCCTAGGCGGGCGCCGACGCCATTCCAGAAGGAAATGTAGGTAAGCAGCAGCGTATTGCCAACGTATTTGATCGCTTCTGACGTTTCCGGGGTAGTTTCCAGGTAGCGAATACGCACGTGATTGACGAACTGAGAATAAATGCGGCGCATGATGGCAAAATCTTCTTCATGATCGCAGCCGACAACAACGCGATCTGGTTTACGCGATCCCTCAATGGCGTTGCCCTGCGCTAAAAATTCAGGATTGGAGGCGACGCCAAAGTTTTTTACGCCATGTTCGTTCATGACGTTTTCCAACAAGCGAGCTGTGCCAATGGGGACGGTGCTTTTGTTAACCAATACGACGCGGTTCATATTTTTTCGTTTGGCTAACAGCCCGGCCAGATGATGCGCCGCGTTGAGATAATAACTCAGGTCTGATGAGCCATCCCGGTTAGGCGGCGTGTTGAGGCAGAGGAAAAATACATCAGCGCCGTCGGCAATTTCGGTGATGTCGGTGGTAAAAAACAAATAGCGACCTATACTTTCGTTAATAGCGGCTACCAGGCCCGGTTCATTGACATATCGCTCAATCTGGTCACGTTCGCCGGTTTTGTAGGCGGTAATGCGGGCTTCGTCAATGTCGTAAGCATACACTTCGTGACCATATTCGGAAAGAACGGCCGCGTGGGGCAGTCCGACAAATCCAGTTCCAACAACGACAACTTTCATTCAATTGCTCCTTCGTAAATCGAATTGATAATTCGATGCCCGATTTACCAAATCGGGCTACAGTTTTCATTCATGGCGGCCTGCGCCATACATGATATTTCCTTCAAAAATGGACCTTAATCCATTTCTTGTAAATTTAACACTTAATAGCATAATTTTAACAGCTTACGACGGCGCTTACACGAATGGCCGACCAGCGTTTTGCCTACGAATTGCCGCTTAGGGAGCGCGCGTTTGGAAGATTGTAATTGGGTAATTGGTAATTGGTAACTGGTAATTACCCAATTACCAGTTACCAATTACAGCAAACTACAAAGTTGTTTACGAGCGAACCCTTAAAATTAATTTGGCCACCCGACGACCGATTTCCACTGCGTAGTTCGTGCCACGATCCCAAGGGTAAACCTGGCTCATACTGGCAAAGTATAAACCGGGCAGCGGCGTGCGCAAATCGGGGATGTTTTGCGAATGGTTGAGCAAAGGAACAGGCTGGGCGTACTGCTCACGGGAGAGCCAGCTTTTACGCACCCAGTCTGGCTCAAAATCGGGGTTGAATTGGCGCAAAGCGGCGATGAACTGTTCTTCCAAGTCGTCCTGGCTCATGTGCAGGGTGGGATGATCGGGCGTGACGTAGTCGCCGCAGTAGATGATGTGGTCGCCGCCATAATGTTTCTTGTCGATGTAGTTGGTGTGTTCGACAAGGGCCAGGAAAGGGACGGCATTTTGGCTTTTGTCCGCTGAAGCAGCGGGGATATTGAGCCAGTAGGTGTTATGGTCGGGGAGGAACGGCCGTTGCAAAGCCAACGTCATCACCACCGCCCCCATATGCTTGAGTTCCAAAAGCTGTCCCCAATAATCGGCCGGTAAATCGGGCGCTAATTTTGCCAACCGTCCCGGTGAGGTTGTGACCAGGCAGGCGTCTACCGTATTCCGTGTTCCGTTGGCCGTAATCCGTAATCGGTTTTCGGTCTCTGGTTCTATTTTTTGCACCGGGCAGTTGAGTTTGATTTGGCCGCCGCGTTCGCGGATAACGGCCGTTAACCGATCCACAAACGCCTGAAATCCGCCCTCAAAATAGCCTAATCTGGGCGTGCGCACGTGCAGCCGCGCCCACATCCAGGCCATGTTCACTTGGTCGTAGTAGGGACCAAACTTGCCGATGAGCATGGGCCGCCAGGTGATGTGGTAGATTTTACGGCCGTACCAACGCCGCAGCCAGGAATCGGCCGTGACCTGTTCCAGCTTGCGCCACGGTTTGGTAAAGCGCAGATAGGCGCTCACCAGCCCAAAGCGGACCACATCCAGCAAGTTGAAGCCGGGGAACGTGATCCAGCGCCAGGGCGAATCAAAGGGAACGATACGGCCGTCATAAATCACCGAAGTCGTCGGACGCGGAAAAAACAGCTTGTCGCGCATCCCAATCTCCTCGACTAACTCGATAATCGCCTTGTCGGTGGCGAAAAGATGATGGTAGAACTTCTCCAGCGGCCACTCCCACTTTTCATCGCGGAAACCGGCGGCCAGCCCGCCAGTTTGGGCGCTGGCCTCATACAGCGTCACCTCATGCCCGGCGGCCAGCAAATCATACGCCGCGGACAGCCCGGCAATGCCCGCGCCCACAATGCCGATTTTCATGCCGCGTCCTCCCCAGCTCCGGCTACTTCCACCGCCCGGCCAAAATCAGACCAACCTAATCCCTGGCGCAGCATGTAGAACGCACCCAGCGTCGTGATGGGAAGCCAGAGCGCGGCGTGCAGCACCAACGTGTAGGCAGAGGCGATGGATTCCGGGACTTTGTACAGAGTTAGCACGGCGATACCCGGCCCGTCGAAGGTGCCGATGTAGCCGGGCGCGGAGGGCAGAGTGGTGGCCAGGTTGACGATGCCGTTCATCAACATCAAGGCAAAGAAGCTGACCTGGAAATCGAAGGCGTGCATGACGAACCAATATTTGACAGTTTCCAACAGCCAGATGACGACGGAGGTCAAGAAGATCATCAACACGTTGCGAAAACTGCGCAGCGATTCCAATCCAATCATGAAACGGGCGGCAAATTCCATAAACGGCCGTCGCCACTTCTCCGGCACAAAGCGCATCGTGACCCAGTCCGTGATTGCCAGGATGCGCTGCGGTACGGCCGCAATCGCAAAAAACAGAACCAGCGCCCCGAAAAAGGCGATGCTGGCCGTAACGACCACAAACTGAATACTTTCGCTGGGGATGGGCGCAAACGGCAGTGCGGCAAAGACGAAAATCAACATCACCAGCCCATCAAAAACGCGCTCGACAATGACCGTGGCCAGGCTGGCGCTCATGGACACCTCTTCGCGCTGGCGCAGGACGTAGGAGCGCAGCAGTTCCCCGGCGCGGAAGGGGTAAATGTTGTTGCCCATGTAGCCGATGACGACGACGGGGAACAAGCGGCGCAGAGGAATCTGCTTGAGCGGGCGCAGCATGTAATCCCAGCGCCACGTCCGCGCCCAGACCGCCAAAAAGTAGACGGCCACGCTGGGAACCAGCCACCAATAATTGGCGGCGCGCATGTCCGCCCAAACTGCGCTCAAATTCAGGCCGCGCAGCGCCCACCAAAGAAAAACGGCGCTGACAGCCACGCCGATCCATAATCGCCAATGTTTCAATGTTATCTCCAAAGCTAGAGCGAGAGGACGGAGTTAGAGGATTTTCCCCTCGCTAATGTGAATATACACGCTGCCGAGCAGCAAAGCGCAATTGTACCATGCTTGTCTGCGTCTTACTCCCAAAAAACCTTTTCGCCGGGGAGGCTGACCGATTTGGGTTGGAGGGGGTCTTGCCCGGTTTTTTTGTAGGCGGCGATGCGGGTTTGGGCGAGGGAGACGGCCGTCCCCGCCACATCACACCCCAGGTAATGACAACCGTTTTTAATAGCCGCGATCGCCGATGAGCCGCTGCCCATGAACGGGTCACAGACCATGAAGCCCGGTTCAGCGCTGGCGAAAATCATTGCCTGGAACAGTTCAACCGGCTTTTGAGTGGCGTATTGGGCGCGATGGAGACGCTTGAAGCGCCACACATCGGGGAATCCTTGATGGCGCAGTTTGCGGTTGTTGCCATTGGTGGCGAAGATGATGTATTCGTGCCGCCGCCGGAAGTAGTGGCCCATGCCGATGTTGATTTTGTCCCAGGTGATGAGGTTTTTGACGGCAAAGTAGTCGCGCATAAGCGGCCCTAAACTCAACAGCGAGTAAGAATCGAACATGATGTAGATGTGGCCGGTGTCGGGGTTAAGAACGCGGCGGCATTGTTCCAAAAACAAGCGGTAGTTGGCCTCGCTGTCCTGGAATTCCTGGAACCATTTGCCGTTTTGCGTGCCTTTTTGGCTGTATTGGCCGACGATACGGCCGTTGCCCAACTTCAACCGCTCATTCATCCCCGAATAAGCCGGGTCAGTCACAATCAGATCCACACTGTCGGTGGGCAGCGATTGCAAAAAGGTGAGGCAGTCGCTTTGTTCCAAGCGGATAATGCGCTTCTGTTCACTGATCATTGAAAACTGATTAACCCATCTTCGTTAATTGTGACGGTTTGGCCGGTGCGGAGTTGTTGGTAAACGGCCGTGTCCACCACTACCACCGGCGGCGCTTGATCATACATCTCGCGGGCCACAGCCGCCCCCAGCGCCAAAATCGCGTCCGTCTCCGCCAGAATGATAGCCGCCGGCGCCGTCCCTTGCCGCACCGCTTCCAGCAAAATACTGCTGGCGCTGCTGGAACCGCGCCCCAGCGGCAAAACCAGCGCTTTGCCCGCCACATTGTCGCCCGAATTGGGGTGACGGCGGTCAATAATCTCCCCCGTTTCCGGGTCCAGCCCGCCCCATAAGCTCAACGCTTCCGGCAAAACCAGCGCCGGGCCGGAAGCCCGGCCGCCAGCTAAAATACGCGCTTGAAATTGTTTCATAGTCATTTGAAAGATTGAAAATTGAAGATTGAAGATTAAGGATGGCGTCGAGTAATAATCATCAATCATCAATCACTAATCATCAACCATCCACACCCCGTCGTCCCGCCACACACGCCCCTGCGCCCCTGACCGAACACACTCTTCCAAACTGCCAAAAACCGACTGCAAGCCGATATTCCCCGGCGAATAATAGGCATACTTGCCCGAATTGGTCATCAAAACCCCTTTTTGCGCTTTAACAATCGGCGTGACGACAACACAAGTATCCACAATGACCTGTACATGGGCCGCCTGGAGCTGTTCCAGCCAGCCCCGCTCTTCTAGTTCCGCCAGAACCAGCCGCTGCGTCGCTACTGAAAATTCCACGTCGGGATGGGGCGGAAACTGCGCCAACAAGGGCATCAATTGGGCAAACTCGGCCAGTGAAAAATGGGGACTGCCCAGTGCCACCACATCAACCTTTCCGTCCGGCGCTGTACCCAGTTTGCCCAGCGTCGCCCGCAAGTCGGCCAGCGTAACCGGGATGATCTGCTCCGGTTCTTGATTTTGGAAAGCGTCGGCAAAGGTTGCCGCTTCCGGGGTCACGCCGATGGCATGGAACAAAGCCACTGCGCCGGACGCCGCCGCCGCCGCCCCCAGCGCTTTGAGTTGATCTTCTGTAGTCGTAGGCGGCAAGCCCTCAATGACCGGAATTTTGGAGCCGCTGCGCTCGCCAATCAAATAGCCCAAAACCGGATATAACACATCCTCATGCAGCAATCGTTCCGGGATGTTCGCTAACTGGTACAACAGTTGGCCGCGCCGATTTTCGGCGAGATGCAAGCCCACCGCTGGAGCGCGCCCGGTGATGGCGGCGCAGATGTCTATGAAGTCGCCGTAGCGGTTGGTGCGCGCGCCCAGGACGGAATTGGCGAACACGATGGCGTTGCTCTCGGCCCAGGCGATTTGGGTTCCGAAGGCGGGGCGTTGGGCGGATTGGTAGGGGGCGCAGGTGAAGATGGGTTGGCAGCCCATTTTGACGTAGGTTTGCATCAGTTCCTGGGCGTAACGGCCGTTTTCCTCTGAACCGCGAAAGTATTCCGGATGCAGCAAATCCACCGCGCCCACGTTGAGCGTGGTGGGAACAACGACGCGCGCGCCGCCGTTCAGCAGCTTACGGGCAAATTCCAGCCCGGAAAAGCCATGATAGAGGCAGCCGTCAATGTGCGCTGATTCGATGTCCAACAAGCGGGGCGCGCCGTACACTCGGGACATCGTGGTCAGAATACGCAGCGCCATTTGCGCGGCGGCGCCAAGCTCGCCGTTGAGCATGACTTGATCGCGGGGGGAGAGTTCCATGTTCAAGATTCAGGTGATTCCAGGGAGTGGAGCAGTTCTTCGGCCCAATCGCGTGTGCCGGGATCGTCGGATTCTGAACAGGACTCATAATCGCTGCGAGCTTCATCAAGGCGGCCTAAATCCTGGTATGATTGGCCGCGTTCACAAAAGAGCCATCCGTTTTCATCAGGGGTCAGTTCAATTGCCTGACTATAAAATTCGACGGCCTGCTCTATCATGCCATCTGAATCGGCCATACGCCCCTGCGCATACCAGGCGCCGCTTTCGGCGCTGAGTTGCAAATCGTCGTCGTCCCCGGCCCGGTCGCGGCATTGGGTGTAATTATCCAGCGCCGGTTGGAATTCATCCAGGGCGGCGTGGGCGGCGCCGAGGGCGCAGAAAGCCCAGGGATCGTCGGGGTTGAGTTCGGCCCAGCGGGAGAAATGTTCAACGGCGCGGGGGTAATCTTCCTGGTCGAGGGCGTCGTAGCCACTGAGCATATTGATGACGGAGTCGGCGCGCCAGGGCCAGTAGTCGTCGCCCTGGTTTTTGTCGCGACATATTTCGAAATCGGCGATGGCGTCCGGGTTGTTGTACCAGGCGTTGTATTCGCCGCGCTCGCAGATGAGCCAGGGGGGCATATCTGGCTCCTGTAGGGCCGCGTTGAATATGTCCAGGGCGACGGCCGTGTCGTCTGTTTCCGTCATCGCTTGCGCCACCTGGGTCATGACGCTTTCGCCGGCGGCCTCTGATTGCAAATCAGGTCGCTGCTGTTCTTGCGCCAGACGGCGACATTCGGCAAAATCGGCCAGGGAGTCCTCAAAGTCAGTCAGGTCGCGCCACGCATAGCCGCGCTGGCAGTAGAGGTCGGCGTTGTCGGGTTCCAATTCAACCGCCCGATCCAGCGCCGCCAATGCCTGTTCCACATCATCGGCCGCGTAAGCGCCATCGGCAATGGTCAACAAATCTTCGACCGAAGTCACATCTTGGAACTCGCCGGAACCGTTCCCGCTGTCGGCGCCGTTGGCGATGATGAGGCCCAGGATGACGATGAGGATGAGGCCGACTAAACCGAGGGCGATGGCGCGGTACGGCCGTTTCTTCCGCCGTGTTGGGGGTGGTTCCACAACTAGTTCAGGGGTTGGCGGGGCGGCTGGGGGCGGCGGGGACACGGCCGTTTCTCTGACCACAGTTGCCGCTTCAGCCGCCGGTTCCGGCAAGGATGGAGCGGCGGCCTGGGCCAGCGTCGGCAGTTCCGTCGCGCTGCGCAGCGCCTTCACCATCTCCCCGGCCGTGGCGAACCGGTCTTCTGGATTTTTAGCCAATGATTTGAGGATGACCCGTTCCAACGCTTCGGGGATGTCTGGTTTGTACCGGCTGGGCGGCGGCAGGGGATCGTGAATATGTTTGATGACGACGGCCATCGGCGTTTCGGCCTGGTAGGGCAGGCGGCCAATCGCCATCTGGTATAACACCACGCCTAAGGAGTAAATGTCGGAACGGCCGTCAATCTTCTGCCCCAATCCCTGCTCCGGCGACATGTAGGCGGGCGTGCCCAAGATACCGCCTGTTTGTGTCAGGTGGGCTGTATCGGCCGTTATTTTCGCCAGGCCAAAATCGGTCAGCAGGCAGTTGTCCCAGCGATCCACCAGGATATTGCTGGGCTTAATGTCCCGATGAATGACCCCCTGGGCGTGGGCATAATCCAGCGCCCCGCCCACCTGCGTCATGACGTTGCGAATCTTTTCCAGCGAGAGCGGGCCGTTATCTTTGAGCCAATCGGCCAGCGTGCCGCCTTTAATAAAACGCATCGTCAGGTAGGTGTAGCCGTCCGCTTCGCCAAAATCATGGACGGGTAGGATGTGGGGATGCTGTAAATTGGCAATAACTTTGGCTTCCTGGGAGAAACGGCCGATAAACTCCGGATCATTGGCGAAATGACGCGGCAGCACCTTCAACGCCACATACCGATCCATGTTAGGTTGGTACGCTTTGTACACGGCCGCCATGCCGCCTTCGCCCAGTGAGGATACGATCTGGTACGGGCCAAGCTGCTTTCCTGTTAAATCTTCCATGAGGAATCTCCTGCTTGATGCCGAAAGTAACTGTAACCAATTTCCTGCATCTTGATGGGCTGTGGGGAAAGTTGTCTAGGGCATAGTATACAAAAATAAGGTCAATGTTGCAGTAAATAGATAGGAAATAGGTACGCCAGTGGGCAAAAATGCCCGTGGGCAAGTTAGCCAGCGGTATAAGATAAGAGTGTGTTTCATCTGCTTAAAACGCTGTGTTATGTCATTAGCGAAGGCGGGAATCCATGCTTGTACAGGAGTGGATTCCTGCCTGCGCAGGAAGGGCAGCCATTTATTTACGGGTTCATAAAGTATTGATTTACAGTTTCATAAAGTAAATGAAACACACCCATATGATAAGAAAGAAGGCGAAAGCAAAAACCGGCAACATGCAAACTCGCCGTCTTGTAGATTTGCGGCCTTGCCGACTTGCAAACCCGCCTACTTGCTTTATAATTCAACCCTGTTCGGGGCATGGCGCAGTTTGGCTAGCGCGCGCCGTTCGGGTCGGCGAGGTCGTGGAACCTCAAAACACAATACACCCATTGTGTTTTCCGCGATTTTGCTCTTGTAAATAAATAATTGTTGTAGTACTACGGGGTGTAGCTCAGCTTGGTAGAGCGCGCCGTTCGGGTCGGCGAGGCCATCGGTTCAAGTCCGGTCACCCCGACAAAAGGGTCATATCATTGTGATGTG
>JAJRYT010000224.1 GCA_024275635.1 Chloroflexota bacterium | reverse complement strand
TGGCCAAGCCGGTCATCGTCACCGGCTCGCAAATCCCGCTGTGCGAACTGCGTAACGACGCCCAGGAGAACCTGATTACGTCGCTTCTCCTGGCCGCTAATTACGCCATCCCGGAGGTGTGCCTTTATTTTAACGGCCGTCAACTCCACATCCTCTACCTGGGCGACTCCGGCGAAACGGAAAGAACCATCACCCCCCTGTACCCCAGTCAGCACCGGGGCGTCGGCTACCTCATCGCCCACTGCCATCTACGAAACGACCGCCGCACCTTCCGATTGGATCGTATTTTAAGCGCGGAAGTGGCGGGGACGTGAAGCGGGAAGCATAAAGCGCAAGACTGTCGCGTCTTGCGCTTTATGCTCCACGTTTAATTTAGAAAGTTCTGTTTATTTGCGTTTCATAACGTGCGTTGCCGTCAATATCCCCTGCGCTTCATCGCGTGTGCCAAAGACAGCCACCTTATCGCCTGGAGCAAAGTCGCTCAGGGAAGCTTCATTATCACGGCCGATTCGGAAAATCGTGTCGGCATCAGTGACGACAGTAATCGTATCGCCCTGCAGCGTCGTCAAGCTAATTTCATCCCCATTGATGGCGCTGATTTCACCGACAGCGGGGCGGCCCTGGGGACGATTCTCCGGCACGGCAGCGACGATGCGAGCGATGGCTTCACTTTCCTCGCCGGGCTGGCTGATGACGAGCACCTCATCGCCGTCTGTAAAATCGACCAAGCCAGGGTCTTCAACGCCGGGCAGCCGGTAACGGGTTTCTTCGGTCACAGTGACGGCCAATTCTTCGCCACGTGGGGTGGTGAGGGTGAAGCTGTCACTGCTGATGTTGGCGATGGTTCCCACTCGCCCGCGGCGCTGCGGTCGGGGCTGAGGCTGCAAGACAACCAGGGTATGAGCGTCCAGGCTGGTTCCATCGGCAACGGCCGTACCAAAGGCGGCCAGAGCCATCCCTTCATGCAGGGCCTCTTTGCCGGCCGGGTCCCCATCCCAGGTGAGTTCTTGTTGGCGCAGGGCGACGAGGGTGTCGGAAGTGACGCTGACGGTGATTTCTTGATCGTTACGGCCGTTTAACCGCAGTCCATCCTCCTCAATTGCGGCGATACGGCCCAACACAACGTCACCGTCCGGCTGGCGCACAATCAGCGCTGCCAACATTATATTATCATCCTGCCGCTGTCCTCGTACCAAAATGGTGTCGCCGACGCTAAAATCGGTCAGATCGGCGTTTTCCTGCCCGATGATGTGGAACCGGGTTTCGTCGTTGGTGATGATTTGGACGCTGTTTTCACGCACGTCCAGGGTGAGGGCGCTGCCTTCGATGGCGGTGATGGAACCGCGCAAACCGCCGCGCCCGCGTAACGGCCGTCTCTCTCCCTGCGCCGCTGCAGAGCCAATCAGGCCAAAGGCCATGACCAACGTGAGCGCTGCCAACAGACTGTAACGAATTTTTTTCGACATGGTTGTGTTCTCCGTGAGCTAGAGCAAGACAGAAGAGATAGGTTTCGTCTCGCTGTTTTTTTCATTATTAGCTGCAGGATGGCACAGGGGTGTTGTTGGACTGTTGGCCGGTTGTAATGTATTTGTAAAATCGGCATTCAGGCGCGGAAAGGGACGCAGAGAATCACAGAGAAGGCGCAAAGAACAGGGAGATTCAGTAGATCAAGATTTTTGCCGCGAATTACACGAATTACACGAAAAACAAGTTCCTAATTCGTGAAATTTGTGCAATTCGTGACAGATTTTGGATCTACTGAGATTTTTTAAGGAAGCCGGAGAATGGTGCGGCCAGGCGGTAAACGCTTCCGCCGCACCACCTCCTGCTTACTGTTAAGCCGCCGCGCCGTTAATCCGCTTGGCTTCGGTGTAGCCGTCATAGGCAAAAAACAGGTTCATGAAGAACACAGTGCCGAACATGATCGGGTAAAGGCTGGGGGCCACGTCTTTGACCTGAAACTCCAACCAGCTCAAAACAAGCGCGCCGATGGTCAGACCGATGCCGACGGCTTGGCGACGGCCGTTATAAAATGTGCCTGGCCCCATCAAAAAGAAATTCAAAACTGCTGCAATCCACGGGTTTTTCATTATTCACTCCTTTCGTGAAATTAAGATTTACCCTATATGACGACGAATGCAGCCAAAACTGTGCGGTTCAATAGATATCCGCTGTTTTTACCCGAAAGGCAGGGGCCAGCCAAGCATCGGATATCCGGGCGACTAAACCCGTCGGCTAACGGTCAGGCGCTTAAATGATTGGCGGGCGCAAACGGCCGATTCGCCGCGCGCTCCGTTGACAAACTTGATTGGGTCACCATGATAGGAATCCGGTACAGTATGGTTCCTGGGCGGTGCAATATGATTTCTGGCCGGTACAGTGTGGTTTCTGAAGAACGAGTGCAGGCAAGGTGTGGGCCTTTGATTGCTGAACCGGTTTGTTTTTGCGGGCGCTGGTGTAACTCCCTCTAGCGCGACAACTTGACGGCCGTTATTCTGGCATAACGGCGTGGTGGGGCAAGCGGGTTGGCTCCGGTTTTGATATGGTTCTTTGGGGTCAGGTGGTGGTGCGAAACGGCCGTGAAGTCGGTAACCAATTCATCTCGGAATTCTGTATGCCCTATTGTATGAAACCTTTGGCGCTAGTTTGAAGCACATTTCGAGCTTCAAAATCGCCGGATTCGTACCTAAAGCGGCTGAGGGGCGATTTGGATCGTGCAGCGTCCACAGAACACGCGCTCATATAGCCTATTTGATGCAGAATCTTCACTGTAATGATTGTTTTGGTTAACAATCAACTCTCAACAACTAGCACCATTGGTTCATTAGAGTTGACATGTACTTCACGGATACCATCACCATCAGCATCCCGTGCCCATTCATTATCACTGTGGCAAACCGTCAACCGGATACGCTACGAGCGGTTGTAGCTGTCGTATTCATCGGTGTATAAAGTAGCTTCTGGTTTGGTAAACTGCTCGACAAACGGACATTTCAAGCCATCAGGGTGAAAATACCCTTGTATCCACTCCATGCAAGCTGCGCGATTCATTAAGTCAACAATTGGAAAGTCCATGCTTATTATTTTACCAGATCGCTTGTACTGAACATGAGCCTCTTACGCAGTTACGGCGCGCAATACCGCTACCTGCCCAACGAACCACTTGACCTGGATGAAACGCCGCCCCACCATCGCCAGAAGGAGGAGGGGTCGCACTGTAATAAACCTTCAGCGCTCAGGAACCTGGTTCTTTCAAGTAACCAGGTTCTTCGCTTTTCTGCGGACTGATAGGATGGCACAGTCAAAATTGAGGCCAAACAGATAATCTTCCGCTTTCAGTTTCTCGTTCTCCGCTTCTCCCTGGCATCAGATAAAATCGTATGCCACACAGCCCGTTCATCCTCTTTATCGTCAAAGCAAAGATAAATCGTGCGCCGCTTCTTCTCCCGGCCGGACTCATCCGATCCCTGGTAAAGTTCGCGGAGGCTGATCGTCTCTTTCCCCCAATTGGAAAAGAATGTGACTGCCAGGACACTTTGCGGAGTCGGGCCATGAATCAGCCAGCCCTGTTGGAAATTTTGCAGTTTGGCAGCGTTGAAAAATTGGTAGAGAAAGCGGCCCGGCTCCGGTTGAGCCATCACGGTGTGGTCGCCCATGGGCACGCGCCAATATTCGGCTGGGCACATTAATACCTGTTCTTCCCGATCAGAGACGCCAAAGATGCCGCTGGCTTTGAGAGGGATGCGCTGGTTGGTTGGGAGTGGCTCTAGCTCGCCGGGGGGGAGGACGGCCGTTTCTCCCGCCACAAACTTCTTATATCCTACACGCCTGGCCCGCCAATACAACCCCGCCACCCATAATCCGAACAGCAAAGCCAGCGCCAGGATGACGCCGCTGCTGTCCTGCCGCCAGACGGCCAACAACGGCACAAAAGCCAGCCACATAACAATGGCGCTGATGCGAAAGCCGAGAAATCTGTGGCCGCGGGTCCAATACGTTAAGCTGTATTCAAAACCAAGTGCGCGGTAATAAATGCGTTTGTGTAGAGGGAGATCGTACATATTTATCCTGGAAATCAGGCATGGTGTAACGACTAAGACATCCCCCTGGAAGTTCACGAGTGGATGGTTGGTTTTGTCGGGTCAACCTCCGGGAGGATTAGTAGTTACGTTTTTTCAACAAGTCCAACTAAGTGCAGACGCCGATTGGCCGGTAATTTTGCCTCAAACCAGCTCATCAGGCGAAAGAGGGCGGGTGTGAAGGCCAGATAGGTAGGGTCGGGAATGATATGCATCTCGCTTAAATGAAAGCCGTTGTCCCGACAAAGCGATCGCAAAACGGCCGTTTCATTCGCCCGGTAATAAGTGGGAAAAGTATCGGCGCTGGCCCGGCCATAAAACCACGCCACAATACGCCCTTGCAGGCGGGAAAAGCGGCCCAGCCCCCGGTTTAGCCAGGCCAAAGGGTGACGGCCGTTCGGCGTGATGAACACAAACGCGCCGCCCGGTTTCAGAACCCGGCCGATCTCGTTGAAGGTTTGAGACGGCCGTTCCAGATGTTCCAACAACCAACTGGCAAAAACCACGTCAAACGATGCCGCCGCAAACGGAATCCAGTCACTAAAAGCCGTCGCCCGCGGCAAGTCCAGCCGGTGTTCCCGCAGCGACCCCCAATCCGGGTCAATCCCGGCCATCTGCGCCAGCGGGTGAGATAATTGCTCCACCAGCCCGCCCCGGCCACAGCCAATATCCAACACGCGGCCAGACGGCCGTAACTGTGCCCGCACCAGGTCGGCATACAGTTCCGTCGCCGGCTGCCAGCCGGGATGTGTTTGCCGGTATTGTTCGCGCAGTTGGTTCTGCCGGTCTAAAGAAAGCATGAGAAGTTGCCCGAATTTTTTCCCAGATCATGTCATTGAGGCATAATCATAATAGGATCCAAAGCCAAGCTAATTAAAGCGGATTCCCGCCAATCGTACAATGATTTTAGAGGAAACAATGCAGAAACGACTCTTTTGGTTCGCCATTTCCCTTTTTATCCTAACCGCCTGTAATCGCAGCGGCCCCATGCCGACACCCCCACCCCTCACCGCTGCCTCCCCCCAACTGGCGGCAGTGGATACCGCAACGGCTGTTCCCCCATCCCCTATCCCTTCCCCCATCCCTACCAGCACACCCGAACCAGTTATTTTCCCTGGTTGGCCGGCGCCCATTGAACCGTTAGAACCATTTGCGCGCACGGCCGTTTCCCCGGCCGAACAGGCCACCTTTGACCAACTCGCCCAATCCGCGCCGCCGGAACGGGACGACATCGCCTTGGCCGTTGCCTATCGCGCTGCCGCCGACACACCAGATACCACCGCGCCGCCTGTCACCGATCCCCTGGCCGTTGGCACACACCAAACCTTCAAAATCAACAACCTGATTAACAACACCGTTGTTGAAATTGATGCCGTCCTGGCCGCCGTCAGCGACCACGGCTACTTCTGGTTCGATACCGGCCCTGAATCCGTAGACCCTGACCTGGATTTATTAGCCGAAGCGAGCGCCGTCTTCGACGAAATCTACCAAACCGACACCCTGTACTTTGGCGATGAAAGCAATCCCTGCATTGATGGCGACCCCCGCGTTTACATCGTCCACGCATCCCCGCTGGCATTGTGCGGCAGTGTCAACTGTGGCTTTGCCGGTTATTTTACGCCCGATAACGCACTCCCCCAGACCACCAATCCCGATTCCAATAAACATGAAATGTTCATCATGAACAGCCAGCAGTTCGGTTCCAGCTTTTACCTCAACGTCCTCGGCCACGAATTCCGGCACATGATCGAAGACAATCATGACCGCGGCGATGCCGACTGGGAGGCGGAAGGCTCGGCTACACTGGCGGAAGAACTGCTCGGCTATCCCAATTCCGGCCAGCAGCGCGGCAACCTGTTCCTGCAAAACCCGGACCAGCAGCTTAATAGTTGGGTTGACAGCAACGTCGCCAGCGCCGCGCCCTACTATGGGCAGGGCTACGTCCTCAACCGCTACATTTTCGACCGGCTGGGGGCTGATTTGTACCGTCAATTTGCTACTAGCAGCGGCTATGGCCTGCGGGCCATTGACGAAGTGGCTGCGGCCAACAACCTGGATTTAACCGGCGAAGAACTGTGGCTGGATTGGTTGGCAGCGCTAGTTGTTCACAACGAACCCGCCGCGCCGGACAGGTATCGTTTGCTGGGCGCGCCGCTGCAGACGGCGGCCATGACCCCGGTTCAACCAGGGAGCAGTTTTGAGACCAGCGTCTCCCAATACGCGGTAGATTATTACCAACTCCCCGCCGGTTCCGCGACTATCAATTTCCAGGGACAGGTGTTGGCGCCGCTGCTGAACACCGTTCCCTACTCCGGCGACATGATGTGGGTCGCGCAACGGGCCAATTACAGCAACCCCCGCCTAACGCGCACAATAGATTTGCGCGATGTAGACTCGGCTACGTTGGAATATGCGGTTTATGCCGATATTGAGCAGGGGTATGATTTTGGCTATGTGTCGGCGTCGGAGGATAACGGCCGTACCTGGCAGGGCCTCATTGCCAATAACATGCAAGGGCTGGCCCCCGAAGACAACCCATCTGGCAGCGCCTATACCGAACGTTTTTATACCGGCCGTACCCAAACCTGGGTCGAAGAAACCATTGACCTGAGCCAGTACGCCGGGCAAGTCATCCAACTCCGCTTCGAGTACATCACCGACCCCATCCTAACCTACGGCGGCCTGGCCCTGGACAACATCGCCATCCCTGAAATCGGCTTCTACGACGACGCCGAAACCTTAGCCGATGGTTGGACGGCCGCAGGATTCAGCCGCGCCGCCGCCTACATGCCCCAAACCTGGCATTTGCAGTTAGTTACATTCCAGGATGGCGTGCCAACGCCCGAAACAATCTCCCTGGCCGATGATCAGACAGTAACCTTCACCGCGGTTGGGGAACGGCCGATCCTGATCATCGCCGCCGCCGCGCCCATGACCCTGGAACCAGCCCATTACAAGCTGACATTTGAATAAACCTTCAGAGGTTGGCAACCTCCGGGAGGTTAGGTACAATGCTAACCATGTCCAATAAAAATTCACAACAAACAGATGAACACTGCGCTTCCACCCCGTTCAATTACGGCGGGCAGGCCGTCATCGAAGGCGTGATGATGCGCGGATCCAAAGCGCTGGCTGTTGCCGTCCGCAACCCGGAAGGCGAAATCGTTATTCATACCGAATCCCTGAACGAACGTATTTACGGCGGGCGGCTGTCCCGCACCCCCTTTGTGCGCGGCCTGACCTTGCTTTGGGATGCCCTGGGATTGGGGATTAAAACCTTGATGTTCTCGGCCGAGGTGTCCCTGGAAGAAGAAAATAAAACGGATGGCGAACCGGCTAAAGTCTTTGAAGGCCCGGCGCAGTGGGGAATGATTTTATTCTCCCTGAGTTTTTCCATCTTACTCTTTTTTGTTTTGCCTACGTTCGCAGCCCATCAAATTGCTGTCTGGTTGAATCTGGGCGCATCGCAGGTAGTGGAAAATTTAGTTGAAGGGATCATCCGGCTGGCGCTGTTGATTGGGTACGTCTGGGGCATCAGCCTGATGCCGGATATCAAACGATTGTACGGCTATCACGGCGCGGAACACAAGACAATTAATGCTTACGAAGCCGGAGCGGAATTAACGCCGCAGTCGGTAGCCCGATTTTCGCTGGAACATCCGCGCTGCGGCACGGCGTTTTTGCTGACAGTGGTGGTGATTTCGATTCTGGTGTACAGTGTGCTGCCTCCGCTGGGACTGCTGCTGCGGATTGTGTCACGGTTGGTGTTCCTACCAGTGATTGCTGGAATTGCCTATGAATTTTTGCGCTTTACGGCCGCGCATCAAGATAAGGCCATCATTCGCCTCATCACGAAGCCTAACCTGGCCTTACAGCGTTTAACCACCCGTGAGCCGGATGAAAGTATGCTGGAAGTGGGAATTGCCGCTTTTAAGCAGGTGCTGGCGTATGAGCGCAGTCAGGAAGCAGTTGTCGAGCAGACGATTGTGGCTGATGCGCCCCTGGGACAGGCTGTTTCTGGTTAATTGAGGGATTTTGCTATGGCTGCGCGTAAAGATGGCCGCCTGGCGGCAAAACAGAATAAAGCCGGGATCGCATGTTATAAAAACTGGGAGCTAGAAAAAGCGATTGCGGCATTTCAGGCCGCCATTTTGGCCGATCCGGACAGCCCTGAATTTCCCCTGAACCTGGCCCGCGCTTATGCTCGCAGCGGCGATTTTGGCAAGGCGCTGCAAGCGCTGGGCGCTTATTTACATAATGAAACAAAGGATGAGATTGCGGCGCGCTACGAGCAGCTTTTTTCGTCGTCGTTGGATGAGGTGGAGCGTATTTTGACAGACGCACTGCCGAAAATGACCCTGTCATTGCCGCAGATTGGCAAGGCGCTGCAAATGTGGCTGGAGTATCGTATTGTCATCGGGAGACGGCCGTTACACATTCCTCAGCCCGGTTTATGGGCCGCCGCCATCACCTATGCCATTGTCAAAACTAATATGCTGACGCTGGAACGGGCCGAAGTCGCGGCTATATATGGGGTTAAAGAACAATCCCTTCAAAATAAATACCAGGAACTGGTCAATACGCTCGACTTAATAGCGGCCGATTATCGTTATTTCGTGGGGGAGGACAATCCCCTTGATCAAGTGGTTGTAGCCGGCGAAACGGAACAGGCGCGCGACCTGTTTGCCGAACTGGAACGTCGGTTTAAAAATGGAAACAAGAGAACACAAACCCGCCAAATTCGTTAGAATCAGAGGTAGCGTTCGTAATTAACTTAACGATTGGGTCGTCTGTTATCCGTTATCCGTTATCCGTAAGCCGTGTTTCGTATTCCGTATCGTGACGGAACACGGAATACGAAACACGGCTTACGAAAACCAGGAAGTTATTTCCGAACGTTTCCTAAGCATCATGCAAATCCATATTCGGTTACATGGCGCGCTGCGCGACAAACTGCCTGCTGAAGCTCGGGGAGGGGCTGTGTTGACTTTGCCAGAGGGAACGGCCGTCGCCGCCCTTCTCGATCAACTTGCCCTGCACGGCTACATCCAGGTAGCCATAAATCAAGAAATCATAGAAAATCAGACCACGACATTACAAGATGGCGACCAGGTGGAAGTTTTCCGCCCGGCCGCCGGTGGTTGAGGTGTTGGAGGTAGCGTATAGAAACGGAGATAGAGGGTTGACTTCTCGACCACATGACTACTCGACTATCCGACGACATAACCACCTGACTACTTGACAAGGAGACGAACATGCCTTACGGATATCATGGCAAAATTTTGCACGTTGATTTAACCAGCGGCGCGATAGAAATCGAACAGCCGCCAGAGGAATTTTACCGTTTTTACCTAGGCGGCAGCGCGATGGCCACTCATTATGTTCTCAAGCACACGCCGGCCCACGCCGACCAGCTTGGCCCGGAAAATACGCTGGCGTTGGCGGTAGGGGTGGTGACGGGCACGGCCGTCTCCGGACAAAGCCGGGTAACGGCCGTCGCCAAATCCCCCCTCACCGACCTCATCGGCGACTCCCAATCTGGCGGCTTTTGGCCGGCCGAATTCAAATTCGCCGGGTTTGACGCCATCGTCATTCAAGGCGCAGCAGCGAAACCCGTTTATCTGTGGATACGCAACGGTCAGGCCGAACTGCGCGACGCCAGCCACCTGTGGGGCAAAATCACCGGCGAGGTAGAAGACACCCTCCAGGCTGAGTTGGATGACAAAAAGATTGAAGTCTTGCAATGCGGCCCGGCGGGTGAAAACGGTGTTCGCTTCGCGGCCATGATCAGCATGAAAAACCGGGCCAACGGCCGTACCGGCATGGGCGCGGTTATGGGTTCCAAAAAACTCAAAGCCATCGTCGTGCGCGGCAAAAACAGACCGGCCATCGCCGACCCCGCCGGGTTCAAAGAAATAGCCCGCTGGGGACCGGCCAACCTCGCCGACTCCGACGTCGCCGGGATGGGCAAATACGGCACGGCCGAAGTCGTCATGGGCCAACAAAAATCCGGCGGCCTGCCCACCTACAACTGGAACAGCGGCGTTTTTGACGGCGCTGAAGCCATCAGCGGCGAAACCATGTATGACACCATCCTGCGCGGCGCGGCCGAAGGTAAACAAGACCGGCAGGGGCGCGACACTTGTTACGCCTGCACCGTCCGCTGTAAGCGCGTCGTCCAAATCACCGAAGGGCCATTCCTGGCCGAACATGAGTACGGCGGCCCCGAATACGAAACATTAGCCACCTTTGGTAGTTACTGCGGCGTTTCTGATCTAACGGCCGTCGCCCGCGCCAACCAGCTTTGCAACGAGTACGGCATGGACACCATCTCCTGCGGCGCCACCATCGCCTGGGCCTTTGACTCCTTTGACCAGGGACTCCTCACAACCGAAGATACCGGCGGCCTGGAATTGGATTTTGGCAACGCCGCCGCCATGGCGCAGCTAACCGAGATGATTGGTAAGCGCGAAGGATTTGGCGATGTGCTGGCCGATGGTTCCGCTCGCGCTGCCGAGCGCATCGGGCGCGGCACGGAAGCGCTGGTCGTTACTACCAAAAAACAAGAACTACCGGCCCACATGCCCCAGGTCAAACGCAGTCTGGGCCTCATTTACGCCGTCAACCCCTATGGCGCCGACCATCAATCCTCTGAGCATGACGGGACGTATGAGGGTGGTTTCAAGTGGTACAAAGATCGGCTGGCGCTGATCGGGCTAACCGAAAAACAAGAAAAGTACAGTCTGACCGACGAGAAAGTGCGCTTTGCGTTGGTGACGGAACAATTTTACAGCATGCTTAATTCGGCCAATGTCTGCCAATTTGTGTTTGGCCCCTCCTGGCATTTGTACGGACCAGATCAACTACTGGAAACCGTGCGCGCCGTCACCGGCTGGGATGTGACGATGGACGAATTACAAACCATCGGCGAGCGCACGTTGAATTTACAGCGAGCATTTAACGCGCGCGAAGGGCTGACCCGTGATGGCGACAAACTGCCCCAGAAAATGAGCAAAGCGCTCAAAGGCGGCCGTTCCGATGGCTTCCACTTCTCGCCGGAAGCGCTGGAAAAGGCGAAAGACACTTACTACGCCTTGTCTGGCTGGGATGTGGCAACGGGCATACCCACGCGGGAGAAACTGGAAGCGTTGGGATTGTCCTGGGTAGCCGATAGTTTGTAGTCATGAAAAAGGTATCCTCCCGGAGGTTCTTAACCTCCGGGAGGATTGACTACTCGACATTGGCGAAAATCGCACTTTTAACAAAAAAACAGGCACTCCGTAATCTTCTAAAAGGCGTGCGCCAAGAATCGGGCTTCAAAGAATGCGTTTTGAACCCCGTCAACGCACAAAGTGGCAGCGAATCAAGTTTA
>JAJRYT010000223.1 GCA_024275635.1 Chloroflexota bacterium | reverse complement strand
TCCCGACCAGCCCTCTACGCCTTAGCCGAACGGGTTAAGCAACGCTTATTGCCAGAAGTAGAACCGTTGGCTCTACCCGCATCAAAGAAACAGTCGCCTACTATAGAAGTAACACCAACACGGCTGGCGCGGACTATTCTGGGGTTTGACTAGGATCGGAACCGAAAACGGCCACCTGTCATTGAAGATTATTCGTCCATTGCTCGATGTGCAGTAGCATCTTCATCCACCCAATCCGCTTCTTCCCAAACCATTCCTTTCCGACCAGGTACTTTGCGTATTGGCCCAGCTTTATAGAAGCCACATGACTTGGGACCATAGCAAAAGGTCTCCGTCCGATACCGTTTCTGTCGTGGATTCCAATGATCAACGATTATTTCCACAGCCATCTGGCAGCCCCAAAGGCAATCAAGGCATTTGGTTTTATAGGTGCGTGTGCTAAGGCGACGATGCCCACGTTCGCGATAAATTTCCAACTCAGGCGGCGAATCATGCCAAGGGGGAGGATTATGTTCGCTATCCGACGTGCGTTTTGAGAGTTTGAGCGCGGCCGTTTTATAATAATCGGCTGGTTCCAATTTCGGGTTAGCAGCTGGCACAGAACGGCCGCTAACTGTGTCGCCAACTCTAAATTGATGCTTGGTCTGGGCTGCCTTACCTATCCCAATCAAGAACTCACCAGGTTCGCCATCAATTTGCCCTCGAATTCGTAACGAATAGCCCAGATAGGTATGGTATCGTTCATCAAATGAACGTGTTAGTCGAATGCGAGGCTGCACGCCGATGACTGTGCCTTCCCATTCCAATTTGCTCATCAGCTGTTCCCCTCCTTACGCCGTCGCCAAGCCCGTAACTCCGCATCAGCGCTTTCATCAGATTTTTCAGCGTAACGGAGAGTCGTTTGGATGTTCTTGTGTCCCAACCGTTTGCGGATCGTTGCCAGGCTGACCCCTTCATTAACCATTTCAGTCGCATGGGTATGGCGTAGCTGATGCAATGTACAATCAATCCCCGCCTTTTCACAATATTTCTGCCAACGGTATTGAACAGACTGGTACCGTAATGGTCCGCCCCGGCTATTTTTCTGGGCGCGGAACAGAGGGCCATGCTTGTAACCAGTTTGTTGGAGATAACGGCGTAATTGAGCAACCAACTTGGAGTCATCTAATAAAACGGTACGACGCTTTCCCCCCTTGCCCCGAACATAGATATGCTCATCATCCAGAGTCATATCAAGGTCTTCTACATAAAGTTGGAGCGCTTCGCCAACGCGCAATCCGGTTTCAAAAATCAGACGGAACAGTAGTCGGTCTCGTGTCTGTTTGGCCGGAATAACCGCCAGAATATTTTCCGCGTCTTTACGTTCCAAGGCCCGAATTTGCGGCTCGTCCCGTTTCACTGCTTCTATTTTCGCCATTGGATTAGCCGCTATCAAATCCTGGCGATACGCCCATTGAAAAAAGCTGTTAAGGGCAGCCTGTTTTCGGGCGCGGGTAGCAGGTTTAAGATGGGAAAATGTTTCCAGAAAATCGCGTAATATGTCCACCGAAATTGCGGCTGGGACGCCATCATAAAACGAAGCCAACCGATATAAATCAGAGGCATAAGCCCGACAAGTGTGAACCGAACGATTGGCGTTTTTTAGGTCTGTAAGGAAATCAATTATCCATGATTCCAGCGAAGTTTGTGGCTTGGTCACGGTTTTTCCTGTGATAACGACAAGATTGATGACTGGCATCTATCTTTGCCATCCAGAGTAAAAAGACAGTTCTGCCTCTCTTTTTGTTGTGATAACAGGCATTCTCTCAGTAATATAAGGCACTTTTATAAACCCTCATTTCACAAG
The DNA here is from genome assembly GCA_024275635.1 of Chloroflexota bacterium. Lineage (GTDB taxonomy): Bacteria > Chloroflexota > Anaerolineae > Promineifilales > Promineifilaceae > JACKCC01. The sequence continues at coordinate 1,134 of JAJRYT010000223.1, read as the reverse complement.
GAGAAAACAATGCCTGTTAACTTTTTAAGCCCCGAACAAATTGTCCGCTATGGTCATTATGCGGGAGAACCCACGCCCATGCAACTAGCGAAGTATTTCCACCTGGATGATGGCGACCTACAGACTATCAGCGCTTTGGGAAAGTCGTATACCCGGTTGGGATTTGCTGTACAGTTAGGCACGGTGCGCTTTTTAGGCACCTTCCTGTCTGATCTGACAAGAGCGCCTAGCGGCGTTGTCAATCATATGGCAGAGCAGCTTCAAATTGATGTCGCCGACTGGACAAGATATGGCATACGGTCACAACGTCGCCATAAAAAGAAGATTCGGCAACTGTATGGCTATGAAGATTTCCATAAGAGCCAAGTCCCATTTGCGTTGCTACGGCAATTATATGCCCGGACTTCTCTGACACAGGAGAACCATCTTGTCCTTTTTGATTATGCAACGGCCTGGTTAACACAACACAAAGTCTTACTGCCAGGCCCCCGAATACTGGAACGTTGGATAGCTCGAATTGTCAGTCGGGCGCAGCAACGGGTATGGCAGCGATTGGTTAATCTGTTATCAGAGAGCCAACAAATCCAGTTGCAATCGTTGCTAATTGTAGATAAAGATGCACGCTTTTCGCGGCTGGAGTTATTGCGACAACCAGCAACTCGAGCCTCTTCTCCAATAATCAAGCACAGCTTACATCGCCTGGAGAAAATCCGTGCTGTAGGCGTGAGCGATATCGATTTGACAGGTATTTCTGTGGGTCATGTCAAAGCGATGGCTCGATATGGGCGCAGCGCCTGGGCGGCTGCGCTTGAAGACCTGGGCAAGAATCATCGGCTGGCGGTACTGTTGGTCACTACACAGGAACTGGAGGCCGTCATTCAGGATGAAGCGCTTGATTTATTGCTGTTGAACGTGGCCGAGAAATTCAGGGATGCAGAAAAAACCGGTATCAAAGCACGGCTGAGTACACTGGCTCAAGTAGATGTGGCAACATTGCAATTATGTATCGCCTGCCAGTTCATCCTCGATGAAAAGTTGCCGGGCAAAGAGGTGCGTCAGACAATTTTTCAAGAGATACCCCGGGAAGAACTGGAAAAAGCAGTTGCTTTAGTCAACCAGGAAACCTCAATCCAT
>JAJRYT010000222.1 GCA_024275635.1 Chloroflexota bacterium | reverse complement strand
GCTGGTCGGCGTCCAGGAAATCAAGCCGCTGTTGGGGTTAATCGTCATGCCGGTGGGCGTGATGGTCAGGCTGTAGGTGGGGGCAGGATAGCCGGCGGCGTCTACGTCATAGCTGTAGGCATTGCCCAGGGTAACGGCCGTTACCGGCGCGGAGGTGATCGTCGGCGGCCCATTGACGTAAACCGTAAAAGTTTGATTATTGCTGCCCTGCGAGTTGCTGGCCTGCACTTCCACCGCGTTCTGGCCTAACTGATTGGTCGCCGGCGTCCAGGAGATGACGCCGGTGTTGGCGTCAATCGTCATGCCCGTTGGTTTGGCGATCAGGCTGAAAGTTGGGGCCGGCGTGCCGGAGGCGTTCACGTCATAGCTGTAAGGCTGCCCGGCGTAGGCCGTCGTCACCGGCGTGGAGGTGATGGTGGGCGCGACAGCGACCTGGATGGTGAAGTTCTGGCTGTCATTGCCCTCGGAATTGCTAGCCTGCACGGAGACGTTGAAGTTGCCGTCGCTGGCGGGCGTCCAGGAAATCAAGCCTGTGTTGGCATTGATGGTCATGCCGGTGGGCGTGATAGTTAAGCTGTATGTCGGGCCGGGATGGCCGCCAGCCTGTATCTGGTAATTGTAGGCGCTGCCGACAGCGCCGCTTGTTACCGGGGCAGAGAAGATGCTGGGCGCGGCCAGGGTGCAGTAATCCATGCTGGCTTGGCCGTTGTTGTAATGGTATTGAATCTCGGCGGCGGTGAGGGCACGGCCGTGTATCGCCACTTCATCAATCACTCCATTCACGTAGTACGAATTAACAAAATAGCCAATCGTCAACGGCTGCGTATTGGCAAAATTTCCGGTGTACGCGGTGGAGACTGCCACTTCTTCCACCCCATCCACATACAGTTGGTTTTTGCCCAGACCGGCGTCCTGTACCGCTACCAGGTGATGCCAATTACCGTCGTTAATGGCCGTCGTTCCCTTAAGCGAATAAGCTGTGTTGTTGGAATCGCGCAAGTAGAATACAGCTTCATTGTTATCATTGCCACAGCCCAGCCACCAATCCCCCTCGCCGGGGCCAGACCGGTATTTGCCGATATAAACCTTGTTCCCCGCACAGCTCTGCGTCGTTTTCACCCAGGCTTGAATGGTGAAACTGCTCCCGCTGCTCCAGTCCAGGCTGGCATTGTCGGCCACGTCCAGCCCGTCATTCACGCCGTCAAAACTGCGCGCCCCATTCACGCGGCCGGTGGCGTAGGCGGGGCAGCCGGCGCCGCTGCAGCTGGCGTCGTTGCCATTGATCGGGTCGGCGAACGTCGTCCCGCCGGTTTCGTCGAGCTGCCAGTAAGCGATGGGATCGGGCGCCAGACAGACGAGCGGTTCCGTCACGTTGATAGTGAACGCCTGGCTGGCTGTCCCCTGCGAATTGGCGGCCTGCACCGTCACGCTGAACGCGCCGCTGCTGGTGGGCGTCCAGGAAATTAAGCCGTTGGCGGAGTCAATCGTCATGCCGGTGGGGGTGATGGTTAAGCTGTAGGTGGGCGTGGGATAGCCGGAAGCGGCGACGTCATAGCTGTACGGTACGTTTATCGTCCCCGTCGTGACCGGCGCGGAGGTGATGGTCGGCGCCTGGACGACGGAAAGGGTGTAAAACTGCGAGTCGGAGCCAACGACGTTGGTCGCCTGCACTTCAACTGAGTGGGGGCCGACCTGGCTGCTGTTGGGCGTCCAGAATACCACGCCGCTGGCGCTGTTGATGGTCATGCCGGTAGGACTGATCAGCAGCGAATAGGTCGGCGTGGGGTAGCCGGTGGCGTTCACGTCGTAGGTGTAGGGTTGGTCCACCAGCACTTCCGTCACCGGCGTGGATACGATGGTTGGCGTATCGCAAACCGGCATGAAAGAGTTCAGCGCGCCCAGCCAGGCGGCGGCCATTTTGTCATAGCCGCCTTCGTTAGGATGCAGCCAGTCGAACATGTCTGTCGTGTAGTTCAGAGCGCTTTGCTGGTCTACCAGGATGATTTTGTCGCCATTGGCGATGCGGCTTTGGGCCATGGCGACTAAATTGGTATTGAAGGGGGTGACGTCGGTGTAGTTGGAGTCGCTGGGATCCTCGTCAATGATTTGGGCCAGGATGACGGCGGCGTTTTTATCCACGCTGTCAATGTTGTCCAGGATGGTTTCCACGTCGGCGACGCTGAAGCCCTGTCCCTGGGCGATGTCGTTGGTGCCGATGTGCAGCAGGATGACCTCGGCCGGATTAACTGTCAGGTAGCTGATGACTTCAGTGGCTAACAGGTCGGCGCGGTAGCCCGCGTGTCCCTCGTGATCATAATCGAAAGTAGGCCCGGTCGCTAGACTGCCGCTGGACAGACTGCCCACAAAGTCGAAGGAGTAGTTGGCGTTGGTCATGGAGATGTATAACGGCCGTCTATAGCCGAAATTGTAGGGAGAGGTGTTGGGTGTACCCGTTCCATACCCCTTGGTGATCGAATTGCCCAGCGGCATGACGGCGACCGGGGTGTCGCAGCTGGCAGCGTAGCCCCGTCCCAGGTAGTAATGGGTCAGGGCGTCGGTGTTGGAGATCATGCCGTTGTACAGGGCCACTTCGTCTAATGCGCCCTTGAAATAAGCGCTGGATTCCAAATGGCCGAAGCTGAGAACGGCCGTACTCGGCGCCAACGCGCCCGTATAATTTTGCGTGATTGAGACCACATCGGTCCCGTCAACCGTGAGATAATTGACATCATTCACGCCATCGCGCGTGCCGACGATGTGATGCCACAATCCATCTGTAATTACTCGGCTGCTCGGTAGGGTTATGCTGACATTGTTCGAGTCACGCAGTTGGAAATTGGCTGTTCCCGTCCCGGCGGTACATCCCAGCGCCCAGTAGCCGGTTCCGGCGCCGCTGTCGGCGCGGCCCACAAGAATTTCATCAACCGTCGCGCAGCTTAACCCCGGATCGCCTTTGACCCATAACTCAATGGAAAAACTGTCGCTGACGCCCCAATCCATGATCGAATCGGCGGTGACAGTGATGCCGGCGCTGCTGCCGTCAAACGCCTGGGCGCCGTTCACCTGGCCGCCGGTGGCGGGGGTGGGGCAGGCTCCGGCGCAGGCGCCATCCAGCACGCCGTCATAATCGGCATAGGTGGAACCGCTGGTTTCATCCAGCTGCCAATACGCGAAGCGCCCTTGTACGGCGGCGGCATTGGAGGTGAAATGAAACAGGGCGATGAGCGCTGCGAGTAATGCAAAAGATAAAACAATCGCTGCGCCTCGCGAAGAATTTAGGAATGTGAAATTTCTTGATTGGTTCGTCATGAGCAGCTCCTCACATGAAATGCTCTGTTTGTTTGGCTCTAAGCTTGTCGGCTAAACGGCCGTCCGGCAAAATCACGTCTTCGTAGGTAATGACCTGGTCCTGGGCCACGTCGCGGCGTAAACGGCAGCCTTCGGAAAGACCCATTGGCAGGAGGTTCTCCGCCCTGCAAACGGGCGCGTTTTCGGCCAGGCCGTAGCAGGTGAAGCCGCCGATGCCGTCCAAAATCTCACCAGCTTTCAGATCGCCTTTAGCGGCGGTGATCACGTCGCATACCGGCGCGCCCCGCGGCGTTAAGGCGGCGTCGCCGAAGAGGACGGCGCGGGCGATGGTGAGGGGCGTTTCCAGGTGGCAGAGGTGGTGCGGGGTGTAAAAGACGTACAGCGGGCCGTCGCCCATTTTGTAATAGTTCAGGTATTGCTGTTGCAGCGGATGGTCGTTGTAGCCGAGGACGAAGACGCCGCCGGGCGGCTGCGCGCCGACGACGTAGTCTACCAGACCGCCAGCGAGTAATTGTTCTAACGAGTACAAGCCGGGCGTGTCGTTGACGTGGGCGCAGGCACGGCCGTACATCCCCCGCTGCCCCACCTTAAACCCGGCGCCGTTAGCGACGACGGCCATTTCCATCGAAATTTTAGTGCCGTCGGCGAAGGAAGTGACCATGCGCGGTTTTTGATGGTACTTTTCGGCGTAGGCGCGCTGGGTGGCCGGGGTGCGGTAGGGATCGTGCAGCCCTTTGATGTTTCCGGCCAGAACGGGGCGGCAGCCGATGGCCTGAACGTAGCGGATCAGGTTCATGATGACGCCGGGCTGGTCGCCGTCGGAGTTGGTGAGGATGACGCCCGCTTTGTCGGCGTACCGTTTGAGGATGGGGCCGAGGGTGGCGTCCAGTTCGGCGTTCATCAGGATGACGTGTTTGCCGTGTTTGATGGCGTCCAGCGTCACGCGCGCGCCAAATTCGACGGTTCCGGTGACTTCGACGATGGCGTCTATGCCGTCGGCGCGGCAGAGCAGGAGGGGGTCGTCGCTGATGGCGGCCCGGCCCTGGGCGATGGCGTCTTCGAGTTGGGCCAGGGTGGCGACGGCCGTCACTTCCTCTACACCCGCCTGTTCATAAGCGCGTCGGGCGTCTTCCAGGTGGCGGTTGGAGATGGCGGCGACGGTCATGCCGGGGACGGCCGTCGTGATTTGCAGCGCAATCCCCCGGCCCATGTACCCGGCGCCCACCAGCCCCACGCGAATTGGATTGTTGGCTTTTTCTCGTTCTTGCAACGCCTTATCAATGATAATCATGGTACGCTCGTTCTGTCGGGTTCGTTCAAAATCAACTTTGCAGTTTGTTGGTAATTGGTAATTGAGTAATTGGGTAATTACCAGTTACCATTTACTTGGTTACAATTAGTTTAAGGATGGGTATTAAAACGTAACTTACGGGATGGCGGTTAAGGTAACGGCCGGGCCGGCTGCGGGCGGGTTGTCTGTAAATCGCCCTGCCAGCGGCAGCCAGATACGGCCGTCGCCCACGTCATTGGTCTGGGCGACGTCGGGGAAAAAGCGGATGGTCGCCGTCTGAAATTTACGGCCAATCATGAGCAATTTCCCGCCCCGCATCTCGAAAAATGTGTCGCCGTTCGCCGCCGCCCAGGGCCGGTACTGCCGGTGGGAAAGCCCCAGCAGCCGGGGGGTGTCCAGCGCGGCGGCTTGGGCGAACGTTTGCGGTCCCCAGTGGGCCAGGAAACGGCCGTCGCCCCCGTTCCAAATCCCCTGCGCCCCGTAGCAGTGGCTGGCGGCCCCGGCCAGCATCGAAACCCAGTAGGCAAACAGTTGGTCTGCAACGCCAAAACGGTTCAGAATCCCCTCGTACCAGGGTTCCAGGTTGACGTATGGTTTGGCCGGTTGCTTTTTCAAACTTGCCAGGGGCGTCTGCCACAGTTCGTGGCGCGCGTTTTCGTCGTGGCCGGTTTGGGTGGCGCAGGCGGCGAGAAGGTGGGGGTTGGTGACGGCCGTCTCACTCAACTGCCCCCGTATGGTGTGGATAAGGATCGGCTTGTTCGTGTGCGCCGCCGCTTGTTCCAGTACAAAACTCCAATCGCGGCGGCGCGCCGCCAGCCGGGGGCGGTTCAGCCGCGCCTTCACCCGCACGGCCGTCGCCAACAGCCGCTGCCCGATTCGCGGCGGCAGCCATTCAACGACGGCGTTGAACAAAGTTTTCGCCTGAACCAAATCGTCCGTCGTCTTGGCCGGGAGCAGACGGGAGGCCGCACCCACCCACAAATCGCTCTCGCCGGTCAGACAGTAAATCACGTTCAGCGCATCCAGCTTCTCCATCAGACGCAGCTGCCACGCCGCCATCCTCTCCCGTCCCAGCCATTCGATCTGGTGGCCCCACGCGCCGTAAACTATCGCCATCAAGCCCAACTGGTTCAGGGTTTGGATCCGTTCCCGCGCCAGTTGCAAGTAGGCTTCGTTGAACGCGCCGTCCAGCGTCCAGGGGAACCCGGCGTCGCTGGCGGCGTTTTCATTTTCCGGCCCCACTTCGGGCGGGACGCCGACGACGAGTTGAACGGCCGTAAACCCCTGCCGCGCCCGCAGTTCAGCCAATTCCTGGAACGCTTTTTCCGGCACGCGCTGCGTTAACCCGAACCACCAGGTATCGGCCAGGAAGCCGGAGAGACGGCCGTCCGCCGCCCTCACGCCGGTTCGTGTGCCCGCTCCGGCACAAAATCGGGCCACGCCTTATCCTTCTGCGACAGGATGAGCGATTCGACCGGCGGCCAGGTGATGTGGATGGCCGGATCATCCCAACGCATCCCTCGTTCGAAATCGGGGGCGTAAAACTGGCCCACCTGGTAATAAACCTCCGTGTTATCTGCAAGCGTCAGGTAGCCGTGAGCAAAGCCGCCGGGGATGTAGATCATGTTGTGGGCGTCGGCCGTAATCGTCGTCGCCAGCCATTGCAGGTAGGTAGAGGATGACGGCCGTAAATCCACAATCACGTCATAAATCGCCCCGCGCACACAGCGCACCAGCTTAATCTCCTTATGCGGCGCGATCTGGTAATGCAAGCCGCGCAGCGTATTTCTCTTGGGGCTGAACGTGATATTCGACTGCACAAAATCCGTCGTCAAGCCATACTCGGCAAACTCGCGCTGGCAGTTGACCCGCGCAAAAAAGCCCCGGTTATCGTGAATCGGCTCAATCTCAATCCGGTACGCGCCCTTCAATTTTGTTTCCGTGAAAATCATGATTTTGCCTCCGTTTCCTCAAAGCGGGCAATTTGATCTTCCGTCACCCGGCGCATGTCCGCGCCCTGTTGGTAAGCCCGGAACCATTCCGCAATCCATTCTAGCGTCGTCGGCAAAGAGAGTTTGGGCGACCAGCCCAATAAACTTTTGGCCTTAGAGCAGTCCAGCTTGAGGTAGGTATTCTCGTGCGGATGCTCCGCGCCGTCCAATTGCCAACTGGCCCCTTCACCCCACAATTTCGTCAAATAATCCACGATCCAGCCCACCGTCTTGGCGTCCTTATCCTCCGGCCCAAAATTCCAGGCTTGCGCCAGCTTTGGCCCCTGCGTCCACATCTGCTCGGCCAGCGTCAGGTAGCCGTTGAGCGGTTCCAGCACGTGCTGCCAGGGGCGGATGGCGTGGGGGCTGCGGATGATGACCGGCGAACTGTCCATGATCGCCTTCATGATGTCGGGGACGAGCCGGTCGGCGGCCCAATCGCCGCCGCCGATGACATTGCCGGCCCGCGTGCTGGCCAGCGCCACGCCGTGCCGGTCAAATTTGTCCGGCGTAAAGTAGGAGCTGCGGTAGGTGGCGATGGCCTGCTCGGCGCACGCTTTGCTGCTGGAGTAGGGGTCGTGACCGCCCAGGCGATCCGTCTCCCGGTAGCCCCAGAACCACTCCTGGTTTTGGTAACATTTGTCGCTGGTGATGCTGACGACGACGCGCACGCTGTCGGTGCGCCGCACCGATTCGAGCATGTGGACTGTGCCGATGACGTTGGTGGTAAAGGTCTCCACCGGCTCCTTGTAGGAGCGGCGCACCAGCGGCTGGGCGGCCAAATGAAAGACGATCTCCGGTTGGAAACCGGCCATCGTTTTTTGCAGGCGGGCCAGGTCGCGCACGTCGTCGGTGACGGAGGTCATGCCGTCGGCGACGCGGGCGTCGCTGAACAGCGCCGGGTCGGTGGGCGGCGGCAGGGCATAGCCGAGTAATTCAGCGCCCACGTTTTGCAGCCAGAGGGAGAGCCAACTGCCTTTGAAACCGGTGTGCCCGGTGATGAATACTTTTTTTCCTTGCCAAAAGTTCGCTCGTTCTAGCATGTCCATACCTTCCAGGGCGGGTCGCCTGATTTCCATAGTTGTTCTAATACGTTTTTGTCGCGCAGGGTGTCCATGGGGTGCCAGAAGCCGTCGTGCCGGTACGCGCCCAGCCGCCCCTCTTTGGCGATGTTTTGCAGCGGCTCTTGTTCCCACACGGTGGCGTCGTCGCTGATGTAGTTGAGGGCTTCCGGTTCGACGATGAAGAAGCCGCCGCTGATCCAGGCGGTGTCGCCGGGGGCTTTTTCGCGGAAGCTGTGGATTTTGGTCTGGCCGTTGTGCAGGTTGAAGGTGCCAAAACGGCCGGGAGGCTGCACGGCCGTGACCGTCGCCATTGCCTTTTGTTCTTTGTGGAACCGGATCGACTCGGCGATGTTGACGTTGCTGACCCCATCCCCATACGTCAGGCAAAACGTCTCGTCGCCAATGTACTGTTGTACCCGCTTAATCCGCCCGCCGGTCATGGTAGACAATCCAGTATCCACCAGCGTCACTCGCCACGGTTCGGCGTTGTTTTGGTGTACCTGCATCTGGTTGTTTTTGATGTCAAACGTCACGTCAGACATGTGCAGGAAATAGCTGGCGAAATACTCCTTAATCATGTGCCCCTTGTAGCCGCAGCAGATGATAAACTCGTTGATGTCGTGGGCGGAATAAATCTTCATGATGTGCCAGAGGATGGGACGGCCGCCAATTTCCACCATCGGCTTGGGCCTGACCCCGCTCTCTTCACTGATACGCGTGCCGTACCCACCGGCGAGAATGACTACTTTCATAATTTAGATCACCTTGTTGAATTTGGGAGATTGGGGACTGGGGACTGGAGATTAATCAGCCTCCAGCCTCCAGCCTCCAGCCTCCAATCTCCAATCTCTAACCTCCAATTTCCAATCCTAAAACTTTGTCCCTACAAATACAAAACCCGATAACGAATGGATCCCCGCAGCAGCCCCCAGGAGAAGGCGGCGCGGTAAATCCATTTTCCGCGCACGTCCGGCGACTTGTGCGCCAGCAGGCGGCTTTTCTTTGCCAGCCAGAGATACCGCTTCCAAACCGCCCGGCGGGAGGTACGGGGCATCCCCTGCGCCGCATACTGCCGGTAGAGCAGGGGGTAAAAGTAAGTGTAGGTCGAGATTTGCCGCCACAACCCTTTTAACGAGTTGCGGTAGCGGCGGTACATGACGGCCTGGGGCGCGTAGTGGATTTCATAGCCTTGCAGTTGCAGCCGCCAGGATATTTCTACATCGTGGCTGCTCAGGTACGCTTCAGAGAAGCCGCCCACCTGTTCAAAGGCGCGGCGGGAGACGGCCATGTTGCAACTGGAAACGAACGGCAAGAAGCCCATGGCCGGGGCGAATGGGTATTGGTCGAACCCGGCGCGCCAGGAAGGGGTTTTGTTCAAGGTGTGGCTGTCTATCGCCCCGGCCACAAATTCATGCTCGCGGACGGCCGCAGCCATGGCCGCTAACCAGCCAGGCGCGGCTACGTCGTCGGCATCGCAAAAGAGGAAAACGTCCCCTGTGGCGGCTTGAGCGCCGGTGTTGCGAGTGTAGGATTTGTTTTGCTTGTCCGGCGCGTGTACCAGGCGCAAATGCGGCATTTGCGCCTGGTAACGATGGACTAGCGCGACGGTTCCGTCTGTGGAGCGGTTGTTGACGACGATGAGTTCCCATTCGCCCGCGTAGGCTTGTTGGTTGAGGGCGTCGAGTTGTGCGCCCAACGTTTTTTCGCCGTTGTAAACGGGGATGATGATGTTTAACAAGGATTGTTTATCGGTCACGGTTTGTTTTACAGTTGGGCATGGCCGCGCCATGCTCCTACCATTTCGGCCTGACGTAGGGGTTTGGCGTTGCCAAACCCAAATTAGTCCCGCAAAAGGTGTAGAACGACATCCTGGCTGAAGGGGGCGAAAAGCGTCTGCGGCGTGCCGCTCTGGACGAGGCCGCCGTCCCTGAATTCGCCGGTTTGGGGGTTGAACCAGGTCAGGTTGTAGCTGCCGGGCGCGTTGGTCAGGTCAAGGGTGATGGCGGCATGTTTGTTGAAAAGGGTGAAGACGGCCGTCGCCCATTGCAAGCGGGGCGGCATGACCGGCGGTGTCGGGTCGGGGACGTACAGCACGTATTCGCGGCCAGGATTAGCCAGGGCGTAGCCATCATTAACCAAGCTGTCGTCGGGGGCCAGTTCCCACCAGCGGGTGCGGGCAAAGAAGGCGGCGAGGCGCTGCATGTCGTAGCTGGAGGGGGCGTCAATCACGTCGTACCAGCGCGGCGGCTTGAACTTTTCGTCGTCGCAGCAGCCATCGTTCCAGTTGAAGACGCCGTTGGCCCCGTAGGTGTAGCCAGCGCCGCCGCTCAGGTAAACCGTCCAGGCGTCCCGGCGCACCATCTCCCGATCCCAACCCCACAACCCGTCGTAACCGGCTTCGGCGTTGACGCTGGGGGTCGTCCCCCGCGCGTAATCGGCGGCCATCGCCGTCCTGGTCGCCGCCTGATCCCAGGTCTGCTGCAAATGAAAATCCAGCCAGGGGGCATCGCCAAAATGTTCGGCGCTGCTAAAAGCCGGATAGGGCGGATTGGGGGTGGGGTGAACTGTTGTCAGGTGTTTGGTTGTATCCACTTGATCAACGTAGCGGCCCAGTTGGTCCACTTTGTTTATGTCGTCCAAAAAGCCATACTCGCCGGAGATGACCCAGATGACGTTGTAAGCCTGGTAGCGGGCGATGAGGTAGCGCCAATACTGCTGCAAATCGTCCAGGGGCATGTCGGCCGTGTCCATGTACCACTGCCCGGTGATGACCGGAACCATGCCCTGGTCGGCGATGTATTGGATGCGCTTGTCGAACCATTGGAAGAAGTTGGGGTTGACGAGGTCGTACTGTTGGAGGAACGTCGCCCCGCCTTCGTTCCGCGCAGTTGGGTCTTGGGGGAACCCGGCGCGAATTTGAACGGCCGTAAACCCTTTCGTTTGGCGGTTGTCCACGTAAAACGGGAACTCGGCCACGTCCGGCCCGGCGGCGTCCGGTTGGGGCTGGAAAGCCATGCGCAGCCGGTTGCCGCGCCAGGCGGTTCCGCCCAGCCAGAAGAAGGGCGCGCCGTCGGCGTAAGTCAGGTAACGGCTGTTGGCGCTCACCCGCAAAAAGCCGCGATAGTTGGGATTTTGTTTGAGGGTATCTGGGCTGGGGGCGCGGGCGATGAAACGGCCGTCATTCGCCGCCGCATCCATCTGCACGTCCGACGAGTCAACCGCGTAGACCCACTCACCGGCCGTCGGCGGCGAAAACCGAATCCGCCAGGTGACGCCGCCATCCCAAAAACCGGGGACCGTGTACGTCGCGCCATCCGGGCCGACAAACGTCGCGTTCAACCGCACGTCCTGATACTTTTGCGCTTCGGTGTAGTTACGGCCGGTCGTCAGCGCCTTTTCAAATTGGCCCCATTGGAAAACGGTTATCGCTGACTCCTTCGCACCAAGCTGTGTATCAGTATCAGGTTGGCCTTGGGCAAAAACTGGTATTGTAACAACAGCAATTAGGAATACGGCCGTTAATATGATTACTTTCAAGTTTTCTAGCAATGCGTCAATGACAATTACCCGCCACTTATTCCCGATAAAGCGCTGCTGCGCATCCTCACAACACGAGCTGGCACACCAACAGCAATGGCATTATCCGGTATATCCTGGTTAATAACCGACCCGGCCCCAATCACAGCCCCTTTGCCAACACGAACCCCATCCAAAACCGTTACCCCAACACCGAGCCAAGCGTCATCGCCGATGACAATATTCCCTTTCGTTTCTAGTGGCTGTGTTCTGACAGGTTTACCTAAAACAACCCCATGATTATAAGGATAAAAGGTGCAATTCGGCGCAATTTCCACCCGTCGCCCGATTTCAATGGATCCTTTATAAGCTGACAATTGGCAGCGGGGTTGAATATGCGTCTCGGCGCCAATGCTGACACGGCCGCCGGCGCCGGTTTCGATAACGATGTCGCTGTAAAGACGGACGCCTTCGCCTAGCTTCACTGCGCCGCCAGTCTTAGTCTGATAGATAACAACGCGATCACCAATAAAAACATTGTGGTTGCGCTGTAAGGCAGTATGATGAATATCGGCCAGGGGTGACACATAGCCCTGAGGATTCAGCTTTGCCAGCGTACAGCGTGCTTTGTATGGGGGGACAAACCACGCTGCCAGACGGGTCGCCATCCGGCCAGAACGACCCAGGCCGGCAAAACGCATCCAAAAACGCATCCAAGTGCGCTGGAATTTCCTGAACGATTTATTAAACATCTTCATGAATGCAACGTGTAAAAAGTTACTCAAACGGGGGGGACGCGATACTTAATAACACCCCGTAAACGGCCAATCTGACGACCTAACTGCCACGCAAACCGCCCCCGGCCTACTTGACAGCGGATTCTGGGCAAGGATCGCAGCAGCCGCATCCAATCTCTCATATACCGCTGCCACGGGTGCGATATCCCGACGCCTGTTGAGCGGTATCGTTTAGACAAAATAATATTATGTTCGGCATAATTGCGTGACTGGCGATAAATCTCACGTAATTTATTGCGAAGACGATAGTGAATGACCGTATCAGACACAAAATGTAATTGAACCCCGGTAAACTGGGTCTTAAAACAGAAATCGGTGTCTGGAAGGTTTGATAAAGACTCGTCAAAGCCGCCAACGGCTTCATAAAGCGATCGTCTGACGCCCAAACCGCAACCGGCAACGTGTGGTAAATACGGTGGGTACCAGATCGTTTGCGGGCTGTCTCGCTGCGGATTGCCACGAGACTTTTGCACCCAGAGCGGATTTAGTTTCTCGATGTCAAAAGGACACCCCACCAGTTCATGTTTGGCGAGCGCCCCGCCCATGGCGGCTACCCATCTGGGCGCTACCTCATCATCTACATCACAGAAGGCAACGGATTCGCCTTTTGCTGCCGCAACGCCAACATTGCGTGCGTAAGATGAGCCGCGTTTTTTCGATGAATCAACGATACGTAAATTTGGCAATTGTTTTGCATATTGCTTTACAATGGCTAAAGTCTCGTCAGTCGATCCGTTATCAGCAACGATGATTTCCCATGGTTCAGACCATTCTTGCTGGCTAAGCGCTTCAAGCTGTACTGCGATGGTATCGGCGCCGTTGAAACAGGGAATGATTATACTTAACTTCATAAACCTATAAAAAGCCCCCAGTACGTCATCCAAAGGGGTAGTAGTTTCCAAGATGTTTGACGTTGGGCGCTATCTATCAAATATCTTTTTTGACATTTTCGTGAGCGCCCGCCCTCTTCGCAGTACATAATCAGTTAAATAAGTGGCTTTCTCTGAAGCTAAATCAAGAAACTGGTTCTTTCTGGATGCGCCATTATGAGAAAATTCATATCCAAGATGGGCCAGTTCGTTGTTGTCGGTAAAGGATTGGGTAATGGTTGTTTGCTGTCTTGAAGTCAGTTGAGTTTTCCATTTATGAATATGATGGTTCTCAGGATTTCTATTGTACATTTGGCGGTTGTACCAAACCTGGCCAGAGTTTAATGTGATTGCTTTTTCGCCTAAATGTTGGAAGCTGCCAGGACGCATCATCCGGTCAGACCATGCGATGGACAGGAAATCACATATTTTTTTTGTTTCTCTCTCCGGTTTAGTGACGAGCTGTTCATACATGATGGTTAATATGTTGTTGGGCGCGGATTGGGAAGCTGCAAAACCGGCTGTAAGGCATTTCTGTGTATAATTCATGGCGGCGTCCAGCGTGTTGGTGAAAACGGCCGTTTTCATATCCTGCCCTTTTGCCCGCTTTCCAACTTGAAGCATGGACGCAATGATCGCCCTGGGGTCTCTGACGACATGGATGAATCTTGCGCCGGGGAATAAGTCAATTAGCTCAGAAAAGACCAGGACATTGCCGGGCGTCTTTTCACTTAATAACTTTCCTTCATGTTTGTTCGCTAAGGGCAGCAATAAGTTTTCTATGAGCGAACAAATATGATGATCAACATCGGCATGGGAACAAAACAAGTCAATCCAGCCGCGGGTGATTGATCCATGCAGATCTTTTCTCAAGCGGATAACATCGGGGATGTGAATAAACTCTGGCCCACCAAAAATGTCAGGATGTGAATCTAACATATTTTGCACCAATGTTGTCCCTGATCGTGGCGCGCCTCCAACAAAGATAAACCGGCTTCCCCTGTTTAACTCAATCATAGCGTTTTTCCTTATCATCTGGAAACTGGTTGCCGTGTTTTGGCAACAGGGGAAGATGGGGCTAATGTACGTGAACCTTATCTTTTATTTTACGAATGGCAGGTGTGATAGGCACACCGGTTAAATTGAGGTCGCTGCGCATTTTTACTACATGTGCTGGCACGCCTGTAGCGATAGCGCCATTCGGTATGTCATGTGTAACGACGGCGCCGGCGCCGATGACTGCGCCATGCCCAATGCGTACGCCCCCCAAAACAACAACGCCGGTTCCCAACCAGGCGTCGTCGCCGATGATGATGGGGCCTTTGGTTTCTAATGGCTGTTTCCGAATAGGTTGTCCGGGCATGACGCCATGATTGTGCGGATACAAGGCGCAGTTGGCAGCCAGCATGACGCCTCGGCCGATTTGCACTGAGGTCAGGTAGGCGTTTATCTGGCAGCGGGGATGGATGTAGGCGTCGTCGCCAATGGTCACGCTGCCGCCCTGACCGGTCTCAATGATGGTGTCTCGCAGCAGGCTGACGCGATTGCCGAGGCGAACCGGGCCGCCGCCGTGTGCCTGGTAAATGATGACGCGATTCCCAATGTAGGTGTGGCGCCCCCGCTCAAGATTAGCGTGATAGATAGCGGCGTTATGGGCGGTGAATCCATGTGGGTTTATCTGTGCCAGACGAACCTGGTCCTTGTGCGGCGGCGCAAACCAGCTTATCAGCCAGGCGGCGATTCGCTCAAGCTGCCTGATTCGGGTAACGTGCAGCCAAAAGCGTACCCATTTTCTGGCAAAGGCGTTTTGTCGAACCTGTTTGTTATTGGACATGACGCTTCCTTCGTCTAAACGGTTTCCAGAATCGGGGCGGCGGCGGTCATACGGCCGTTGCCCACATTCCCATTTTGTACCGGCCCGGCCACAATCCCGTGTAAATAACCAGCTTTTAAGATGAGTTGAAGCTTTTGGGCGGCGCTGCCAATGATCATGCTCATTCCGGCTAACAGCGCCAGAATGATTTGTACCGGCTGGTTATTCATCATGCTCAGGGCCAACAACAGGAGAATGGGCAGTACGTGTCCGACGCCTATACTCAATGTAAAGGCCCTGGTAGTGCGCAGCGCCGCAGTGGCGGCTCGAAAAGCGCTTTCTTTGCTGTCTGATAAGTAGAGCATCCAATTGATGCCGCCGGCAATCAAAAAAAACACCCCTATGAATGCCATGCCGGACAGGGATGCCATATGCTCAAATCCAGCTAACAACATGACTAATCCACTGCCAGCTTCAAGGCCAGATAGGGAAACCCACCACGGGACGGCCGGTTTATGCCAGGCGGTTACCGCATAAGCGCGATGAATAATTAGCCCCTGGCTAATGAGTAGCCCGGTGGCAGATAAGGCGGCAACTGGCGAGAGCCACGTGTGTGGCCAGACCCAACTCAACACGGCCGTTCCCATAAACAATACGCCGGCCAACGCTTCCCGCGACATCCACGAATGATGCAGCGCGCGGAACAGGTACAGTCCGCGTAACGGCCGTCCCACCTCCACTGCCAGACTCAAAAAACCAAGCGCCGCTAATGCGGGAGCCAATAATTCAAAACCGGTTGGGGGAACCATACCCAACCACAGCATGAACCAACTTAGTAAATACAGACCCGCGCCCATCCCCCCTAAAATAAAATTGGCGGCCGCAGGCCAGCGCCAGACACGCTGCTTGCGTGGCGACACCATCTCAACTTCAGCGCCATTCATGCCCTCATAATCATCCCGCACAATGTAGTGAATGGCCGGATCAGTTCCCATGCTTTCCTGCAAACGAACCGTATTATTTTCCCGAATTAGATGGAAAACATGGCTGTCCGGATCATGCAAATCGCCAAAATGCAGCGCGTCGGCAATGCAGAATTGCACACAATTGGGCGATGCTTCGGCATCGAGACCGGCGCGGAACCCCTGGGCGATGCCCGCTTCCACACGGGGTAGGCAAAAATTACACTTGGTGCAAATATCGCTGCGGTCGGAGATCGTTGTATCATCCCCGTGTAGCCCAAAGGCGGAGACAGGATCATAATGGCTGATCGTCCGCGCCAAATAAGGGCAGGCCACGACGCAATAGCCACAGCCAATGCACAGATCATCATAAATATCTACCACACCATTGGGGTGGCGGTAGGTGGCTGTGGTCGGGCAAACTTCCAGGCAGGGCGGATCGCTGCAGTGCATGCAATTCATTGGCAAGAACAAGCGTCCGGTTTCCGGCCTGGCTACAATTTTCCTGTCCAGCGGAAAAACCTGCCGCCAGAGTGTGTTGGACGGCGCGTAGTTCATTTGAGAGCATACGGCCGTACACGTATCACATCCCACACATTTTTGCAGATCGATAACCATTCCCCAACGAGTCATCATACCTCTCAATCATTCACTGCCAGTTTTGTCGCTGGAACATCTGCTTGCTGCGGCCCAACTGAATAACTGGCCGGCATCAACGCCTTCAAATGGTCGGCCAGCCGGACGGTCAAGGCCACGATTGTTAACACGGGATTCGCGTACCCCCCAGTTGGAAAGACCGATGGGCCGGCAATATATAAATTAGAAACACCGTGTATACGGCTGTTCGCATCCACCACGCCTTCTTTGGGATTAGTATGCATGCGCGTTGTGCCCATGTGGTGATACCCGCCATGCAAGCCGCGCGGCGGGCGGGCATCCTTAAGCTGAATGATTAACTGCCCTAGGCCGGTCTGTTTCAGCCATGCCCCTACGATTTCCTGAGTGCGGATGATGCTGTGAATATCCTGTTCCGTTACCTGCCAATCCAGGCATGCCCGATTTTGCCCTAAAACATCCCGATCGTCAGATAAACAGACGCGGCTGTTTGGATTAGGTGTTTGCTCGCCCATATTCGCCAAGATAAACACCTTTGTGCCTTTACGGTTGATGGTTTTTTCTATTTTGCGCCTGATTTTTCTATAGCCGTTGGTTGCCAGGCCAGCCACGCCAGAGGCGAGCATTTGCGGGTACAGAATGGATCGAGAATGGAGCCTGGGAATCAGTTGGATATTTTGATTGAGCAGTTTTTCATGGCGTAACACGGCTTCACTCAGGGTTAGTTTGCCGATGATAGGAATGCCATGCACTTTTTGGATTTGGTTGTAAAGGGTTGTTCTTTGAAAGAGACCCGGATCGGACGGCACGAAAATGCCCGACCATAAATGTAAATGCTCCATGAAGAAACGGCCGACTAGATCATGCTGGTTGCCTAACCCGGCCGTCTGTACCTTGTTGGATAATAACAGTAAACGCGGCGTCTCGATGCCCCCGGCGGCGATGACATAGAGGCGGGCCGATACGGTGAATTGATTTCCGGCCAGGGTGGCGGCTCGCAGGGATGTTACCTTCTGGGCCGATTCGTCCGTTTCAATTTCCAGCACGTTAGCATGAAGCAGTACGGTAATGTTGTCAGCTTGATTTATTTCTTTTGTGTATTCATGGATGAATGGGCCGCGCCAGCCGAATTTATAAATGATGGTCTGCACCGGGTTATCATTGCCCGCCAGCGGCGGGCGTTGTACGGGGTCAGCCCAGTCTTCCGTCTCAAAAGTTTTTGGCGTGATCTGGCAAATGATCTGCGCCCGGTCATAGTAATTGTCCAAATGGGTTTTATCGAAGGGCCAACCGCTGTGGCCCACCCATTCTCTGGGCTCGAAATCAATGGCGTCGAACGGCCGTAACCGCACCCCTAACCGGTGATCGCCCAGATCAACATGCCAGCGGTTGCTGGAACCGCCATAATACCGCGCCCGGGCTGTGTCCAGTGGATAATAGGGTAGACCGATATTTTCACCCTGGTAAAGCGCCTGCGTGGCCTGATCGGGCATTTGGCCGCCGCTGTCTATCAAGCAAACCTGAAAATCTTGAGCGATCAATTCCCGCGCCAGCGTGATGCCGGCCGTTCCCCCGCCAACAATACAAATGTCTGTTTCAACGCTTTTGTGGTCAGGAAAGTCGCTGGCATCTATTAACATGAGATGTACTTGCCTCCCCGTCGCTCACTAATAGTTGTTCCGATGTAATACTTTGTCTCTGAAAGCGACTAACGGCCGTTTCGTCATCCGAATAAGTTTACGCTGGTATTCAGGCGTTTGATAAAATCTTATCTTGCGTTCAACCGCTTCGGCCAAGTCAGGACGTCCCCCCCGTCGCAAAGGCGCTACCAATTCCGGGTAGAATGGATACGTCGTTTTATTCAAATGCATGTTATAGCGTACCATTTCGGTTGTTACATGATGTATAGGAAAAACCTGTGCTTCCTTCAGTTTGCCAATGGCTGTTAAAGCCAGCATTGTCCGCATACATTTTTCGCATTTGCCGCAATTCAGCACATCAGAATCGGGGTTGGGGGAATTACATACCCGCAGCCGGTGAAAAGCAGCTTCCCAATTAGCCAACATGACCGTCTTATCAAAACGAGTCAGCGTCACATCATCATGCCGAATTTGCATATCTGTACTGCTAAAATGGGGGTCCAGCAGTGGGTGGGAGCCGTGCGGGTGCAAGTACGGGGCATCAAACGTGGTGGCGATGGTCATAGCCGCCAGGCGCGGAGTGAAAGCGTGGGCCACGGCGGCAAAAACGGCCGCTTCAAACTCATCGGCCCAAAAAGGCCAACTGTCATAAATATACCGGAGGTTGGTTGTAACCGGAATCAGAGTCACGTTTGCCTCGGCCGCCAGCGGCGCTAACGATACCAGCAGATCATCCAAAATATCATCCACTTCCGGCTGTAAGCCGCGAATGATAATGGCGTCTTTGAAAGAGCCGGGATGTTCCAGAGGGTAATTAAGGCGGTTTGCTCGCAGCGTTGCCAGTGAATCAATTCCCCCGGAGATGAAAAACCCGGCCCGCTGCGGACTGGTTGGTCGCTTGCCCGCCGCCATTGTTTTGGCTTCGATTTGTGGCCGGGGATGATTGGGGCCGTAACGATCATACCAGCCGTGAACCAGGCGCAGGGCAATGTTGAGGTTGTCCCGCAATTCTGGATCGATCGCGGCGTTAATGGCGACCCGCCGTTCGCCAAACCGCAAAGCGGGCATCACGGCTACCGCCAGGAACGTGTGCGGGTTATTCACAATTGCAGCGGCGAAGCGTGAATCTATTTCAATAAACAAATCCAGCGGCTCCCGATCACAATCCTCCCAGGTAATGGTAGCTGCTGCTCTTTGTCCATCCTTGGTTTTCCCGAAGCTGAAATTATCTATTTTCATCTTACTGCCTCATTAGGGTATTGTGGCAATGGTAGGTTAACGGCCGTTTACACTAAACTCCGTCTGCCATTCCAAACGTGGACGCATAACGCCGGTAAGCCTTCCCGCCCAATCCCCTCTAGCCGCGTCGCCATCCATCGTGTCAATAACCTGAAAAGCCACCACATCTGGTTCCGTAAACTGCACAACAGTTGGATCCAGCGTTGCCAGCGACGCCTTAACAAACAAAGTCCCTTCAGCCAATAAATTGCCCGGGATCCAGGCCGTACTAATGTAGCGTCCTTTGGGCCGGGGCCGCTGACGCCATTCCGGGTCCAAATCTACCGCTGCAAAAACTGTGATGCCCCCTTCATTATAGAAGTGGAAGTGAGGGAGAAGCACATAGCCTGATTTAAGCACCTCATACGCCATTTCAACCGCAACCGGCCGGCGAATATCAACAGCTTCAGAAATCTGCCCATTTTCTAACTTCACCCGCACGGCGCGCAGGCGGGCCACATCCTTTCCCGGCGCTTTAGCCGCATCAGGCCATTCGCGAGCGGCCGATGTTCCCAACCCCGAATGCAAATAAGCGCCCACAACCTGATGCGACGGCCCATCCTGTATTAAGCGCCCGCCATCTAATAAAAGCGTTCGTTCGCACAACCGCGTAATGGTTGACATACTGTGGGACACAAAAATGATAGTGCGACCTTGCTGCCCCACATCTTGCATCTTGTTCAAACACTTTTTTTGGAAACGCGCATCCCCCACTGCCAACACCTCATCAACCAGCAAGATTTCCGGTTCCAAATGGGCGGCTACAGCAAAAGCCAACCGCACCCTCATACCACTAGAGTAATGTTTCACCGGCGTGTTGATAAACTTTTCCATCTCCGCAAAAGCCACGATCTCATCGAACTTACGGTTAATCTCTACCCGCTTCATGCCCAGGATAGCGCCGTTCAAATAAACATTTTCCTGGCCCGTTAGCTCTGGATGAAATCCTGTCCCAACTTCAAGTAAAGAGCCTATACGGCCCCTAATTCTAGCCACTCCTTCCGTTGGCTCAGTGATGCGCGTAAGAATTTTGAGCAAGGTGCTCTTTCCAGCGCCATTGCGGCCAATGACGCCAACTACTTCGCCATGCTTTACTTCAAAAGAAATGTCTTTAAGCGCCCAAATGGTTTCATCCAGATCAGCAGCGCCAGTTGCCTGTCCACGCAATAATTTACTCGCCCGGCGCACGGGAGAAGAGATGGCATCCAGCAGTGATTCTTGTATCGTTCGATACTTGGCTGTTACCCCGCCGATTTTGTATTGTTTACTAATTCCTTTCACTTGAATCGCCAAATCACTCATAATCAGTTAAACCACATCCACAAATATCTATATCATATGTCGGAAATAAAAAGGATAATCCGCAGGTGAGCGGAAGGCAAACTATGCGGCCCCAAAAAGAGTTAACATCATCATTGGGAAAAGTAATTTTATCCAGGCAGGCTCCGCAGTATCGGACATTTGTTAAGCCGATTTGGGGTAGATGATTTTGTACCTTTTTGTATCTACTAACCTTTCCGGAGATAAGCCTGATGAAACCGGCTAATCACTCGTGAGCTTCCGGGATAACGCCTTAGGAAGGGATATTAGTGATTCACAAGAAATGATTCGTAGTAATTTAATACGGCTATAGAACATACTATCAAAAAATCTTTGGCACTGGGGAAAATATTTTTAATTGATAGCATTACATTCTCGGTACAAATCCCTCAAAAGCCTAATAAGATTTTCTTACAAAGAGGCTTACAGGGGGCCATAAATAAGGCAGTTATATTTTCCTGGTTCCAACATTTTTGTTGCTAACCTGAAAGCTCTGTAATGAGGTAGCTACAAATAGCTTTTTTAGTATCTTCTCAAAATTTCGGGGCAAAGATTACAAAAGTTTCAAAACGGGCGCTATGCAGACAATATGTTGTTAAAACTTTTGTAATCTCCCCAGTTTATTGAGAAGATACAGTTCTAATAAATTTTGTGGCTTAAAATTTGTGACTTTGGCATAAGTGAGGCAATATTGGTTAAAAACGACCAAGAATCCAACTGATCCGAGTGTTCTATCACGCACGGGACACGGATCACGGTTTGCGGATAGCCAAAACGCTAAGGGTTCGTTCAAAATTAACTTTGCAGTTTGCTGGTAATTGGTAATTGAGTAATTGGGTAATTACCAGTTACCAATTACCTGGTTGCAATTTTTCAAACGCCAAAGTTATAAACGAACGTGCCCTAAGTTAATTACGAGCGTTGCCTAAGTTCCCGATCATCCCCCACGCGGCGGGTGACTTTAATCTGATCCAGGTGTTCCAGGAGGGCGATGGCGTATTTGCGGCTGGTTTGCAGCAAATCGCGCACCTGGGCGGCATTGATACGGCCGTTTTCCCTCAAATACCGTTCAATTTCGCCCGTCACCCGCTCATATTCCGCCGCCGCGTAGACCACATCATTGCTTAACGGCCGTAATTCCCCCAAATCCACCAGCGCAAAATAAACCGCTTCGCCAACTGTCGCTTTGCATGCCTTAACACTGGGTGAGTTGACCCCAGACCTGGATAGCTGTTGTTTGAGCGCGGCAACGGCCGTTTTCTGTTCGGCCGTGAACACAATTTTGTGGCCCGGCGCGTGCGCCAAAGCCCCCGCTTCCACCAAAAGCCCGTCAGCTGCCGCCTGCGCCGCCAGTGGATTAAACACAGCCGCCGCTAATTTAAGACGGCTGCGAAGCTCCTCGCGGGGGATGCCCAGCCGCAAGGGAAATTGACGATGATAGTCGCTTAGGATTGTTGCCAGATCGTCTAATTTTTGCTGCCAGCCAGCGCGCGAAAGAAGCTGCTTGCCCAGCCGGATGAGTTGATTGCTAGTTTCCAACTCGTGCAGGGCAGAAACGGCCGTATCCGCATCCAGCCCTGATTGTTTCAGTAAGTTAGCCTGGGATACTGGCTCCAGCCGGGATAACTTTTGCAGCAGCAGTTCCCCCGGCGTACCTTCCGTTAGCGTTTGCAGCCGCTCAATCACATCAGGGCGAAAACGGCGGTGGCGGCGGCCCGGATGCGGATCGAGTACACGCCCGCCGCCCAGCGTTGCACCGGGAGACGGCCGTCGCAAGATAAACCGGTCACCGCGCGCAACTGCTGCTGGGGCGCTCAGAGCCAACTGCAGCCAGCCATCCTGCCCCGGCTCAATTTGCGGCGTACCCAATACCCGCGCGCGGGCCACGACCTCAGCCGCGCCCACAAACAACTTCACTTCCATGTTGTGTTTCAGCGGGGCGTCGTTGCCTGGTAAATGGCGGTAAAAAGCGTCGAGGAGGATGGTGCTGCCAATCACGCCGGGCGCGGCCACCACATCCCCCCGCTTCACCTCATCCTTGCCCACGCCCGTCAGATTGATAGCTACGCGGCTACCGGGCAAGGCAAGTTCTCGCTTGGTTCGATGGGTTTGCAGGCCGCGAATGCGCCCGGTTAATCCTGATGGCTGAATTTCTACATTGTCGCCTAGACGGAAACGGCCGTCACTCAACGTTCCTGTCACCACCGTCCCAAAGCCAGCGAGACTGAATACACGATCAACCGGGAGCCGGGGACGGCCGTTATCCACACGAGGAGAAGCGGCTTGCAGTTGTTCCCACAGCGCCGCTTTCAGATCGTCCAGCCCCTGCCCGGTGCGCGCTGAAACCGGTACAATCGGCGCATCCGCCAGCGCCGTGCCGGTCAGCGTCTCACTCAAATCCAGCGTTACCAACTCCAACCAGTCCGGATCATCAACCATATCCACCTTCGTCAGGGCCACGACGCCGCCCCCGACCTCCAGTAAATCCAAAATCGCCAGATGCTCTTGTGTTTGCGGCATTACTCCTTCATCGGCCGCCACCACAAACAAAGCCAGATCAATCCCACCCACACCAGCCAGCATATTCTCAATAAAATCCCGGTGGCCCGGCACATCCACAATCCCCACTTCCGCGCCATCATCACCCAGCGCAATCCAGGCAAAGCCGAGGTCAATCGTCATCTCCCGCGCCTTCTCCTCCGCCAGGCGGTCCGGGTCAATACCCGTTAAAGCATGAATCAACGTAGATTTACCGTGATCAACGTGTCCGGCCGTGCCAATAACAAACATAGCTTAATAACAGGGATGAGGGATGAGTGTTGCAAAATTCCTCATCCCTCATTTCTCATCCCTCACTCCTCTCTTACTGGAATCAGCGCCGGTTGTCGCCGCCGATTGGGGTTTTGACTAATCGCTTTTTCAACTTCTTCCAGCCAGATGCGCGGCAGTTTTTTGATAGCGTCCGCCTGGGCTGTTTGCATGCGCCAGATGGTATCTTTGTCTTGCTGTAGTTCAGTCACAAGCGCTTCTATGTCGGCAATATGCGCCTGAATTTGCCGTGAGATACGGGTATTATTGGCTGCATGTTGATCGGTTTCCACAGAAAACGCGCGCCACTTTTTATCATTTTCCAGACGGAAATCATCCCAGCGCGATGCCAGCCGGTTTGTCTCCACCCGTAACAATTCAGAGGCTTCACGCTGTTGCTGTTCAATCTGTTTTTGCCAGCCCGACAAAGTTTGCACTGCCATTTTGGCCTCTTTGTACTGATCTGAAAAACTCACCCAGTCCTTGTTAAACTGGTTAATCAAATCAGTATGTTCGTCCAAAATCTGCCGCCATCTTTCCAGCTTTTGATTGCGCTCATACTCGCCGATCTGAATTTGTTCCATCCATCCTTTCATCTGCTCGCGGATTTCTTCCAAACTGGTCGTCAGGGATTCGTTACTGGCATTGACTTTGCGAACGTTATTCGTCATCATATCCAGTCGCTCATTGGCTTGTTCCCACCGCTTGTTCACTTCTACCAACATGCTTTGCATGTTGGTGATGTTGCGGCTGTTTTGCCTTTCCTTTTCTTCCATGAAGTTCAGAGATGCATTCCAGTTTTCGACCTGGTTAGTGAGTCCTGTTACCGTATTTTGCAAGTTGCCAATTAGATTAGCCAGGCGCGACTCTTCGGCTAAACGTAATTCCATATCATTTTGCAGACGTGTAATGATGGGGAATTCTTTGCGCATGTCGGCAATTTCCCGGATAGTGGATTCGTGTTCCACCCGGCGCAGCCGATCCATTTCTTGTTCGGATTGAAGGCGTCTCTGGTCATACTGCTCAATGAGGCGGACGATATCGTCTTTGAATTGACTAAGTTGGGTATCTACCTGGGGGATGCGGGCAAGCTGGGTAGATGCTGTAGATAGCTGTCGTTCCAGATCATGGATCCGTTTTTCGCGCCCGCTGATTTCCCGCTCTTGCAGGGCTGTTTGTTGTTCCAGCTCGGTGAGCTTGCGGGCTAGTGTGCGGCGTTCACCGTCAAGCCATTCGACCTTTTTTTGCAGGTCGAGCAGCTCGTGCGATTGTGTTGAGGAGGCGTTTTTTGCCATTGTTGTTCTCCTGAATTTATTCGCAGATTTTGTGCATTATAGTGGCAAGGAGGCAGAGGGGCAAAGTGGTAGAGTGGCTGTGAATTAGTAACTCTACAGCTGTGCAACTCTGCCATTTTTTTACCTTTTCCTTTTTACGCCTTACAATTCTCGCCATGCACATTGGAATTGACGCACGCCTGCCGTTTTATCAGATGGGCGGGATTAGCCAGTCTGTTTTGCATTTATTGCCGGCGCTGGCGGAATTGGATGGCGAGAACCAGTACACGATTTTTCACAGCCGCAGAGACGGCCGTTTCTACATCCCATCATCCCCCAACTTCCAGCGCCGCAATTTGTGGACGCCCTGCCACCACCGGCTGGAACCCTGGTCGCTCTCGACCGAACTGCTGCCGCACCGGTTGGATGTGCTGCACAGCCCCGATTTTATCCAGCCGTTGTGGGGGGCTAAACGCAAGGTGATCACCATTCATGATTTGAATTTTATTTTTTACCCGGAGTTTTTGACGCGGGAAAGTTTACGGTATTATGCGGGACAAATTCTAGCGGCGGTGCGTCGGGCGGATGCGATTGCGGCGGACAGCGAAGCGACGCGGCGTGATTTGATCGAACGGCTGGGCGTGCCGCCGGAGAAGGTGAAGACGATTTTGCTGGCGGCCAATCCGGTTTA
Source organism: Chloroflexota bacterium (assembly GCA_024275635.1). Classification (GTDB taxonomy): domain Bacteria; phylum Chloroflexota; class Anaerolineae; order Promineifilales; family Promineifilaceae; genus JACKCC01. The sequence continues at coordinate 11,949 of JAJRYT010000222.1, read as the reverse complement.
TGAGTGCAAGTTTGAGGAAACGGCCGTTAATCAAACCCTCAGAAAACACAACTTGCCGCGCGGCTTCATCCTGTTCGTAGGCACGCTGGAACCACGCAAAAACCTGCCTGTGTTGATTCAGGCGTATGCGTTGCTGCGGCAGGAAACGGCCGTTGATGTGCCCCTTATCCTCGTCGGCGGCAAAGGCTGGATTTACGACGACATCTTCACTGCGATAAACAAACTGGGCCTGCGTGCCCATGTGCGCCATTTGAGCGGCATTTTTGATGAAGAACTGGCCCACCTGTATCACGGGGCCGGTGTATTGGTAACACCCTCATTTTACGAGGGGTTTGGTTTGCCGGCGCTGGAGGCGATGCACTGTGGCTGCCCGGCGCTGGTGAGTAAGCGCGGTTCCCTGCCAGAAATCGTTGGGCCGGAAGGAATGATGATTGACGACCCGGAAGACGCTCCCGCCTGGGCCGAGGCGCTGCACCGGATTTTGACGGACAGTGGCCTGCGGACAACCGTTATTGCTAAAGGATATGCGCAGGCGCGGACGTTTTCGTGGGCCAAGGCCGCCGGGCAAACCCTAAAATTATATCATGGCTAAAATTTTGATTTTAACCCCTCAGCTTCCTTATCCACCGCATCAGGGAACGAGTTTGCGTAATTTCCACATCATTCGCGGGCTGGCAGAACGGCACGAAATCACACTGCTGAGTTTTCTGGAAGAGACTCAGAGCGCCGCTCAGACAGCGATTGTGCCGCTGCTGACGCTGTGTGAAGTACACACGGTTCCCATTCCACAGCGCAGCCCAGGCAAACGACTATGGCAACTTGTGACCACACGACGCCCAGACATGGCTCACCGGCTGTACAGCCCCGTGTTTGCCGCCGAACTGCGCCGTTTGCTGGCCGAAAACCAGTTTGACATCGTGCAGATTGAGGGGATTGAATTGGCGCGTTATATTAAAGCTATTCGTGTAGCCACTAAGACTAGTAAAATTATCTTTGATAACCATAACGCCGAAACTGAATTACAGCGGCGCAATTTTCTCGCTGATTTATGCCAGCCGCGCCGCTGGTTGGCGGCGGCTTACTCCTGGGTGCAGGCGGTGCGGCTGCGCCGGTTTGAACGGTGGGCGCTGACGGTGGCGGATGGGGTAACGGCCGTTTCTGACACCGATAAGCAAAAATTGGAACGATTAATAATTAACAATGAACAATTAACAATTAAAGTGATTCCCAACTGCATTGATGTGCAGGCATATCAAGACCGCGCAGGTTTTCCTGAGCCTACGGCGTCTCAGCAGTTTGACTTGGTTTTTAGCGGCAAGATGGATTACCGGCCCAATGTAGATGCGGTGTTATGGTTTGCCGATGAAGTGTGGCCGGGGATTCGGGCGCAGAAACCGAGGGCAACCTGGGCTATCGTCGGCCAGAAACCGCACCCGCGCCTGGAACGGCTGCACGACGTGCCAGGCATCACCCTGACGGGCTGGGTGGACAGCGTAATGCCTTACCTGATCGGAGCGGCCGTTTACATCATGCCTTTTCGTGTAGGCAGCGGCACGCGACTCAAACTCATCGAAGCCATGGCGGCAGGTAAGGCGATTATCAGCACACGGGTGGGGGCAGAAGGGTTCCCGGTGCAAGACGGCCGTGAAATTTTACTGGCAGAAACGGCAGAGGAGATGGAAACGGCCGTTCTCTACCTTCTCAATCACCCCACAGAAAGCGAACAGTTAGGCCGCGCTGCTTGCCAATTTGCCCGTCAATACGACTGGCGGCAGGTTGTGCCCCGTTTTGATGCGTTATATCAGTCTTCCCTTAATCCTATTTGATATGGAGCGCATCGAGCTATCCAACCCATAGTGTAATCTTTACATAAAGATGCGACGCGCTACCCTCTATACCGTTCCTTGACGTCAACGGCCGTCACATACCGCATCGCCGTTTGCGCGCTTGTCCAACCAAACCAGGCCATCAGTTCATCGACACTGTACTCCAGCCGGGCCATCTTGGTGGCGCAGTAATGGCGGCAATCGTGAGCAGATAATTTAGGCGTGCCTAATTGTTTGCCCAGCCAGGCCACGCGCTCACTAATCCGTACCCGATTCAACCCTTCACCCAACAACTGGCCGCCTTCGCCGTTTTTCAGCAGCCGTGTGGTGGCTAAAATCAATGGGCCATCCGGCAGTAGGGGAGGGGGGTAAAGTGACTTTACATAATAGGAAGAGACCTCGCGCGTTACCGCGGTTAACTTGTGCGTCGTCCACTCATGGTCGGTTCCCTTGACCTTGGGCCGATAAAAACACATTTCACCCGCCGCCAAATCAAAATCAGCCGCTTTCAGCAGGGCGAGTTCGCTGGCCCGCAAACCGTGGTCGAGCAACAGGCACATGAGCAGCGCATCCCGGTATGCTTGAGGGGATTCGTTGCGCGGTTGTTTGAGGAGAACGGCCGTTTCCTCATCAATCAAAGTCGGTTTGTGCTTTTTCGTCGAATGGCGGGTGACCACCACGCTGCGCCGTCTATCTGTTGGTCTGTAGGCATAGGTTACTTTGTCAATCCGCGTTTGCTCTCGCTGTTCATCTACATTCAAGCCGCCAGATCGGGAAAACCCTTTAACGGTTTGAATCAACATCCCTTCCTGCCGATCAATAGCGCCGGCCTTGACCGCCATCTGAGCGTAAATCCGCACGGTAGACAACCGGGCATTAACAGATGACACCGCATATCCTTCGTGTAGCAGCCATCGGATAAAGCCCTCAACAATACCCCAAGTGACGCCGTGCCAGGCGTTAGGGTCATTTTGGAAATCAGCGCCATGTTGCAGTGGGATGCGGGCATCAATTAAATACTCGGCAAACAGTTCCAAATCGCGCGCCTGCCGTTTAATCGTATTGGCCGCCTTTTCGCTGAGATACCGTTGAAAGATATTTTGTCCGGCGGCGCGGTTGGCGATTTGCCCGGCAATCGCCAACGGCGATGGTTCAAGGGGCTGCAAGGAATTTGGGGAGTGTGAACGGACGGCCGTTTTGCGGCCGTCATCTTTAGGCACAAGTTGGGCATTCAAATCATCATTTCGCGTGTCGTTATTTGCCATGCCGCCATCATATCACAAACTCACTGTTGTGTACATATGATTAACATATGTACGGTTATTTTTGTTTCAATCGCGGGGGCGATTCTTTGGGGGTTGAAGCAATTGCCGCATAATCAAAATTAGAATGCTGGTTCCCGTTTCAATCGCGGGGGCGATTCTTTGGGGGTTGAAGCACAAGCCCCCAGTCTGCATGTCCTAACCAGGGTTGTGTTTCAATCGCGGGGGCGATTCTTTGGGGGTTGAAGCATTAGCTTTTCGTTTTGGCATCCCGTTTTTTATAGTTTCAATCGCGGGGGCGATTCTTTGGGGGTTGAAGCGCAAAAACCGACAGTGATCCTATAGGTTTAGCTTGGGTTTCAATCGCGGGGGCGATTCTTTGGGGGTTGAAGCTATGATCTAGTGATTGTCGATGAGTACCAAGATAGTGTTTCAATCGCGGGGGCGATTCTTTGGGGGTTGAAGCGCCACGAGAGCTAAACACAACAATATCCTTAGCAATGTTTCAATCGCGGGGGCGATTCTTTGGGGGTTGAAGCGAATTAAATAGAATCGTTTCTTCATGGTTAATTAGTTTCAATCGCGGGGGCGATTCTTTGGGGGTTGAAGCCGAGACGACGGCAGTAGAAAGGAATTTAGTAACATAGTTTCAATCGCGGGGGCGATTCTTTGGGGGTTGAAGCCAGCGTGTGATTTATTAAGTGTGTCTGTATATACGTTTCAATCGCGGGGGCGATTCTTTGGGGGTTGAAGCCCCAAATCATGCAGCTGTAGTAGCCAGACCAATTACTTGTTTCAATCGCGGGGGCGATTCTTTGGGGGTTGAAGCAGAGATCATTTTTGTCCGCTATTTTTTTAGATACCGTTTCAATCGCGGGGGCGATTCTTTGGGGGTTGAAGCCCGCCGCCGCTGGCCGTTGTGGAATCGGCTGCGCCTGTTTCAATCGCGGGGGCGATTCTTTGGGGGTTGAAGCAACGTGGTTGTCATCATTTTCCTGGCCGCCTTCCTGTTTCAATCGCGGGGGCGATTCTTTGGGGGTTGAAGCTCATTCGTTGCGTTTGTTGCAATGGTTGACTCTGGTTTCAATCGCGGGGGCGATTCTTTGGGGGTTGAAGCAAGTGAGGATTGTATTTTATTCTGACTGAGTTAAAGTTTCAATCGCGGGGGCGATTCTTTGGGGGTTGAAGCAAATAGGGATTAAATATTTCACAGACCCAAAGGGAGTTTCAATCGCGGGGGCGATTCTTTGGGGGTTGAAGCGAGGAAGAACATCCCGTGAAACGTCATGTCAGCAGTTTCAATCGCGGGGGCGATTCTTTGGGGGTTGAAGCCATGTAAAAGTTTGCGAGTAAATTGCTAACTCAGGTTTCAATCGCGGGGGCGATTCTTTGGGGGTTGAAGCTTGGAAAATTCAATGGTAAAACTTGGCTACCAATGGGGTTTCAATCGCGGGGGCGATTCTTTGGGGGTTGAAGCGCAAACGGCGCGCCAGAAAGCCGCCGCGAACCAGAAGTTTCAATCGCGGGGGCGATTCTTTGGGGGTTGAAGCTTCATTATTGCCTCGCATCGCGGCCAAGCCGCCTGTTTCAATCGCGGGGGCGATTCTTTGGGGGTTGAAGCCAGGTGTCGGCGGAGCTTTGCGGCCGTTGTTGGGTGCGTTTCAATCGCGGGGGCGATTCTTTGGGGGTTGAAGCGGGAAAATCGCAGTGAATCGTAACATCTCCATTTTGTTTCAATCGCGGGGGCGATTCTTTGGGGGTTGAAGCGTCAAGGAACGGCGCGTAAATATCCACGTCGAAAATGTTTCAATCGCGGGGGCGATTCTTTGGGGGTTGAAGCTGGCGACAGGATACCAGTCAGTCAACCCGCCTAACGGTTTCAATCGCGGGGGCGATTCTTTGGGGGTTGAAGCCCTTTTTTTTCATGAGGAGCCGAAAGTAGTGACAGAGTTTCAATCGCGGGGGCGATTCTTTGGGGGTTGAAGCCCCAAACCCCCACAGCGACGGCCACAGCCACCCAGTTTCAATCGCGGGGGCGATTCTTTGGGGGTTGAAGCCCATGTCCCGAACCAGCGCAAACAAACTTACCGATGTTTCAATCGCGGGGGCGATTCTTTGGGGGTTGAAGCTTCTTTCAATCTCTTTTAGTGCCTGTTCAGGGGTGGTTTCAATCGCGGGGGCGATTCTTTGGGGGTTGAAGCGCCGGGGGAGCGCAACCCTTCGATGACCGCGCTCAAGTTTCAATCGCGGGGGCGATTCTTTGGGGGTTGAAGCGGCCAGTTGGGAGATGTGTGATCATATATTTTTTGTTTCAATCGCGGGGGCGATTCTTTGGGGGTTGAAGCAGCGTGACCCGTCGGTCATGCCTTGACATCGAGCAAGTTTCAATCGCGGGGGCGATTCTTTGGGGGTTGAAGCAAAATATCCGCAGTTCTTCATCCCGGCGTAAACAGGTTTCAATCGCGGGGGCGATTCTTTGGGGGTTGAAGCCCGGGGGAGCGCAACCCTTCGATGACCGCGCTCAAGTTTCAATCGCGGGGGCGATTCTTTGGGGGTTGAAGCCTGAGCTACTTTTAACTGCTCTCTCCCAAGAGCTAATGTTTCAATCGCGGGGGCGATTCTTTGGGGGTTGAAGCCCGGATGCTTGATCTAAAACAACATCCCAGTTCCGGTTTCAATCGCGGGGGCGATTCTTTGGGGGTTGAAGCCTGTGCCGCTAAAACCACTCTACCCATCATTTCCCTGTTTCAATCGCGGGGGCGATTCTTTGGGGGTTGAAGCTCAGGATAGTAATATCGCACAAATGGCTGTCAACAAAGTTTCAATCGCGGGGGCGATTCTTTGGGGGTTGAAGCAAGGCGGCTTTTTTATTTGCATATAGTTAGTGTTAGGTTTCAATCGCGGGGGCGATTCTTTGGGGGTTGAAGCGGTAGCGTGGCTACTGGCGATGGTTGTGGGAGGATAGTTTCAATCGCGGGGGCGATTCTTTGGGGGTTGAAGCTTTGTCCCGGTGTCAATCACAAGCAATATGGGAGCGTTTCAATCGCGGGGGCGATTCTTTGGGGGTTGAAGCTTGTGGCGCGGTGGTGAGCAATGCCGGGGATGGTGTTTCAATCGCGGGGGCGATTCTTTGGGGGTTGAAGCCCATTGTTGTTTGTTGTTCCAAGTCATGATGTGCGAGTTTCAATCGCGGGGGCGATTCTTTGGGGGTTGAAGCCCATTGTCGGCCAAAGAGGGGAAGGCAAAGTCAGGTTTCAATCGCGGGGGCGATTCTTTGGGGGTTGAAGCCCAATATAACGACGCTGGGGCCGATTCATTATGAGTTTCAATCGCGGGGGCGATTCTTTGGGGGTTGAAGCTCCCAAGTCGGAGTTGATGCCGTAGTTAGCAGGGAAGTTTCAATCGCGGGGGCGATTCTTTGGGGGTTGAAGCACGGGCGAGGTGGCGGAATGAACGAACCGCAACCGCATGTTTCAATCGCGGGGGCGATTCTTTGGGGGTTGAAGGTATTAGTTCTTAAAATGAAATAATTAACAAATATAGTTTCAATCGCGGGGGCGATTCTTTGGGGGTTGAAGCTTAATTATTTTTATTGTTGTAGCCATGCTTGTGCTAGTTTCAATCGCGGGGGCGATTCTTTGGGGGTTGAAGCCTTGAGCAGATTCCACCCCTTACAATGCGATTCATAGTTTCAATCGCGGGGGCGATTCTTTGGGGGTTGAAGCTCCAAGTTGTCATAAGTTAAAAGTTGGGCTACATGTTTCAATCGCGGGGGCGATTCTTTGGGGGTTGAAGCCTGTTGGAGATGATTCCATGAGAATAGCAGATAATCAGTTTCAATCGCGGGGGCGATTCTTTGGGGGTTGAAGCTCTTGACCACGTTCCACAAGGCCCCGACCCATCCAGTTTCAATCGCGGGGGCGATTCTTTGGGGGTTGAAGCAAGTACACCTCCGTGTTTAGCAAGGTAAGCAAAAAGTTTCAATCGCGGGGGCGATTCTTTGGGGGTTGAAGCCATATCCCAACAGGCAATGAGTCCATCATTTAGAGAGTTTCAATCGCGGGGGCGATTCTTTGGGGGTTGAAGCCCGGGAGGAGCACGTCGTCCATCGTAGACTTTTCAGTTTCAATCGCGGGGGCGATTCTTTGGGGGTTGAAGCCTCGGAGAAGCCGCTGGTGTAAACTGACTTTTGCGGTTTCAATCGCGGGGGCGATTCTTTGGGGGTTGAAGCGACAAACGGCCGGTCAGAGGTCACACAATGAGTAGTTTCAATCGCGGGGGCGATTCTTTGGGGGTTGAAGCTCTGTTGGTTGCCACAACATCACCTTGATTGAAATAGTTTCAATCGCGGGGGCGATTCTTTGGGGGTTGAAGCCCACTCAAATTCTCATGATATATAGATAGCCTTCTAGTTTCAATCGCGGGGGCGATTCTTTGGGGGTTGAAGCGCGATGACGCGGTACGCGGCGAAGCCGATGCCATGTTTCAATCGCGGGGGCGATTCTTTGGGGGTTGAAGCGCCGCGCCTGCGCCGGTGTTGTCCACCGGGTCCAGGTTTCAATCGCGGGGGCGATTCTTTGGGGGTTGAAGCAAGCGGCCGTACCCATCACGATAACGCTAAAAAACGGTTTCAATCGCGGGGGCGATTCTTTGGGGGTTGAAGCCCAAAACGGAGCAGGAACGCCCCAAAACAGCCGGGGTTTCAATCGCGGGGGCGATTCTTTGGGGGTTGAAGCGGACGGCGTTTTTCAAGGAGGCCAAGAAACGGATGGTTTCAATCGCGGGGGCGATTCTTTGGGGGTTGAAGCGGCGAACCTGGATTGCGCTGCCAGATTCATGAGCGTTTCAATCGCGGGGGCGATTCTTTGGGGGTTGAAGCTGCGCCATTGAGTTGGTGCATTTGCGGCAGCGGAAGTTTCAATCGCGGGGGCGATTCTTTGGGGGTTGAAGCCATAGGGTGGGTGTTTGATGAAATTGAGATTTTACGTTTCAATCGCGGGGGCGATTCTTTGGGGGTTGAAGCACAGTCCGCCGAATTGAATCCAGGCCATGTTATGCAGTTTCAATCGCGGGGGCGATTCTTTGGGGGTTGAAGCAAGGTTGAGTTGTCTGTTTTGGATATGTCCGGGGTGTTTCAATCGCGGGGGCGATTCTTTGGGGGTTGAAGCATTACATCTGATATGGTGAAGGCTGCCCCCACATTGGTTTCAATCGCGGGGGCGATTCTTTGGGGGTTGAAGCGTCGAGTGTTGTGCAGCCACAATCCATCCTCAAAAAGTTTCAATCGCGGGGGCGATTCTTTGGGGGTTGAAGCCGCCCCAATTTTCGGGCTGCAACAAAGTAAAAAGTGTTTCAATCGCGGGGGCGATTCTTTGGGGGTTGAAGCATGCAGACGTTCTTGTTTCATTTCGATGATGCCGGTTTCAATCGCGGGGGCGATTCTTTGGGGGTTGAAGCATAGCCCGTAGGCGCACGGCCGTCTCGCCGATTTGGTTTCAATCGCGGGGGCGATTCTTTGGGGGTTGAAGCCCGTTTGCAGCGGCGTGACTAATGACGGCGAGTTGTTTCAATCGCGGGGGCGATTCTTTGGGGGTTGAAGCACAGCCGTTTTTTGTTGCAATCGTGCAACAATGCCTTGTTTCAATCGCGGGGGCGATTCTTTGGGGGTTGAAGCGATGTGGGGGGCGTCCTGGTCTTGGGCTTCGTTGATGTTTCAATCGCGGGGGCGATTCTTTGGGGGTTGAAGCACAACGAAGCCTACCCCTCCGTGACATGGCTCATAAGTTTCAATCGCGGGGGCGATTCTTTGGGGGTTGAAGCGTGATAGGCGCTGGTCAAGCGACGCAGCCAGTAATGTTTCAATCGCGGGGGCGATTCTTTGGGGGTTGAAGCTTGACGACCTGGAACATCTTAATAGGCGGATTGAGAGTTTCAATCGCGGGGGCGATTCTTTGGGGGTTGAAGCGGGGGATAGCCGGATAGGGCAACGTCTCGCATTTGATGTTTCAATCGCGGGGGCGATTCTTTGGGGGTTGAAGCCGTCGCCCGATGTTCGGGCGCTGAACAGCAATTTGGAGTTTCAATCGCGGGGGCGATTCTTTGGGGGTTGAAGCAGTGATAGGCGCTGGTCAAGCGACGCAGCCAGTAATGTTTCAATCGCGGGGGCGATTCTTTGGGGGTTGAAGCTCGGTTGCCGATTGCGCCCCGCCGCCCAAATGGGTGTTTCAATCGCGGGGGCGATTCTTTGGGGGTTGAAGCCCAATGCACGTACCCCACCCGCGACAATCTAAATTTCGTTTCAATCGCGGGGGCGATTCTTTGGGGGTTGAAGCGCGGCGTTACGACAACGGAAGTAGTGACAGAGAGCTGGTTTCAATCGCGGGGGCGATTCTTTGGGGGTTGAAGCTAGACTTTACGATGGATACCGCGACGGCATTAAAAGTTTCAATCGCGGGGGCGATTCTTTGGGGGTTGAAGCCCGGCCCGGCCCCGGCCAAACCAAAGCCGGCCGGTAGTTTCAATCGCGGGGGCGATTCTTTGGGGGTTGAAGCGTGGGCGTCGCTGCGGGCGTGTTCGTGGCTGTGGGAGTTTCAATCGCGGGGGCGATTCTTTGGGGGTTGAAGCCGGCTCCACGTGGATTTTCCAGGCCAAACAAATATTGTTTCAATCGCGGGGGCGATTCTTTGGGGGTTGAAGCCATCGCCGAAGCAATGAGCGTCGGCATATCCAGCGTTTCAATCGCGGGGGCGATTCTTTGGGGGTTGAAGCCCTGCTGGTGTGGGTTGTCCCCCGCCACATGCTGCGTGTTTCAATCGCGGGGGCGATTCTTTGGGGGTTGAAGCTTGAGTAGGCGGCTTGTCGCGCCTCTTGGCGTGTCAGTTTCAATCGCGGGGGCGATTCTTTGGGGGTTGAAGCTAGGCTGGAACGAACGGCGAGTTGAAGCATTTCACGTTTCAATCGCGGGGGCGATTCTTTGGGGGTTGAAGCGAATTCTCGATTCTTCTTTGGCGTTGATTAAATCCAGTTTCAATCGCGGGGGCGATTCTTTGGGGGTTGAAGCCCGCAATTAGCAAGTAGGGCGAACTGAGTGCGTCCGTTTCAATCGCGGGGGCGATTCTTTGGGGGTTGAAGCCCCCTGCTCGCTGCTGGGGGCTATCCTCCCTTTTCCCCTGATTCTGGTTGTTAATGTAGGGTGCATTGTACTCGATCTGCCGTTTCTTTGCCAGAAAACGGCCGTCTCTATCCCACCCACCTTGTTCATGCGAGCGCCGCCTTTTAGAGCGGCATGTTTTTAGAATCATCTTCTATATTTTCGGTTGTTAAGGTGCGTTGCCCCCTATATGTGGGGGATTTTAAGCGCGAGCGCGAAAGGGGTTGATGCGGGGCGCTTTGCCGCTCGCGGAGGAAATTATGAATGATGAGGGATGAATTGTGAAGGTCATAGTAAGTATAGCTTATCTTCGGCGGGAGGGGAACTGCCGATGGTCTCGGTTTTCTTTTGGCAGGATTGGCAGATGTGGTAGATGCGGACGTTGTCTTCGTCTGGTTTGAGGATTTGGTTGAGACGGCCGTGCAGCATCACCAACTCCTTCTCATTGAGAAAGCATTCAAAGAGGCTGTACTGCGTCCATTGACCGAACCCGCAGAGTGTTTTGTGAAGTTTGGCGCGGCGTTTGTCGTTGGAGATGTCGTAGGCGATGAGGTAGAACATGAATTATGAATTATGAATTATGAATTATGAATTATGAATTATGAAGAAGGGACGGCGCTTCATAATTCATAATTCATAATTTTATCTTACGGTAAAGGGCGGATAGGTTGGGATTTCGTCGGTGAGCGTTTTGGCGAGCAGGCGGGTTTGCAGTTCCAGGCTGCGGCGGTAGGTGGCTTTGTAGCCGAAGGTGGGATGGGTGATGGTTTCGTCGAAGCGGGCTTCGAGTTTGGTGAGGAAGGTGCGACGGCCGTAATCATTCAAACGATACGCGCCGCCGAGGTCCTGGGTGAAATGGCTGGCTTTGAGGATGCCGTTGTTGAAGATGGAGAGGACGACGGAATCCACGATGAGGGGGCGGAACTCCTCCATCAAGTCGAGAGCCAGAGCCGGTTTGCCGTATTGGCTGCTGTGCAGGTAGCCGACGTAGGGGTCGAGGCCGACGGTGCAGATGGCGGACGTGACCTGGTTGAGCAGGATGGTGTAGCCGTAGCTGAGGAGGGCGTTGGCCGGATCGCGGGGCGGGCGGCGGGTACGGCCGTTAAACAATCCCGGCTCGTTTAGCAAATGTTTGAAGCAGTTGAAGTAGCTGGCGGTGGCGGCGCCTTCAAGTCCTTGCAGACGGCCGTACACAGAATCAGCTTGCGGCTGGCGGGGATCGGGCATGGCGGGGTCGGGGGCGGTGGCCTCGGCGTCTTTGATGGTTTGTTTGATGGCGGCGACGGCCTGGGTGATGGCCTCATGGGCAACCGGGTTGCCTCGGCGTTTGCGATTGGCGCGCATGAGCATGGCGCGCATGTTATGTATTTTGCCGAGGACAAATGTCTGGGTGAGATGGTGATGGCGGACGGGGTCGTGGTGGGCGGCGGTTTGGGCCAGGCGCAGTTGGCCGTTTTTGCTGAAGGCGGGGGCGAGGTGGCCTTGAAAACGGCCGTAGCGGTTCAAAAAGGTCACTTCGGCGCGGCGCTGCATGAGGGCGGCGATGGCCGGGCTGGTGAGGGTGCTGTTCCCCTGGACGACGACGCGGTCTATTTTGATGAGGGGGACGCGCACTTTGTTTTTGGCGCGTTTTTTTTCTTTGTTTTCGGGGATGTGGACGACGAGGGTGTCGCCGTCTTTTTTGACGAGTGTTTGTTGTTCGGTCAGATAG
>JAJRYT010000221.1 GCA_024275635.1 Chloroflexota bacterium | reverse complement strand
GCTTAGGAAGCCGTCATGCGGCGAGGAGAAAACGTAATGCCCTCTTGTGCTGATGTGTTTGTTACAGCTTGCCAGAGATTTAGTTTACGTCAAAGGGATTCCGTGAAAAGTCCCCCTTTGATATTCATATAATACGAGGAGTTAGCTAATGTGCGGACTTGTTTGAGCCTTGCAACGTTGACGATTCAGATTGCCATGATCATGAATAGCATTTGGAGTATCAATTTACGCAATATCTCGGAAATGGCTGCGGCCTTTTCTTGAGTTATGCACACCCCTCAATTATATCTAAGCGCGGTTAAACAAAGAGGGCCTCGAAAAGAAGCCCTCTTTTATTTTTCTCGGTCGCGCAGGATGAAGTAAACGGCCGCAACCCCCGCCGCTATCAAAACCCTACCCCCGCACAGCAAAAGTATCAGCATAATCACACCCAAATGACAACCATCATATCTCCAAGTTTTCCGGGCGCGATCATACCGAAAGATGGCCGTGTAATCCTGCGTTTAACGGCCGTTTTGCTGACGCAGAGGCAGCGATAGCCGCGATGGGAAACGGCCGTTCCTCCCTCTAATACAGTTCCTACATTCCTCCAACATTCCTCTAACGCGCCGCAAACATTTTTCTTACACTGCTGTATAAAATAGACCCTGTAATCAAAACATAATGGTTTTTAGATCCGTCAAAACCTGACAGGTCTCTGCAAATGAGGAGATATAAAAATGACAAGATTAGTACGTTGGAACCCAATTCGTCAGCAAATGAACCTTTTTAATGAGTTTGACCGCTTATTTGAACGCTCGGCGCTGTCCTATCGCCCGGCCGAAAATTGGGGTCTGGCCCTGGACGTTGCCGAAAATGAAGATGGCTACACCATCAAAGCATCTGTTCCCGGCATCAACCCCGATGATCTGGACATCACCCTGGAAGACAATGTCCTGACTATTAAAGGTGACGTGCAAAACGATGAGGAAATCGAGAAGGAACAATATCACATCCGTGAGCGGCGTTACGGCCGCTTCAGCCGCAGCATCAAATTCCCGGTCATGGTCAACAGCGATAACGTGTCCGCCGCTTACGACAAAGGCGTTTTGACTTTAGCCGTACCCAAAGCCGAAGAAGTGAAGCCCAAGCGCATTGCCATCAAAGCCAGCTAAGTAATTAGCCAGAGATAAGTTCTCCATTTTCCCGGAAACTGGCAGTTTCCGGGAAAATGAAAAAAGACGCTGATCCTTATGGATTCAGCGTCTTTTGTTAGGAACTTAATTTTCTGCTGGCCGCCCGGCAGCTACTTGATAACAACCGGCAGGTAGACATCATACTGGGTTGTCTCATAAGCGCCGATGTCGCAGGTATTGCCAACCGGCCGGGCAACGCCGCGCTGGTCAGTGGTTTCACAACCCGTCGCCGCGTCTATGGCCGGGCTGGCGAGCAGCAAGGCATGAGTCCAGGTTGGCCCGCCATTATCTTGCAGGGGGCCAAGTTTAGGATCGGTTACGTTGCTTAATTCGCCCGCGCCCAAGCCGCAGCTGCCGTCGCTGTCCAGGTTGGAGCCGTCTGAGATGATGCCGCTGCCGTAACAAGCGGCGCTGCTGGAAAGATGAATGACAATGGTGTTGCTGAGGGTAACTGTGCCGGTCATGTTGTTGATGCCGCTGGAGAAAAAGCCGGAATTATTATAAATGGTGCTGCTGCGCAAAACGGCCGTTGCCCCCACCCCCTCATTATGAATTCCGCCGCTCTCGCTGGCGCTGTTGCCGCTGATGGTGCTGTTTACGGCCGTAAATGCGCCGCCATTCAGATTACGCACCCCGCCGCCATTGCCGCCCTGGGCCTTGTTCCCGTTAATTGTGCTGGCAGTCAATGTCAACACGCCCTCGTTGTTGAAGCCGCCGCCGGAAACGGCGTTGTTATTGCGAATCGTATTACTCATTACCAACATGGTTCCAGCAATGGCGTTATCAACTCCCCCCCCATCTTCCTGGGTTGTATTATTGCTAATCGTGCTGAGCGAGATGGTGATTACGCGGTCATTCTCAATACCACCGCCATCGAGAACGGCCGTATTTGTGCTAACCACACTGTTAGCTATGATGGCCGTTCCTGAATTATCAATCCCCCCTCCAGTCGCAACCCAACTACCGCAGCCACTATCGTTAGCAGTATTGAGCGTAACAGTAATATTGTTGGCAATTAACACATCTTCATTGACAATTCCGCCACCAGATGCAGCGCTATTACCGGTAATGACAACATCCTGTAATGTCAAACTACTAAAATTAAGGATGCCTCCGCCATCATCACATTGCCCGTCATTATCTTTAATGACGCTATTTATAATAGTTAGCACACCGTTATTATATACGCCGCCACCGCCATCAGCAGATGAACCGTTTTGGATAGTTATATCTTTTATTGTCACAGTAACAGCGCTATCATCGCTAATTTCGAATACAGACCCGGAATTATCGCCGTCTATGATGGTAACATCTATGCCCTGTCCTTGAATAGTCATAGACCGAGTCAGCACAACCGTTTCCGTATATATCCCCGGTCCAACATTGATCGTGCTGCCATCCAGCACATTGACAAAATCAGTAACGGCCGCATTGATAGTTGTGTACGTACAGCTGGCACAAACATCAAAGCTGCCGGCCCGGATGACTGAATTGGCCCCGAATAACCAGATAATGCTTAACAGAATGCCAGGTAGCAGCAATGTCCCCGCGATTGTTATAATTCGTCGTTTCATATTTCCTCCTACTCTCCCTAAGAAATGAGAAGCAATTAACTTCTCCGCTGTAGCTACCACTGGCACGGTCGGGAGAGCAGCCCTTCGGGACTGAGATGCGGCCAGAGCAAATGTAGAAGTTATTTAATCTTCATTCCTAACCTGGACAAGCCAGAAAAGAGCTTGCCACGAATTACACGAATTTGGGTCGTTTTAATTCGTGTAATTCGTGTAATTCGTGTCAAAAAATCCTTGTACACAAAACAAAAATTTCATTAAAAAAGTACTAAACGCATTGATAATCTACTGGAGTCTGGCAAATTTCAGTTTTCCCTCCAGGGCGTAAGGCGATTTTGAAAATCGCCCTACACTAAAACGCCAGTGTCCAATCATGTACTACGCCATTTCATGCGCCGCGCGCTTGTTGCGTCTGGTAACAAATCCCACAACAATTAGCAAACTACCCAGGACGAACATCCCCCCGGCCTGAACAAAAATACGTTTCTGCCACAAAGAAACCAGCGGTTGGAGCAGGCGGCGCGCCATTTGTTCCGGCGGAATGGTGAATGAGCCGATTCCGGGCGGGGCGATAGGGGCCATTCGCAGCAGGGCTGTCATGATGGCGGGAATACCCAAGGCCAGGAGGAGGGCGATAACGGCCGTTACCGCCAACGGCCAACCCCACCAATGTCCCCACTCGCTGAGTGACCGGACAGCCAACAATGCAATCAACAACAACAGGCCCAAAGGCAGCAGCCATAAAAGCCAGCCCCACTGCTTAATTCGCATAAATGTCTGTTGGAACTGTTCCAATCCCGCCTGCCCCTCGCCCGTGCGCTGGACTTCCTTAAAAACCTCAACTTGCACTTGCCCTGCCTCGTTCAGCAAGTCAGGGTTCTCATCCAACGCATCATTCACAGCTTCTTGCACAACTTGTGTCGCTTCCTCTACAGAAAACCCCGGGGGCAAACAGGCCGGTATCTCCAAATTTTCCATTGCCGAATCAAAATCAGTCTGGCTGTCGGTACAAACGGGCAAACTTTGCAGCACCGCCCGGATGGCCCGCCCCCCGGCCTCGCCGCGCAGTCGCTCCACAATGGGACGGACATCTATTTCCAATGTGGCTTTATCCATATCCCCCGTTTCCAGGTAATCGAACAGGGCGTCAACGGCCGTATCAATCTGGGCATTGGTCCATTCCGGCGGCGCAATTTCACGAGCCGCCGCCTGCAAAGCGGCCGTGTCAATATCCGCCACCGCCACGCCGCGCGCGCCAGCTTCTTCCTGCATCGCCTCAACCAGAAGCAGCGGCCCTGCTTCAACAACCAACGGCCCTAAATCTAACGCTTCCTTCATCGTGCCGCGATCCGTAACGATTTGGGCCAAATTAACGACAAAAAGGGCCAACACGGCCGCAATAACAAATAAAAATGCGATCAAACCAGCTAACAAACGCAAACAACCACGCATACCTTCACCTCACTTCCCACTCTAGCCACTCCCCACTTTAGTCATTTTAGTCACTTTCCACTCGCGGTTCACCGCCTTGTCCCCGCCAGTCGCCTATCTACCAATGGAACCATATCCCGCTAAATTTCCAACTTACGATTTGTCCTCTCCTTTTTCGACCAGCACGCCCGCTTCTTCCTCCGCCAGAACGGCCAGGTAAGCTTTGTCGGTTTCAGTCAATACGGCCGTTAACAACAAATCGGGGCGGCGCTGCCAGGTACGGCGCAGCGCCTGCTCCCGCCG
Source organism: Chloroflexota bacterium (assembly GCA_024275635.1). GTDB lineage: Bacteria > Chloroflexota > Anaerolineae > Promineifilales > Promineifilaceae > JACKCC01. Next base: position 25,906 of record JAJRYT010000221.1, on the reverse strand, counting down.
CCAGCGAGCGATGTTGGCCGCATGGCCGGAACGCAGCACGTCCGGCACAGCCCACTCACGGAAAACGGCCGGTTTGGTGTAATGCGGTCCTTCCAGCAAGCCGGTGGCATGGCTGTCACAATCCGCCGCGCCCTCAGCTCCCAGCGCTCCAGGCAGCAGTCGGGCGACGGCATCCACCACCACCATCGCCGCCAGTTCGCCGCCAGTCAACACGTAGTCGCCGATAGAAATTTCATCCGTGACCAGATGTTGCCGCACGCGCTCATCCACCCCTTCATAACGGCCGCACAGCAGCGCCAGCCGTTCCTGTTGGGCCAATTCCTGGGCGATGGCTTGGGTGAACGGCCGTCCCTGCGGACTCATCAAAATCAGAGGCGACTTAATCATTAATCTTAAATCTTCATATTTGTCGGATTGATGATTAATGAGTAAAGATTCCACCGCCGCAAAAATCGGCTCCGGCTTCAACACCATGCCGCCGCCGCCGCCGAAGGGCGGTTCATCCGTAACACGATGCTTCCCCTGAGCATAATCGCGGATATTATGCACGGCCACAGACAACTTTCCCATCTCTTGCGCTCGTTTGAGGATGGATTCATTCAAATAACCCGGAAACATCGCCGGGAACAGGGTGAAAATATCAATGTGCATAATGAAAGTCTAAAACTTAAATCGTAAAACGTAAAGGTTTTGGCGGCAAATCGTCTGCTTTCGCGCTTCGCCTGCGCTGTGAAGGGCAGGTATAATCGAATTGAACTTAAGCGAGGAGGAAGATAAAACCCGCTCGTAGTTAGCCACGTAGTTTACAGAATGGCCGGCTTCGCTTGACGGTACTCCATTTTATTGCGTATCTGACTACGAACGTTGTTAGAAGAAAACTTATGAAAATTCTCATTACCGGCGTTTTGGGACAGCTGGGCACGGCCCTGCAACCCGCTTTGGCGGGGCATGATCTGGCGGGGATTGACCTGCCAGAAGTAGACATAACTGAGCGCGAGGGACTGTTTACGGCCGTTTCCCGCCACAACCCCGACCTCATCATCCACACCGCCGCCTACACCGACGTCAACGGCTGCGCCCTGAACCCGGAACTGGCCTACAAAGTGAACGGGCTGGGAACCCAAAACGTGGCTCTAGCCTGCCGCGAATTTGGCGCCGAGATGGTACATATCAGCACCAACGAGGTTTTTGCCGGCGACCGACCGGACGGCTACGAAGAGTGGATGCCGCTAAACCCGTGTAACCCTTACGGCCGTTCCAAAGCCGCCGCCGAATTTCACGTCCGATCCCTCCTGTCCCGATATTACATCGTGCGCCTCTCCTGGCTGTACGCGCCGGGCGGTCGCAACTTCATCCATGCCATCCTCAGCCGCGCCCGCAAAACCGGCCAACTGCGCGTCGTGGTGGACGAGGTTGCCAATCCTACCTACGTCAAAGATTTAGCTGCCGCCATCGCCAACCTGATCACAACCCGACAATACGGCACGTATCATCTGAGCAACAGTGGCGCTTGTTCGCGCTGGGAATTTGCCAACGAGATTTTGCGCCAGGCTGGGCTGAAAAATGTGACCAACACGCCCATTTTAAGCAAGGAGTTCAAACGGCCGTCTACCCCGCCTCCCTACGCCGCCCTGCATAACATCGCTGGGACCGCCATCGGGATTACGTTACGGCCGTGGCCGGAAGCCTTAGCCAACTACATGGAAAAATATGTGAAGCGTGAAGTGTAAAACAGTTTGCGCTAAAGCCATGTTATAATTGCTTCTAACATCTTTTTCGAGAGGAAACCAATGATTCGCAAAGAACAAGAATTTTTCGTCATGATTGAACGGGATGAGGATGGACTTTACGTCGGAGAAGTGCCTCAACTACGCGCCTGCTACAGTCAAGGTAAAACAATTGACGAGTTAATGACAAATATCAAAGAAGTCATTACGCTTTGCCTTGAAGAAGAGCAAGAACTAACAAATGAATTTATCGGCGTCCAAAAAGTATTGGTCTAATGCCCCCGCTGCCTATTCTCAAAGCGCGCGACGTTATCGCCGCCCTTCATAAAGTTGGATTTGAAACAATTCGTCAAAAAGGGAGTCATGTTCGCCTTAAACACGCTGACGACCGCATTGCCACAGTCCCCGTTCATCCGGGCCAGGATATTGGACGCGGTCTGTTACGAAAGATTTTGCGTGATGCCGACCTATCGCGTGACGACTTTCTGGATTTAATCTGACGGCTCTCCTCTCATGCCCACCGTCTCCATTATCATTCCCCACCTGAACGGCCGTCATCACCTCCCCGCCTGCCTCACCTCCCTGCGCCAGCAAACCAGCGCCGACTTCGAGATTCTGCTTGTAGACAACGGCTCCAGCGACGGCACACAAGCCTACGTCCGCGACCATTTCCCGGAAGTCACCCTGATTCAACTCGACCGCAATTACGGCTTCACCGGCGCGTGCAACGCCGGTTGGCGGGCGGCGCAGGGCGAATTCATCATCCTGCTCAACAACGACACCGAAGTTGATCCCCGCTGGCTGCAAGAAATCGTGACCGCCTTCCGCCGCCGTCCTGATGTAGGCATCATCGCCAGCAAAATGCTGCTGTTCGACCGGCGCGACCATTTCCATACGGCCGGCGATTTTTATCGGCTGGACGGCATCCCCGGCAATCGCGGCGTCTGGCAGCAGGATGTGGGTCAGTATGATGTCGAAGAGGAAGTTTTTGGCGCCTGTGGCGGCTCGTCGGCTTACCGCCGCCAACTGCTGGAGGAGATCGGCTTTTTAGATGACGATTTTTTCTTTTCCTGCGAGGATGTGGATGTTGCCTGGCGAGCGCATCTGACCGGGTGGAAGGTGTTGTACGTACCCACGGCCGTTGTCTACCACAAACTCAAGGCCACCGGCGGCGCTGTGACCGGCAGCTATTATGACGGCCGTAACTTCCTCTACCTCATCTGGAAAAACTACCCCGCCAGCCTGCTGCGCCGCCATTGGCGCAAAATCATACAGGCCCAACTCCGCATCACCCGTGACGCCTTACGCGCCTGGCGCGGCAAAGCGGCGCGGGCGCGGCTGCGCGGCCAACTGGCCGGCCTGTTCGGTCTCTTCAAGATGCTGCCCAAACGCCGCGCCATCCAATCAAACCGACGCATAGACGACGATTCGCTAACGGCCGTTCTCACCCCGGTTGACGCAGCTAATCAGGAGCGGTAAGATTGCCCGGTTAATTACGTTCAGCTAAGCCACAGGTCAGCATTTCAGGCGACAAGCTGACTGGCTGAAATGCTGACCTGCTAAACATGAAAAACAGTATGCCTTATTTAAGCGTCATCATTCCCGCTTACAACGAAGAAAAACGCATCAGCCGCACGCTCGATGCCATTTACCGCTACCTGTCCGCCCAACCTTTTACCTGGGAAATGCTCATCGTTCTCGATGGGCCAACAGACAACACCCTGCACGTCGTCCAAACCTTTGCCGCCAAGAAAAAAGGGGTTCGCTGGATTAACCGCCGCGAAAATCGGGGGAAAGGGTACAGTGTGCGCGAAGGGATGCTGGCCGCGCGCGGCGATGTTCGTCTCTTCACCGATGCCGACAATTCCACCGACATCGCCCATTTTGACCAGATGAAACCCTTATTGGAACAGGGAAATGATGTCATCATCGCTTCACGCGACAGCAAAGATGTAGCCGGCGCGCGTCAGGCTGTTTCCCAACCAGCCCTGAAACGTTTCCTGGGCAATGCCGGTAATTTGCTCATTCAACTCCTGGTCGTTCCCGGCATCTGGGACACGCGCTGCGGGTTCAAAGCGTTCACCGCCCCCGCCGCCGGGCGTATTTTTGCGGTAACCCAGATGAATGGCTGGAGCATTGACGATGAAGCGTTGGCCCTGGCGCGCCGCTTCCACTACAAAATTCAAATAATCGCCGCCGACTGGATTGACGCCGAAGGCACACACGTTAGCCGGTTGGATTATTTGAAGAATGTCTGGGAAGCAGTCAAAATTCGCTGGAATTTGCTGATGGGCGTGTATGATCAACCGGCCATTCCCGTGAAGCGGGAAGCGTGAGGCGCCGCTCACTGTCGTGACACCCAATATTGCATTAGAAAATCGCATCCTTTCAGAAACGGGCCTGGCTTATGTGGCCGGGCTGGATGAAGCGGGCCGAGGGGCGCTGGCCGGGCCGGTTGTGGCGGCGGCTGTGATCTTGCCTCTCAATGACCCGCATCGTCTCGAAGCGCTGCAAGGCGTCAATGATTCCAAGCAGCTTTCGGCTAAGAAGCGCGAACGGCTTTATACTTGTGTTCTCCAACACGCGCTGGCGTTCGGCATTGCTGCCGTTCCGGCGCCAGTCGTTGATGAGATCGGGATTATTCCGGCAACGAAGCGGGCAATGGTCACGGCCGTTTCCCAACTCACTCCCGCCGCCGAATACTTGTTAATAGACGGCCGTATCCGCCTCAAAACCCTCCCGACTCCACAGCAATCCATCATTCGCGGCGACGGTAAAAGCCTCAGCATTGCCGCCGCTTCCATCCTGGCCAAAGTCACCCGTGACCGGCACATGATAGAAGTGGACGTTGAATTTCCCCATTACGGTTTCGCCCGGCACAAAGGGTACGGCACGGCCCAACACCTGGCCGCGTTAGCCAGATATGGCCCCTGTCCGCTCCACCGGCACAGTTTCTCCCCCATTCGTCGGCCATTCTTATGACAAATCCTCGCCCGAATGTGACAAATGTCACTATCGCCATATGACAGTTACAACTAGGCTTAATGATGCGACATCTTTTACACTGTTATTACTACTCAGGGGGCGCCCGCCTCTGGGGTTAACTATATTACCACAGCCACGCAAACGGCCGTTACCAAATTTGGGAGCCACGTAACGGCCGTTTTGCATATCTTCATTTATTTCGGCGGCAGCGAGCGGGCAAAATCCCCTACCTACCTCACCCACCGGGCTGAATCCTCACCCGATTCATGCCTGGCAGCCAAGGCAACTACTCAGTCCTTCAGTATAAATCATCGTTCAAATTCTCCTTTAATTTGAGGTTGTCCCGCAAAAAAAGCATAATCCGCCAAACCGCGCCAGTGTAACATAACGCGGTAAACCGTAAGTGCGAAGTGACTAAAGTGCGAAATGACTAAAGTGGGAAGCGCCGCTCATCATTATTTGCGTGGTTGATGTAAATGGCTGCGGATAACTTGATGTTAACCCAGGGCAATCGAGGTTCACCTAATATTCCCTTGTCACCGATACCTGTGCCTTATACAATCCCGTTTGGCGAACAATTTGTAAAATTGCTCCCACCATGCTGTACCGGATAACAGGTCACTTTTCATGTTATTAGCAATTGACATTGGCAATACAAACATTACCCTGGGCATTTGTGAAGGGCGCGTCTGGCTGCGACAGTGGCGGCTGCTTACGGCTCATGAAAAGACGGCTGATGAATATGGCATCATCCTGAAAGCGCTGCTGCATGACGCTGATTTGGACACGGCCGTTACCCATATCATCTTCGCCAGCGTCGTCCCCGCCCTTACCGCCACCTTCGCCCGCGCCTGCCGGCAGTACCTGGGCCACACCGCGCTGGAAGCCGGCCTGCACCTGGATACAGGCATCCGGGTTGTAACCGATGTACCAGCAGCGGTAGGCGCAGACCGGCTCGTCAACGCCGTCGCCGCTTACCATCTGCACCCCGGCCCCAGCATTGTGGTGGACATGGGCACAGCGACCAAGTTCGATGTAATCTCGGCGGCGGGCGAACTGGTGGGCGGCGTCATAGCGCCTGGTTTGCAGCTAACGGCCGACGCCCTCGCCAGCCGCGCTGCCCAGTTGGGTCAGGTGGCTCTGGAAGCGCCGCCGCACACCATCGGCCGCAACACCGTTCAGGCCATGCAGTCAGGATTAGTTTATGGCTACGTCAGCCTTTGCGAGGGCATCGTGGGACGGCTGCTCGCTGAGCATCCCGACCAGGGGCAGCCTATTCGCGTATTAGGAACGGGCGGCCTTATTCAGTTGATTGCCAACCATACCAGCATCATTGACGTGGCCGACCCCTGGTTGACGCTGACCGGTTTGCGGGTGATCCATGAGCGGGTGAAGGGGCGACAAGGTGAAATTTAATTTTTCAAGCCGTATTCGCTCACCTCGTCGCCGTATCATCCAGGCATGTCTGCTCATCCTGCTGACGCTAACGGCCGTTTCCTGCCAACCTGTCACGCCCCGCCTGGCAACAGCTACAGCCCAGGCACAGGCTGCGCCCACCAACACGCCCGAACCGGTTATCTTGTCTGCGCCGCCGGGAACGGCCGTTTCCCTCCCTGTCCTTCCCCCCGCCGGCCCTATCCCTTCCCTTACCATCTGGATTAACGAAACCTCGCCGGAACATGCGCAGGCCCTCAACCAGATGGCCGTCGAATTTAGCCGGGCCAACCAGATTGATGTCGAATTGATGCTGGTTGCGCCAACCCTGCTGCCCAAATTGATGGCAACGGCCGTACTCTCCGACGCCCTGCCCCTGCCCGACATTGTGCTGCATCCAATCGAGTACACGATGGGGTGGGCCGAACAAGGGATTTTGGATACGGTCATTACCGGCGCTATCCTTGACGAAATCGGCCGTGACACCTTCGATCCCAATGCACTGGCCGCCGTCACCCAAAACGGCGCCGCCGCCGCCGCCATTCCCAGCGACGGCTACCCCCAGCTTCTCATCTACCGCGCCGACTGGCTGCGTGATTTCGACCTGTCGCCGCCGGACAACTACGACGCCATGTTGACCATGGCCCAAACCATCTCCAACACCCAGGCCCTTATTTCCGGCTTTGTCATCCCCACCGAATCAAACCTGGTCGCCACCCACCAGGCATTCGAACAAATCGCCGCCGCCAACGGCTGCCAACTGATTGACGAGACAGGGGAAGTGCGCCTGCTGGAACCGGTTTGTCAGGAGGCGTTGGATTTTTATTTTAACATTGTTCATAACTACAGCCCCACCGGGGTGCAAACAGACACCAGCGCCCGCAACGCCTACCTCGCCGGTCGCGCCGGATTAATTATGAGCACACCGGCCATCCTGCCGCAGTTAGCCGGATTGGACAGCAGCGCCCGGCCCACCTGTAAAAATTGTACGGCTGATTCCGGCTACCTGGCGCAAAACAGCGGCATCATCACCCATCTGAACGGCCGTGACCCGGCCGCCCAGCCGGTTAACTTGGGCGAGATGACAAATTGGGGTATTACAAACACGGCCGACCGGGAAACGGCCGCCGCCTTTATTCGCTATTGGTTCAACGAAGGCTACCCCGTCTGGCTGGCCGTCGAATCCGAGCGCAAAATTCCCCTGCGCTGGGGAACGGCCGACCAACCGCGCCAATTCATTGACGCCTGGGGACAGCAGCCGCTATCGGCTAACGGCCCAAGTTTAAGCGACCTCTACGGCGCTGCCATCGTCGCCCAACTGCGCGACGCCGTCACCATTACTGGGCGCTGGGGACTGCCCCAGGAACATGGAGCGCTGGTCACATCCCTCTATGAAGAACTCACCTTCTCTGTCACGCTCCAGGAAATGTTAAGCGGCTACTTCAACCCGAACCAAACGTTGGTCGAAATAGCCGCCAGAACCATAGACTTGATTCCCAATTATGCGTATGATGTAAATACGAGCAATAACTAACAACTAGAGGTTGGTAAATTATCTTGCTGTTAGAGTAATTATGTAATTCGGTAATTACTCAATCGACAATTACCCAATTACCCAATTACATAATTACTAGAATACGAATCAAAAAGAACACCATGACTCAGATAGACCCATACATTGAAGAAACATTTGGCATTTTGACGGATGACGATCTGTATCTGGACTGCATCCTGGTCACACCTGTCAACACGCCCGATGAAAATTTGCGCGTCTTACGCGTATGGGTTCCCAAATACCCGCTAACCAAATCCAGCGTCATTACCTGCGCCCGCCAGGAAATGAGATCTTATGGGCCAGACGGCCGTATCGCTCATCTTGTGTTTGATTTGCGCGGAACAGGAGATAGCGACGGGCTGCCGGGCAACCAGAATTTTGACATGGACATCCATGCGGTCAAAGAATGGGCTAAAGAACGATTCGGCAAGATTAACTTTGGCTTTCTGGGGTTCCCGATATCGGAATATGGTCGTGTCAACATGTGGCCTCTGGGAATCGGTTCCGTCATTGAAAGTTATTACTATCCCGCCGCCGGCGATAACCTGACTCCGCCCAGCCTGCTCTACCTGGGCAGTTACGGCAACTTCAGCCGCCGCGACGACGCACTCTGCGCCAAGATAGCGACCGCCGGTTATGAAGTTTATGGCTTCGACCCGCTCCGTTACCTACTGCACGCCAGCGTCAACCGTCCGCTAACCCCCGATGATCTTTGCAAAGACCTGCGCGAGTTGATACAAATGCTACCCGGCGCGCCAATTATCATCGGACGGCCGTTAGCCGCCGGGTTAGCTATCCTGTGGGCCGCGGGCGTTCGATCGGTTCGCGGTGTGATCGCCATTGGCCGGGCACAGTCAGCCTTTAACCCGGCGCACATCTTCCAAAATTACAATCCATACACCTATCTTCTAAACCGCCAGATACCGCACATTGCTCCCCGTCCCCTGGTTTTGGTACGCCACCAGGGGCACATGCTCGGTGGGGATGCTGAGACGCTTCAAGATTTATTCCAAAGCAGCCAACCGCCCCACCGGCTGGAAGAAACCAAAAAACTCAGCGACACCTTTCTTCTCGAATTGCTGGCCTGGATCGAAGACAATCAATAACCCAACAAAACCAAAGTGACTCTCATTCCAAACACGATTTAAAAAAATATATCGCCTCAATTTTCCAAAAATGCTTGACGATACCCCATCCCCATGTTATGATGCTCCCATCATGTCGAAAATGACCGCTTTCTTTAGCTTCTATTTTTATTTTTTTACGAATCACCTGCGCCGCACTGGTTGGGCCGGAGGTCGAAGCGTACTGGCATGTTAAGAAGCTAAAGTAAGCAAAGACAAACGTAGTCCACAAAGACGCGGCGTAGCAGCCGCGTCTTTTTTGTTTCCAGGGCAGCCCCTGGCAAGAAAATATTCAAAAAGGTAAGGAGTAAGGAACATGTACATGAACGAAAATGGTCATACAAGTATGGGTAATGCAAATAAACCAATGGTTTGCCGGGGTATTCGCGGGGCTATCACAGTAGAAAAAAATGACGCCGAAGAAATTTTAGCAGCGACGCGGGAGCTGCTGGAGGCCGTCGTGCGTCTGAATGATTTGCACCCGGATGATGTTGCCAGCGTTTACTTCACCACAACAGTGGATTTGAACGCTGCTTACCCCGCTTTGGCCGCCCGGCAGATGGGCTGGTATGATGCCGCGCTTCTTTGCGGGCATGAGATGGCTGTGCCCGGCGGGCTTCCTTTGTGCATTCGGGTGCTCATTCATTGGAATACCACACGGACAGCCCAGGAGGTTGTTCATGTATACATGCGCGAAGCGGTGTCGCTGCGGCCAGACCGTGAAGAGCGCCCGCTGGTTCGCCCAATTCAGGTGACGATGATGGAAGCGGCGATGCGGATGCTCGGCAGTCATGCCTGATTCGTTTACAATGGAAGCTATCTTGAAAACCGGTATCTGACCGGTTTGTTTACTTGTAAACGAAGGGTTTTTGTAATGATGATTGTGATTATGAAGGCGCAGGCAACAATGCGCGAAAAATCGGCCGTTATCGCCTGGGCTGAAGACGCCGGGTGTAAAGTTCATTTGTCTGATGGTAATGAACAAACGGTTATTGGTATTATCGGGGACGGCCGTCCCCTGAATCATGAACAGGCAGAGCGTTTGCCGGGAGTGGAACGGGTTGTCCCTGTACTCAAGCCGTTCAAAATCGCCAGCCGCGAATTTAATCCGGAAAACACCACCTTTCCCCTGGGGACGCATATGGTTGGCGGCAAAGGGTTGATCCTGATGGCCGGGCCTTGTTCTGTGGAAAGCCGCAGCCAGATTCTGGAAACGGCTCACGCCGTCAAAGAAGCCGGCGCTCATATTTTGCGCGGCGGGGCCTTTAAGCCGCGTTCGTCGCCCTACTCCTTTCAGGGTCTGGGCGAAGAAGGGCTAAAATATATGGCCGAAGCCCGCGAACAGACCGGCCTGCCCATTATCACGGAGGTAATGGAACCGGCGCTGGTGCCGCTGGTATGCGAGTATGCCGATATTTTGCAGATTGGGGCGCGTAACATGCAAAATTACGCGCTGCTTCATGCGGTGGGCAAGTCACAGCACCCGGTTTTATTGAAGCGGGGAATGAGCAGTTTAATCGAAGAGTGGTTGATGTCGGCGGAGTATATTCTGAGTCATGGCAACGGCCGTGTCATGTTGTGCGAGCGTGGTATTCGTACATTTGAAACGTATACCCGCAACACGTTTGACATTAACGCGATTGCTGTCGCCAAACATTTATCCCATCTGCCGGTTATTGCCGATCCCAGCCATGCGACCGGTAAGTGGGAGTATGTATCCGCCGCCGCCAAGGCCAGTGTTGCCGCCGGAGCGGATGGCCTTATTATTGAAGTACACCCCCGCCCGACGGAAGCGCTGTCCGACGGTGTGCAATCCTTGAAACCGGAGCGTTTTGCCCAACTGGTACGCGACATGAAGGCGTTGGCGCAGGCGGTTGGCAGGGAGATCGAGGATTGAGAGGGAGGGCGCCGTGTCAGGCGTCTTCCTCTTTACGAATTACGGACTACGGACTACGGACTACGGACTACGGACTACAAATACTAACTCTCGCTTTGACCATGCAGGGTGATCAGGGCCATTTCAGGGGGAGCCAGGAAGCGGACGCGGGGGGCGCTTAATCCTTCCAGACCAATGCCACGACTGACGTAGAGGTGGGTACGGCCGTCTTTGTACAACCCCATCACGTATTGCCGCCCCAACTGGGAACTGGTCAAAATGGGGCCGATGAATGGCAGGCGCACCTGTCCGCCATGCGTGTGGCCGCACAAATATAAATCTATACCCTGTTCCACCGCCTGGGGCATCAGCTCCGGCGAATGATACAGGAATACCTGCGGCGCGCTGTTGGGCACGGCCGTCATCAAATTTGCCAGCCGCGCCCGGTCGGTGGGCAGATGGTGGGTACAATCCATGCCCACCAAAACCAACTGCCGCCCTGCGCCCAGGTCTACTTTCGTCCAACTTTGCCGCAGCAGCGTCACCGGCAGCCCATCGAAAAGAGGCACAATTTCTTCGCGCAAGTCCACTGGCGGGCTGCCCAACACGGCGTAAACGCCGTGCGGCGCCGTCATCTGGCGCAAAAGACGGCGCACCTGGGCGTGGGTTTCCGGGTCTTGGTTGTAGGAAAGATTGACATAATCGCCCGTGATAAGGATGATGTCGGGCCGGGTTTGGGCGATTTGCTGCAAAACGGCCGTTTCGCGCCGCGTCAATCGTTCCACGTGCAAATCGGTGATGTGCAAAATGCGGATTGGCGGCGCGTCCGCCGGCAGCCGGTCGGTAAACAGCGACAGTTCGCTCAATTGCAAGCGGAAAGGTTCAATCATCGCCCCCCAAATCAACGCGACAAAAGCGGCAAGCTGCACGGCCGTCGCCAATCCCACGCCCCACGCCCAGCCCCACTGCCAACCAGCCAGGCTGAAGCCCATCGTCGCCAGCGTGCGGGGCACGCTCAACACCGCCAACTGCGCCTGCCAGGGGCCAAAGGAGAGGCGTTGGCGGGGGAGGGTGATGAAAACGGCCGTGTCCGCCAACGTAAACACCCCCTGCACGGCCGTCGCCAGCAGCGCCGACCGGCCATCCAGCAGCAACCACCAGGGCAGCGCCGCCATTCCCAGCCACAGCAGTTCCCACAACACAACTACGCCCACCGGCCACCCCGCCGGGGCGTGGAACGCCACCATCAGCTTATGCAAAAGCGATTTAACCAGAACGTCTTCCACCGGTTCCCAATCTAATTCCTGTTCGACCACACGCAAATTCCTTTTCAACGCAAAGATTTCCCCGCCAGTTTCCGCCACCAAGCTTAAATTAAACCTTTCCCCGGCGCAATGGCTGACGGCGCGCCTGAGAGACGTTATAATCCAGCCATCATCAAACAGGAGAGGTCGTTATGAACCCGAAATATCCAGAACGCATCCGCATCGCCCACTTACCAACGCCAATCGAACCGATGGAACGGCTCAGCCGACATCTGGAAGGGCCAGAACTGTTTATCAAACGGGACGACTTGACCGGGTTGGCGACCGGCGGCAACAAAACGCGCAAATTGGAATTCCTGGTGGCAGAAGCGTTGGCCCAGGGCTGCGATCATCTGGTGACGACCGGCGCCAGCCAGAGCAACCATTGCCGCCAAACGGCCGCCGCCGCCGCCAAATTCGGGCTGGGCTGTACCATCGTTTTAAGCGGCCAGGCGCCGCCTCTCACCACCGGCAACATTTTGATTGACAAACTGCTCGGCGCGCAAATTCATTGGGCCGGCGACCAGCCGCGCAGCGAAGCGATGGCCGAGGTCACGGCCGCGCTGCAAGCCAACGGCCGTACTCCCTATCCCATCCCGCTGGGCGGCTCCAACGTCCTGGGGGCGACCGGCTACGTCCTAGCGATGCAGGAATTGATGGCGCAGCTCCAGGCGGAACAGATTACGCCCGATTTCATCGTCTTCGCCAGCAGCAGCGGCGGCACTCAGGCGGGCATCGTCCTGGGGGCGGAGATTTACGGCTACGACGGGCAGGTGTTGGGCATCAGCGTAGACCATCCGGCGGACGCGGTGCAAACGCAGGTGGCGGCGCTGGCGACGGCAACCGCCACTCACCTGGGGTTAGGCCAGCTATCCGTCGCCGACCGGGTTGTCGTCAATGACGATTATCTCGGCGGCGGCTATGCCATCGTGGGAGAGACGGAGCGGGAAGCGATCAATCTGGTAGCGCAGATGGAGGGCGTTTTGCTCGACCCGGTGTACACGGGGCGGGCGATGGGCGGCCTGATTGATTTGATTCGCTGGGGCGCTATCACGCGCGGGCAGACAGTGTTGTTCTGGCACACCGGCGGCACGGCCGCTTTGCCCGCCTTCACCGACAAGCTTATATAATCTATCGGAGTTCAACGTGCCGCGAAGCGGCGCCACGAAAGATGAAATTTAAGAGATTAGGAGATTGAGTCTCCTAATCTTCCAAAACGCTTTGGGCGGTTTTTTTCTGCGTTTCTTGGCGAAGTTTGGGCCGGTTATTCCACTGAAATTGTGGCAATTGAATAGGCGTCAATCCGGCCGGCTCCGGTCTGGATGGGCAGGCGGGCGTTGGGGTCGGTCAGGTCGTAGAGGCCGAGGCGCAGTTGGTAACGGCCGTTCGGCGTACCGGCAGGGATGAGAATGCCGTGATTGTCGGTTATGATTTTACCCGGCTCCCAGGTGGTGGTGAGGTTGAGACCGCCGCCGGGTTCGCTGTCGCGCTGGGCGATGAGTTCGCCGTTTTCGTTGACCAGGTGCAGGAAGATTTTGTAGCGGGTTTGGAGGGGAACGGCCGTCGCCCAAAACAACGTCACCTGCACAATGTCGCCGGGGGCCAGTTTGTCACTCGCCAGCGTGTACCCGTTCAAGGTGATGGCGTCGCCAAAGGGGAGGTTGACGGCCGTCGCCATCGCCGCCGCCGGTTCCGGCGGCACAGCGTAAGTCACAAAACGCACGTCGCCCACCCATTCGTCAGTCGCTTTGAAGGCGTGTTCATCCAGCCAGCGCTCCACCAGCCGCTCCGGGTCGCGCTGCGCTTCGCCCCAGAAGATGGCGTACAACCGGTCGTGCCGGGCGGCAATTGCCGTTAGTTCGGCGTCAATCTTGTCAGGCAGGGGGCGGCCCATCGGAATGGGGTAGACGGGCGCGCCGGCGCGGTGGTAGTAGGTGAACACTTCCCACTGGTTGGGCGCGTCGAGGATGATCCCGGCGTTGGGATGGGCCTCGGCAGCGATGCGGGCGGCCATGCCCCGGTAATCGGCGCGGGCATAGGCGGGGTTGAAGTAGAGGGCTTGGAGGGAACGGCCGCTGCCGAAAAGGAGAATGATGATTAGGAGATTGGAGATTAGAGATTGGAGACTATCAACCAATCTCCAATCTCCAATCAACAAACAGAAGAACGGCGCCGCCACAACCATAAATTTGAAGAATTCCGGCCGGGTGGTTCCGGCGGCGACCATGAAGAGGACGGGGACGAAGAGGGGGAGAACGGCCGTCGCTCTGCGCCCGATCACCAATCCCCCCACAACCAATAACCCGGCGGCGATGAGGGGGAGAACGGCCGTTTTCGCCTCAATCGTCGTCCCCAAAGCCAGCCAGCGCCCCGCATCGGCCAGGAATTGGAAGAAATTGCCGCGCGCGCCGGGGCGGCCGCCGGTCTGGTTGAGGAAGATGGGCAGCCAGGGCAGGTAAGCGAGGAAGGCGGCGAACATGATGGCGAGCCATTGGATGAAGGGGTGAAGAGGTAAGCGGGTGAAGAGGTGACGCGGCGACAGGGATAAACGCTGTTTTTTTTGCCGCAGCCAAATGAAAATCAGGATACTATGGGTGAGGAGAACGGCGGGGAAGAAGTAGTGGGTGTAGAGGCCGGCGATGATGGTGAGGAGATAAAATAATGAATTGTGAATTGTGAATTGTGAATTATGAATTTTTAGGAGCAGCCAGGTGGAGAGAACGGCCCAGAGAGCCAGCAGGGCGTACATGCGGGCTTCCTGGCTGTAGTAGATGAGGGGGGGAGAGACGGCCGTCAACAACCCGGCTAATAATGGGACACGGATAAACACGGGTGAACGTAGATTTTTTTTCTTACCTGTGTCATCTGTGTCAATCTGTGTCCCAAAATTCTTGCCAATGGCAACCGTCACGGCCACCGTCAACACCCCGGCAAAGGCAGAGAAGGAGCGCAGGCCAAACTCGCTGTCGCCGACCAGATCGCGCCAGCCGCGCAGGATCAGGTAGTAAAGCGGCGGGTGGATGTCGCTGGCCGTCCCTTCGATGATGGCCGGGATGGGGCGCTCGCTCAGGCGGGCGCTGTTGCCCTCATCGTTCCAGAAGGATTGGGCGTCTAGCCGGTAAAAGCGCAGGCCGGTTGCCAACAATAAGATGAATACAAGGATAATCCGGTATTGGCAGGCGTTGGCGACCCGTGATTGATGATTGGTAATTGGTAATTGGTAATCGGCAACCGGTAATTGGTAATCGGGTTTTGGTTCGCGGGGACTGGTCTCCAATCTCTAATCTCCAATCTCTTTGGGAAATAAGAAGCGCAGCACGCCAAAGAATAGGATGGCGCTGCTGATGAGGAAGAGGTACGGCCGTAACCCATCCCACACGTACACCCAGCCCGGCATTGGCCTCACAGCCGGCCCGCTGTTGGCATAATCTGCCAGCGCCCCAAACGCGGGCAGCGGCGTAAAATCCGGCTCCAGCAGGTGGAAATAATACCAGGATTGATCCTTTTCATAATCGGCCGGGCGCTTGAAAAACCAATAATTGACTACTTCCAGCCAGGGCCATTCCGCCTGCGCCCGCTGATACGCCTCCACGCCATATGTCGCCTGCTGCGCCGCCGTCACCCGCCCAAAATCGGCCGGAATACCCTCCGGGGCCGTGTTCCACCCCATCTCGCTAATCCAGATTGGTTTACCCGCGTCGCCGTTGCGCACCATCACGTCGCGGATGAACAGGTGATGCGGGTAGTTGATGACGGTGGGCCGCAGCCGCTGGTCAGTCGCCCCGGAGAACAGGCCGTACCCCTGGGCCGACATCACGTCGAAGCAGTCGGCGGCGCCGGCGTTGTACATGCGCTGCAGGAAGATGAGGTCGTTCATGTTACGGCCGTTCATCGCAATCGTCGGCGTCAGCGCCCCGGCCAGCACCACCGCGTCGGGGTTCACTTCCTTGATGGCCTGGTAGCCGACGCACAACAGTTCGGTGAACGCTTCCGGATCAACATTTCCCAGCCCCCACTCGTCATTGCCGTTCGGCTCATTCCAAAGCTGGAAATAGGTGACGCGCCCCTTGTAGCGCGCTGCCACCGCCGCCGCAAAATCGCCGAAATCAGCATAATCATCCGGCGGGGCCAGAGCGCCCGCCTCTTCATCGGGCAAAGCCCGCGTCCACGACGGCGGATTGCTCAACCGGGCGATGATGGCAACGTCATATTTCTCGGCCAAATCCACGATGTTGTCGTACTTGGCCCAGGCGTCCACCCCATCCGGGTCGTTGCGCCGGTCTATAAAATCCCCTTTGCCGTGAATTTCGATATCTTCCCAGGTGAATTCCTGCCGAATCCAGCGGAATCCGGCGTCGTGAATCAGTTGCAGGCTGCGTGCCCGTTTTTCCGGTTCCACTTCCTGCTGCAAGAAGGTGTTCATGCCAAAGGGGGACAAGCCGGATGGGGTAATGGCGGTGGGAGCGAGATGTGGGGCGGGGCGCACGGCCGTGTTCAACCAATGCGCTGCGCCCGCCAACTGTCCCGGCCATTCCTCCTCCCCCGTCAGCTCATACAACGACCCGGCGCGCGGCCACAACGAGACCAACAGCCCGACCAACGCGCCCATCATCACCCATTTCTTCCACATAACACCCAATTATACCTGCCCCCCGTCACCTTTCACGTTTTGCGTTTTATTTCATAATGCACCGCGTCAAAATCCCGGTATAATCGCCAACCATCACACAATCTTGGTAGATCAAGATTTTCGCCACAAATAACACGAATTGCACGAAAAAAGTTTTAATTCGTGCAAAATTTATGCAATTCATGGTAGATTTTGAATTTACTAAATCTGTTCAAATACAACAAACCCCCATGCACTTATCAGACGTTCGCCGCGATGTGCAGCAACAAATTCTCAACGCCGTCCAGGCCGATGACAGAGTCGTCGGCCTGATCAATTATGGCTCAACCAGCGAAGGGCGCGGCGATGAATGGTCAGACCTCGATTTCGCCTTGTTCATCCGTGATGATGCTCTAAACGGCTTTGAGCAAAATTGGAAGCCGTGGGCGGCTCAGTTCGGCGACCTGCTCCTGGCCTTCATCAGCAGCGTCGGCCATCCCTGGGCGGTGTACGACGCCGAGCCGATGCCTCTGCGCGTGGATTTTGCCTTCCACCCCGCCTCTACCTGCCAAAAAATTTCGACCTGGCCGAACGCGCCAACCAGTGTGGAGGCGATGGTCTTGTACGACGCCAGCGACGGCCGGATTAGCGCCTACGTCGCCCAAATCGTGGGCCAATCGCTGGCGCCGGATGATCTGGCAAAGGCGTTCGAGCAGGTTTGCGGCGGATTTTGGTATTACCTGCTGCGAACGCAGGTTAAATTGCTGCGCGGTCAGCATTGGGCGGCGCGGCATGATTTTAATTTCATCATTATGGGCAATCTGTTTGCCTTACTGCGGCTGGAGGCGGGCGCAGTCGGCCATTGGCGCGGGGCGGCAGCGGCCGTTGACATTGAGCGGGTCATAACTGAGCAGCGTCTGGCGCAGTTGAATGAATGTATACTGGGGGAGGGGGAGACGGCCGTTTCCTCCGCCATGCGCCACGCCGCCATCCTCGGCCAACAACTCTGCGCCCAAATCACCCAACAAAACAACTGGAATTGGCCCCATTTTCTAGCCGAAAAGGTACTTAAGATGCTAGAATAGCCCCGCGCGACGCATCACGCATCACGCACGACGCACCGCGCACCACACATTACATTTCACTTTTCACGTCATAACACGAGGTAGCCATGTTATCACCCACTGAAAAAGTCCTGTTCATCCTCCTGGTCGCCATCTCCCTGACGGCCACCTACAACACCTTCGGTCAAATGTTCAAAATCATCCTGCGCGGCCAGGGGAAGCTCAACTTCGACCACTTCCTCCGGCGCGCCGGGGAAGGCTTGTTGGCGCTGGCCAGCCAGGGCGGCATCATCCGTCACCGGAAAATATCCTCCGCTTTTCATTATGGCGTCGCCTGGGGCTTCATCTTTTACGGCCTCGTCAACATCCTCGACGTGCTGGAAGGGCTGATTACCGGCTTCCATTTCCTGGAAGGCAACATCATCGGCAATATTTACCGGTTAGCGGCCGACATATTCAGCATCCTCGTCATTATCGGCGTCATTTACTTCCTCCTGCGGCGTTTCGCCGCCCAAGACCCCGTCCTCTCCATCCGCGAAAACGTCAAGTTGAACCCCAAAGCGCGGGACGGCGGCGTCTGGCAGGATTCGTTGGTCGTGGGCCTGTTCATCCTTTTTCACGTTGGCTTCCGTTTTCTGGGCGCATCTATTGACATTGCTCAAAACGGCAGCGACGGCTGGCAACCCTTCGCCAATTTGCTGGCCGGGGCTTTTTCCAATCTGTCGCCCTTCGCCCTCAACTTTGGCGTTCACGCCAGTTGGTGGCTGGCATTGGGCTTGATTCTTTTCTTCCTGCCCTACTTCCCCTACACCAAACACGCCCACCTCTTCATGGGGCCGTTCAACTTCATGACCCGGCCTGAACGCACCTACCTGGGCCAGACGTTCACCCTCGATTTTGAAGATGAATCCATCGAGCAGTTTGGCGCGGCCAAACTTTTCGACCTGGAACAAACCAGTATCACCGACGCTTTCGCCTGCATCATGTGCAACCGCTGCCAGGAGGTTTGCCCCGCTTACAACACGGGCAAGGAACTGTCCCCGGCGGCGATTGAGGTCAACAAGCGGTATTATCTCAAAGCACACATGAACGAGTTCGCCGCTGGCGCGGAAGCGGAACGGCCGTTGCTCGATTTTGTCCTCAGCGAGAGCGCAGTGTGGGCCTGCACCACCTGCGCCGCCTGCGTGGACATCTGTCCCGTCGGCAACGAGCCGATGATAGACATTATGCACATCCGCCGCGACCAGGTACTGATGGAAAGCAGTTTCCCCGACGAATTGAAGGGGGCGTTTGTGGGAATGGAGCGCACCGGCAACCCCTGGCAGTCTACCGAAAGCCGGATGGAATGGGCGAAACCGCTTGACTTCCCCGTACCCACCGTTGACGAAAATCCTGATTACGAATATCTGCTCTGGGTCGGCTGCGCCGGGGCGTTTAATCCGGAATCGCAGGCTGTGGTGCGTTCGCTGGCGACGATCATGCACGAAGCCGGGGTTAGCTTCGCTGTTTTGGGCGATGCGGAAACCTGCACCGGCGATTCGGCCCGCCGCGCAGGAAATGAATATTTGTACTATGAGATGGCGCTGGGCAATATCGAAACGCTCAACGCCGCCGGGGCGGACAAGAAGAAGATGGTCACCAGCTGCCCCCACTGTTTTACGACTATTGGTAAGGAGTACGGCGAGTTGGGCGGCCATTACGATATTTTTCACCACACGCAGTTGATTGCCGATCTGGTGGGCAAAGGCAAGTTGAAGCTGAACGGGAACAAGCTGGAGAAGGTGACGTTCCATGACCCATGCTATCTCGGCCGTCACAACGGCATCGTGAGCGAACCGCGCGACGCGCTGGCGAAGGCTGGCTTCAAGCTGTTGGAAATGGGGCGCAGCGGCACGGATTCTTTCTGCTGCGGCGCGGGCGGCGCGCAAATGTGGAAGGAAGAGGAGCCTGGTTCTGAGGCTGTTAACCTGAATCGTTTTGCCGAAGCGCAGGCGACCGGCGCGGAGGTTCTGGCCGTCGGCTGCCCCTTCTGCGGCACGATGATGCACGACGCCAATCGGGAACATGGGGAAGCGATGCAGGTGAAGGATATAGCCCAGATCATTGTGGAAGCGATATAAGGTGGAAGGCCGTTATTCGTTATCCGTTATTGGAAACGGCCGTTCCCCGCAATTTTTGATAAAACAACGAAGGGATGGTTCAAACAGCGATTAAAAAGCCTAAAAAACAGACGGTAGCAACTCATCTATACGCCCAATGCCGTGTCATACCGCGACCCAACTACGTCGGCTTGCTTCTTCGTCAAAGCCGCTTATTTTAAGCCAGGAAAAATCGCCCTACAGCTAGGTAGGAATAAGCCATTGAGGATAAAAAGCGCCAAATTAGGGCCGATGGGCACAGTTTGCAAAACAACTTATATTACGTGTATAGTTTGTTCGATAGCGATTGACATTGCCCGCTCCTTGCAGTTTTTCTTTTTACATGCCATTATGAGCTTGTTAATCACCATTATCACCTTTCACTTAGGGGAAAGTAACGTATCTGGAATAGATGAAATGGTTCAATCCGTTCTCGCAGCTTCAGAGGAAAACTCCAGCACTAGAAATACATCCGTCAATTTCGACTTATACATTCAGACAAAAGACGAAGTTGGTTTATTTTTTCAGTTTGTGCCACCTCAATTTAACCCAAAAGCTTATCTAAGAGCGATTCAAAATATCCTTCATTTGCTATTTGTTACATGACAAACGAATCTTAACCACCCAGGCTTTCATTGCAATCGCCTCAAATCTCTACAGTTCTGAACGTGTCAATTATCCATCTGGTAAAGGAATTCTCTTTAGGAGTGAATTTTAGAGCATAATAGGCGGCCTAGGCACGTATCAGGAACCTTTAGAAATCTATCAATATGTTGGTAAAGTGAAAAGCAAACACATTGTTGATGCGTTAGCGTTTGGGTTTTAACCCCGCTGATTTTCATTCACAAACCACGCGCAAGGAGTACAACTCACATGTACGACAAGGAAAAACTCGACCAGCTCGACAAACGAAAAGCTAAATGGGAAGAAACAACATTACACAAATCTACCTCTCGCTTCCCGGAGCGTAAGGAGAAGTTCCTCACCACCTCCAGCGAACCGATTAAACGGCTCTACACACCGTTGGATGTTCCCGACCTGGATTATGTGCGCGACCTGGGCTTCCCCGGCGAATACCCCTACACGCGCGGTGTCCATGCCACCATGCACCGGGGACGGCCATGGACAATGCGCATGTTCGCCGGCTTTGGTTCGGCCAAAGAGACCAATGCCCGCTACCAATACCTGCTCGAACAAGGCAACATGGGCCTCTCCGTCGCCTTCGACCTGCCCACCCTCATGGGCTACGACAGCGACGCTCCTGAAGCCCTGGGTGAATTCGGCAAATGCGGCGTCGCCGTCAGCAGCCTGCAAGATATGGAACTGCTATTCGACGGCATTCCGCTCGAGCAAGTCAGCACCAGCATGACCATCAACAGCCCTGCCGCCATCATCTGGGCCATGTACATCGCCGCAGCCGAAAAGCAGGGCGTGTCCATGGCCAAACTACGCGGCACACTGCAAAACGACATCCTCAAAGAGTACATCGCCCAAAAAGAGTTCATTTTCCCGCCCGAACCTTCCATGCGTCTGGTGACGGACACCATTGAATTCGGCGCCAACCATTTGCCGCAGTGGAACACCATCTCTATCAGCGGCTACCACATCCGCGAAGCCGGGTCTACCGCCGCCCAGGAGCTGGCCTTTACTCTGGGTGACGGGCTGGAGTATGTGCGCTGGGCGCTGGAACGCGGTCTGGATATTGACGATTTTGCGCCGCGTCTCAGTCTATTCTTCAATTCGCACAATGACTTTTTTGAAGAAATCGCCAAGTTCCGCGCCGCCCGCCGTATCTGGGCACGGGAAATGCGCGAGACGTTTGGCGCTAAAAATCCGCGCTCCTGGCTGTGCCGCTTCCACACGCAAACGGCCGGGGCATCCCTCACCGCCCAGCAGCCGGAAATCAACGTCGTGCGTGTGGCGATTCAAGCGTTAGCGGCCGTCATCGGCGGCACACAAAGCCTGCACACCAACAGCATGGACGAAGCGCTGGCCCTTCCCAGTGAACACGCCGTCACCATCGCCCTGCGTACCCAGCAAATCATCGCCGAGGAAAGCGGCGTGACCAATACGATTGACCCATTGGCCGGTTCATTCTTTGTCGAACACGAGACAAACAAAATCGAAAAACAGGTCTATGATTATTGGCAGCAGGTAGAGGAGTTGGGAGGCGTTCTGCCAGCCATCGGGCAGGGGTTTTTCCAACGAGAAATTGCCAATGCCGCTTACGAATACCAGCGGCAAATTGATGCCGCTGGTCGTGGTATTGTCGGCGTTAATAAGTATGCTGACCCGGAGGAGAAACTGCGCGTCCCTATCCTGGAAATGGATCCGGATGGGTATGAGTGGCAGGTATCCCGCCTGAACAAGCTGCGGCAGGAGCGGGATAACGAGCAGGTGTCGCAAACGTTGAACGCTCTGGTGCGGGCGGCGGAAGGGAATGACAATACGATGCCCTTTATCCTGGACGCGGTACGCGCTTATGCTACTTTAGGCGAAATTACGGATGTTTTCCGTGAGGTTTTTGGCACATACCAGGAACCGAATTGGATTTAGTTGAGGATTGAAGCGCCGAGGTGCGACACACTTACAAAAGTGCGTCGCACCTATGTTTAAGGGTTCGCTCGTTATTAACTTTCCTGTTTGATTTGGAGACTGGAAACTAGAGATTACCAGTCGCCAGTCTCTAGTCTCCAATCCCCCAAAGTCAAAACTTGTTTTCGGGCGAACCCTAAGTTGCTATGATTTCTGAATCAGGGGAAGGAACAGCTCACGGATAAAGTCGCCAATACCGGCCCAGTAGCCGCTGTTAAGCGAGTAACTGCTGCTGGACGTTTCTCCGGCGATGGGTTGGCCGGCGGTGCTCAGCAAGATAAATGAGCTGCTGCTCATCGTGGCCCCGCCGTTAGCCGCTGCGTCCCAGCTCATATTGAAGGATGCTGAGCTGGGCAAGGGTTCCGCCGTGGCTGGCGAGACAGTCAGGGAGAGGGCGAGCCATCCCCCGGCAAGCGCCACAATCAGAACCAGCGCCAGTAAAGATATGCGTTTCCATTTTGCCATGATTTCCTCCTCCTACTGACCGCTCAACATAATCCAAGCTAGACCATTTTCATCTGCCATACTCATCAAACGGCCGATCGCCGGCTGGGATGGGGCTGCGGCCGAGACGCCATTATCGCTCATGGTCAGAGATTGGCCGATTTTCAATGTCGAATTAGCGGCCACGTTGGCCTGCACCAACCCTTGCACGGCGATAGAAACGTAGGACTTGGCGACGGCCGTCCCCCCCACAACTTCATATCCGCCAGTCGTCATGCCTTGATATTCAGCCACAGGCGTGCGCATCATGGCTCCAGTCGCCACGCCAATCACAATCTCAGACGAATCAACCGCTTTGTGAACGAGCATAACGGGTACATTCAGATCGGCGTCCATCTGTACGCCGCTCACGGCCACAAAATCACCGGACCGAATGGGCGTTGTGCCGTCATTTTGGGCCACATACGCTATCGTGCAGCCGGTACAGACGCCGCCGTTTGTAAGCAGGATGCCCGATGCGCTGTCAAAAACGGCCGCATAATACGCTGCGTCAACCGTCGTTGCCCCTTCGGCATACATGCCGCGATATGCGGTGGAGCGTATGATGGCGCCATAAGCGCCGGTTTGATTCAGAAACGGCCCTGTGGCCGAGCCGCCGCCGGCAAGAGCTTGCAATGCGGCCACGTTTTGCCGCGCATCGCCGAGAGCGGCCGCCTGGTTAACGACGAGCAGGCCATGACCGCCTGTTTCGCTGCTGTCCTGGTTCCACACCGTCATTACGGCCCCGGTGTCTGTGAACCCGCCAAAATCACGATTGATATCTTCCGCTCCCTGAATGACCGATCCGGAAATCAGGCTGAAGGCGAAGGGAGCGCCTTCTAATCGTTGGCGCGGCGTTAACGTTTCGCCGTTGATGGTGAGTTCCATCCAGGTGGGCTGCGAAAAAATCTCCGGCGAAATAACGTCGGTGGCGCCGATGGATGTGGTGAATAATCCATCTTCGACAGCGACCGTTTGCGTTTCATTGTAGACAGGCGATCCGCCGCTGCTACTCTGGTAAATTTTGTATTCGACGCTGTAATTGCCATCAGGAACGGGGGCGCCGCTGCTGTCAAGCAGACGTCCCTGGTGACTGAATTGAGGCGTCAGGCCGACGCAACCGGCAAACAGAAGCGCCGACGGTAAGAAAACAAGCAAAACAGAAATAATCCGTTTGTTGAAAAACATGGGCATCTCCTAAAATCGTCTATGGATTGTGATGATAGCTATGTTGGGGATGGTGGTTATAAAGCTTTCTGTAGGCAGAGTCTTATTTTTTACATTGTGAAAGCGCCCCCTCGCAATTATCTGATGAACGATCGTTCAAGATTCAGTAAATCCAATTTTAGCAGCGAATTGATACAAATTAACGCGAATTTTGGTAGAAATTCGTGCCCACTGAGATTCTAGAGTGTTTAACAACAGCGTACTGTAAAAAGAGATACTCGATATCTGTCATCTGGAATGTGCGGTAGAGGAACTCTGGCGCAGATAACCTTTGTGTATTCAGATGCTAATTGTAATGTTTTTGGGAGCGATGGAGAAAGGGCGACGGCCGTTTTCCATCTTGACATCCCCCCCTGCCTATTGTATAGTATCGCTAAATGGAACCGGTTCCATTTGATCCAACCGGTACAAGTTGCAATCACCGCATCTCGCATCCCCCACCCTCAGCTAAGACGGCCTTGCAACATGAGCAGAAGCGCGGAAGAGGATGAGCAAGACGACAATTCGTGACGTGGCTAAACGCGCCGGCGTCGGCGTCGGCACTGTATCCAGAGTGCTTAACAACAGTCCATCTGTCAGTGAAGCTACGCGCCAGAAAGTCCAAACTGCCATCGCATCGCTCAATTTCATTCCCAGCCAAGCTGCCCGCCGCCTCTCCCAAGGCAAAACGATGGCTATTGGCGTGGTTGTCCCCTTCTTTACCAACCCCTCTGTTGTTCGGCGGCTGCAAGGAGTTGTGTCCGTCCTGTCGGTCAGCGAATACGATCTCATCCTGTTCGATATTGAAAAAGTAGACCGGCGTGACATGGCGCTGCGCTCTATCCCCCAGCGCAATCTGGCCGATGGCTTACTTCTTGTTTCCTTAACCCCTTCCGACATGGATGTGGAACAGTTCGCCCTGGCTGACATTCCTACCGTCTTGGTGGACGCCTACCATCCCGCTTTGAACCGGGTGTTGGTAGATAATGCCGCCGGAGGCTACCAGGCGACAAAGCATCTGATTGACCTGGGGCATCGCCAAATTGGTTATATCAGCGATTATCTAAACGATCCGTTTAATTCGCCGGTGCGAGATCGTTTTACCGGGTACAAGCGAGCCTTAGCGGAGGCTGGGATTGATTTTCGGCCAGAGTATCATCGTCAGGGGGAACACGGCCGTTTCCAAGCCCAACAAATGACACACGATCTCCTTGCCTTACCCGATCCCCCCACCGCCATTTTCGCTTACAGCGACACCCAGGCCATCGGCGTCATTGAAGCCCTCAGAGAACTGAGTTTATCCGTGCCCGACGATTTATCCGTCATCGGCTTTGACAATATCGAAGCTGCCGAATATCTGCGCATCACCACCATTCGTCAGGCTTTATTCGATTCGGGCGTTAAAGGGGCAGAACTATTACTGTCAATCATGGCCGCGCCACCCCAAACACCGCAAGAGATTCTCTTGCCAACCGAATTAGTGACCCGCCGAACAACAATCCAGCACAATAACGCATTCTAAAGGAGGTGAGGCCAACAAGAACAACAAACATACAGCTAAACAATCCACCTATTTGTCAAATACTATTTTGGAGGATAAGAAACTAATGTTAAATCGAAAAACTTGGAGTTTACTGAGCTTACTGCTCGTCCTGGCATTCATTTTGGTTGCCTGCGGCGGACAAGAGCCAGAAGAAACCACGGCCGTGGAAGAACCCGTCGTGGAAGAAACAGTAACCGAAGAACCGGCCGCTGAAGAACCAGCGGCTGAACCGGTGGCTGAGGAACCAGCCGCAGCAATGGCCG
>JAJRYT010000220.1 GCA_024275635.1 Chloroflexota bacterium | reverse complement strand
TTGCATGTCACTCTTTTTATGCGATGTTCAAATATTCGTACTCGAGTAAAGTTGCATTGACTAAAATCAGATTCTCACTCTGGTTACAAAATTATCTGGAAATATTTCTGATTTCGAATTTTGTACAAAGTCGAGCTTAGGATTGGGTATTAAATAATTCACGAAATTGAGTTGGAGACTGGACTAGCCTCCAGCTTCTAGTCTCTTGTAAATTGTTCAATTCTCGATCCTCAGGTATATGTAGGAGACAAACGAAGTATGAAAATTACAACACAAATGGTGAAGGATTTGCGCGCGGCTACCAGCGCCGGCATCATGGACACCAAGAAAGCATTGGAAGCGACGAATGGCGATGTAGATGCCGCTATTGAAATCTTGCGTAAAAAAGGGGCCGAGCGGGCCGCTGAACGTTCCGATCGGACTGCGAAAGAAGGGTTGATTGAGATATATGCCCATCCAGGTAATCGGGTGGGGGTGATGTTGGAAATAAACTCCGAAACTGACTTTGTGGCGCGTAACGACAACTTCCGTACGCTGGCGCATGATTTGGCTTTGCATATTGCCGCAATGTCCCCGCGCTATGTGAGTATTGATGACATTCCCCAGGCAGCGCTGGATCAGCAGATTGGCGAATTTCGTGAGAAAGCGTTGGCCGAAGGGAAGCCTGAAGAGATCGCGGAGAAAATTGTGACCGGGCGCATGAAAAAGTTTTACCAGGAGGTGTGTTTAATGGAACAACCTTTTGTAAAAGATGATGAAACCAGTATCAAAGAAATAGTTACTGAGGCAATTCGCACAACGGGTGAAAACATCATTATTCGCCGCTTTGCCCGGTTTGAATTAGGTGAAGAATTAGATTAGGCTGATGGTAAGGGCGTTCATTTGAACGCCCTTACTTTATCCCCTGAACGGAGACAAACTTAATGGCAAAAAGCCGCTATGATCGTATCTTGCTCAAGATGGGCGGTGAGGCTCTGTCTGGTCCAGATGGGTTTGGTATTGATCCTACAAGGGCGGCAGAGGTTGCCCAGATTGTCAAGGACGTTTATGATTTAGGGGTACAGGTAGCCTTGGTGATTGGCGGTGGCAACCTGTGGCGTGGTTCGGTGGGGATTGGCCGAGGTATGGAGCAGGCCACGGCCGATCATATGGGTATGATTGCTACGGTGATGAATGCCCTGGCTTTGCAGGATGCGCTGGAACGGATTGGAATTGAAACCCGTGTGCAAACTTCTATTGAAATGCGTACCGTTGCCGAGCCATATATCCGGCTCCGAGCCATTCGGCATTTGGAAAAAGGGCGGGTGGTTATATTTGGCGGCGGCACGGGCAATCCGTACTTTACAACTGATTCTGCCGGGGCGCTACGGGCCATGGAAATCGGCGCTGATGTGTTGATTAAAGCAACTAAAGTGGATGCGATTTATGATGCTGATCCCTTGACGAATCCTGACGCTCACCGCTTTGAGAAGATTTCATATATTGATTTTTTGAACCTTCGTCTGCGCGTAATGGATAGTACGGCTATCTCTCTTTGTATGGAAAATAATATGCCCATTGTCGTTCTCAATTTTTGGCAATCAGGCAGTGTGCGCAGGTATGTTCTGGGAGAAGATTTGGGGACTACTATTTGCCATATTGAAGAGAGTGATACTTGATTGGTTAGCGCGCTGGCATTTTGGCCGGTAAGTTGTTTGTAGGCTGAACGGCCGTTACCCCTATTGCCTGGGAGGGTCTGATGATACGTGAACTGTTGCATGATGCTGAAGGCCGTATGCGCGGCGCTATTTTATCGCTTGAATCCGACCTGGGAGCATTTCGTACGGGACGGGCTTCAATACAGTTAGTTGATAGGATTGTTGTGGAGATGTATGGTGTGGATATGCCGCTTAAGCAGATGGCGGTTGTGTCTGTGCCTGAACCGCAACAGTTGGCGATACGGCCGTATGACGCCAACGCTATTTCCGCCATCGAACGCGCAATCTTGAAATCTAATTTGGGCATCATGCCCAATAATGATGGCAAAATCATCCGCCTGAATATCCCCCGACTCACCGAAGAGCGGCGGCGAGATCTGCGGAAAATGGTGGGCCGCCGTGTATAAGAAGCAAAGGTAGCTATTCGTAATGTGCGCCGTGACGCTTTGAATGATTTGCGCGAGTTTGAGAGTGAGAAATTAATTACTGAAGATGATCTCCATCGCGGTCAAGATGATTTGCAAGACCTGACAGACAACTATGTGAAAAAAGTTGATGAAATTGGCGACGCCAAAGAAACGGAGATCATGGAAGTTTGACATATGGCGCTGAGGCAAAAGAAGCCACTCGATTTAACACCTTATAAAGTGCCGGTGCATATTGCCATCATCATGGATGGAAACGGCCGTTGGGCGCGGCGGCGTGGATTACCGCGAATTGCCGGGCATCGCGCCGGCGCCGAGAACTTGCGCCGCATCATCAATGCTTGCGTTGAATTTGAAGTTCAAATATTAACGATTTACGCCTTTTCTACTGAAAATTGGGGCCGCCCCGAAAGCGAAGTGCGGGGACTGATGAAGATTTTTGCCCGTGTTCTCGACCAGGAATTGGATGATCTTCATAAACAGGGGGTTTGCTTACATCATTTGGGGGATTTGACGGGGATAGACCCTACATTACAAGAAAAGGTGCGTAATGCGTTGAAATTAACCAAAAATAATACGCGCCTTATTTTGAATGTTGCCTTTAATTATGGGGGACGGGCTGAAATCTTACATGCCATGCGAAAAATGCTGGCTGATAATATTTCCCCCGATGAATTAACCGAGGAGATGGTTAGTTCGTATTTATTTACCCGTGGCTTGCCTGATCCCGATCTGGTTATTCGCACCAGTGGAGAATTACGTATTAGTAATTTTCTGATCTGGCAGGCGGCTTACGCTGAATATTATCCCACGCCTGCTTATTGGCCCGATTTTGGCCGAGAAGAACTTTATGAAGCGATCATCGCATTTAATCAACGTCACCGTCGGTTTGGCCTTGTCGCCGAAGATTCCTAGTAAATAGCTTCCCATGTTCCTCAAACGCGCACTCATCACATTTACTATGGGGCCGTTGGCTCTTTTCCTAATTTATAAAGGTGGTTGGTATTATTTTGTACCTATAACGGCCGTTTTGCTATTAGCCGCCCATGAATACGTGCATATGTTCCGCTCCATGAATTGGAATATATCATTGTGGATAGTGATGACGGCCGTTTTTATTCAGTATATCATTGGACAATGGTTCTCCCCCAGTTACCTGGCCCCGGCATTAATCATCAGCTTGCTCATTGCCATGACCCACGCCTTATGGTCATACGAGCGTAATCAAAGCCAGACAACATTAGCTGATTGGATGGTTATGACCGGAGGCATCCTACTGGTCGGTTGGTTGGGTAGCCACTTCTTCCTACTGAGAAGGGTTGAAAACATGGCCTGGCAGTGGACCATGTTAGCGATGATCGGCACATGGATAGCCGATTCAGGCGCTTATTTGGTCGGCAAATTCCTGGCCGGCAGCATTCTGGGCAAGCATAAACTCTCACCGCGGCTTAGCCCAAACAAGACCATCGAAGGCTATATTGGCGGCATTATCCTGGGGACACTCATAACCGTCGCCGTCGGTAATTACTTTGAATTACCGTTAACGGCCGTGCTTGGGCTGGGCTTATTCGCTTCAGCCATCAGTCCACTGGGGGATTTAGCCATATCCATGATAAAACGAGAAGCTGGCGTAAAAGATTCCGGCGTACTGTTCCCTGGACATGGCGGCGCCCTTGATCGTATAGATTCCCTTGTGTGGTCAGTCGCAATCGCATATTATTTGGCTAATCTCGTAGGCTGATTTCGAAAAATTATTTCGACTCAGGATAGCTTCAATAAATGATCCTACCAGTTAAAGATTCCCACTCCCTAGCCCCTTGAACCCCATGGAGACACAATGATGGAAAAAATCCAAACGATCGAGCGCTTCATCTTTGATCAACAGCCAGAGACAGCCCATGGCGAATTTACAAACTTGTTGTATGACATCGCCTTGGTTGCCAAACTCATTGCCCATAAAACAAACAGGGCTGGATTAGTTGATATTTTAGGAAGAGCAGGCGCCGTAAATATACAAGGCGAAATTCAACAAAAGCTAGATGTCTTCGCCGATGAAATGATTGTACGCATTTGCGATCATTCCGGTCGCTTATGTGTTATGGCCTCGGAAGAACGCGAAGAAATCATCCCCATACCGGCCAAATATAAAAAGGGTTCCTACGTATTAGTCTTCGATCCCTTAGATGGCTCCTCAAATATTGATGTTAACGTTAGCATTGGCACTATTTTTGGCATATATCGCTGTACAGATTGGGATTTGCGCGGCCGATTAGAAGATGTTTTACAGCCCCCGCGCGATTTAGTGGCCGCCGGCTACATTCTATTTGGCGCCAGTACACTGATGGTATACAGTACCGGACAAGGCGTACATGGCTTCACCCTTGATTTGGAGTTAGGTGAATTTTTATTGTCCCATCAGGACATGTGTTTGCCCGAACCGCCTGCCTTTTACAGCACAAACCATGCCTATTTTCAGCGCTGGTCTCCAGGTGTGCAAAACTATACCCGCTGGCTTCAGGGCCAGGGTGATATGGATGCCCCGACATTATCATCACGGTATATTGGATCCCTGGTGGCTGACTTCCATCGCAATTTATTACGCGGCGGCGTGTTCTACTACCCGGCCGAACATGATAAACCAAACGGTAAAATACGGTTGCTCTACGAGGCAGGCCCATTAGCTTTCTTGATTCATCAAGCTGGCGGTTACGCTTCAGATGGCTTCCGATCTATTTTAGATATTGTACCGACCGATTTACATCAGCGTGTTCCGCTTTTTATCGGGAATGAATCTTTGGTAAGGAAAGCGGAATCATTTATACGGCAGGACTAAAGTCATCAAAAAAACAGCCCGCGATAATTGACTTGCTCTAATCGTCATGCTATACTTCGCCAATCCAAATAAGTGGATCCCATGATTACTCCCTCGAACTTGGTAAATTAATAGCGCGTCAAAAATGTCGTTCATTCCCTTGATAGATTTCCCATACTTAGGATGTTTTTGCAGTTAAGGTTGGTGTTTTGGGAATTGCAATTCCCGAAACAAGCCGTCCAAAGCTGTGGATTTAATGACGAACGAATCCTTAGAGATATCAATGATGGATTAATAAAAGCGGTGTTTGATTGACGCAGGGTGGATGAGCGGCTTCGCTGAACTTGTTTGCATTTAATTCCTATAAATTTAGGTTTATCAATTTATTAAACACCTTCTGGTATGACTGTTTGATGGTTATACTCGGAGTTTGCATAAAGCTACTAACTATCTATTCAAGAAGATAGGCGTATACGTCTTGAAAAGGACAGCTTATTTTTAGTGAATGCATAGATGAGTAGATATAACACTTTTCGGAGAATTATTGAATGGACATTGGACAATTAAGTGACAAGAAGCTGACTGAATTACGGGATATTGCCAGGGAAATGAATGTTACCGGGTTCAGTTCAATGAAAAAACACGATCTCATTTACCAAATTTTGCGAGCTAATGCAGAATCTCGCGGGTTTGATTTTCGGGGCGGGGTTTTGGATATTGTCGAAGATGATAAGCAAAAAATGGGCTTTTTGCGCTCCAAAACCTATTTGCCAGGGCCTGACGATATTTATGTTTCCAGCTCGCAAATTCGCCGTTTAGGCTTGCGTACAGGGGACATGGTTATTGGCCAGGTGCGTGTCCCTAAAGATAATGAAAAGTATTACAGCCTGTTACGGGTTGAAGCTGTGAATGGAGCGAGTCCGGATGCCATCAAAAATAGGCTGACTTATGGATCGCAAACCCCCATTTTCCCGGACCAAAAACTAAAATTGGAAACAAAGCCCAATATCCTTTCTACACGGATGCTGGACCTGATTGCGCCCATTGGCCGGGGGCAGCGCGGCCTTATTGTTTCGCCGCCAAAGGCCGGTAAGACAACCGTACTCAAAGATATTGCCAATGGCATATCTGAAAATCACCCGGACGTTTTTCTGATGGTTGTGTTGATTGGTGAGCGACCGGAGGAAGTAACGGACATGCAGCGGGCGATTAATGGCGAAGTAGCCAGCTCCACCTTTGACGAACCGGTTCGGCAGCATTGTCGAGTCGCAGAAATGGCGTTGGCACGGGCCAAGCGTCTTGTGGAAAGTGGACAAGATGTTGTTGTGCTATTGGATTCGATTACACGGTTGGCGCGAGCATATAACTTGACGGTTTCGCCTAGTGGGCGCACGCTTTCGGGTGGTTTGGATCCAACGGCATTGTATCCGCCAAAACGTTTCTTTGGCGCTGCGCGTAATTTGGAAGAGGGCGGTAGCCTGACAATCATTGGGACATGCCTGGTAGATACGGGCAGCCGCATGGACGACGTGATTTATGAAGAATTTAAGGGTACGGGGAATATGGAGTTGATTCTCAGCCGTCGCTTGCAAGAACGCCGTATCTTCCCAGCATATGACATTGAACGGTCTGGTACACGCCGAGAGGATTTGCTGTTGTCCGGGGATGAATTATCACGGGTGTATATGATGCGTCGCATGTTGGGGCATTTGATGGATACGCCGGGATATGACATTAGCAGCGCTACGGCGGCCGTTATGCAGCGTATGCGCGGCACGAAGACCAATTACGAATTCCTAGAGACATTAACGAAGGATATGTCGTAATCGGCTGCCATTCGGAGTTATCCACACCAGAATTACCCCCGTCGCGGCCATTATAGGGTCACTGTTTTGTTTGCTCTGGTCGCTGACGGGGGCAAATCGCCATCTTCTTACATTTCTTATATTGTTTCGGTGCAGAGCAGGCCAGGGTCTATTCTGGTTACGAATTTTCAAGATGCGCTTTAGCTGGCGCTGCGCTTAAGGCCGAGTTTGTTCTGCTTACCCCCTGTTTCACTTCTCAACCTCATTCCCTTGTCAGGGAAACCCCTACAAATCCCAATAGGAACGCGGGTTTTTCCTGATACCGCCCTCCTTCTACCCAACTTAAACTACTAGAGTAGGCGCTGCCTGCTTGGCAGTTGTTGGCATTGATACTTCATTAAATCACATTAATTCTATCTTTTGAAGGAGGTTTGTATGTCCAAAGTAGAGGAAGCAACCGCCGTAACGGCCGTTACCACCCGGCGTAACTTTTTACGCAGCGTGGTGGGTATGGCGAGCGTCGCTGCGGTGGCAACACCCCTGGCTCGGAAAACGGCAACACCGGCGTCCGGTTCCCGCAACACGATCCAGTCCACACCGGCGCAGCAGGTAACGGCCGTTGACGGCCCCCAGGACCCGCTGGAACGAATGCGCGCCGACCTGGCCCGCGCCCTGCAAAAACCAGAGGCGGAACGCCGCTGGGTCATGGTCATTGATCTGCGGAAATGTGTTGGCTGCACAGCCTGCACCATTTCCTGTGTGGCCGAAAACCACCTGCCCCCCGGTGTGGTTTACCGGCCCGTATTAGAAGAGGAAATCGGCACATTTCCCAACGTCGCCAAACGCTTCCTGCCACGCCCCTGTATGCAGTGCGACAACCCGCCCTGCGTGGATGTTTGCCCGGTAGGCGCAACCTGGAAACGGAGCGACGGCATTATCGAGATCGATTACGACCAGTGCATCGGCTGCCGTTACTGCATCACCGCCTGCCCTTACAACGCCCGAACTTTTGACCGGGGCTTTGTCTATAATGACGAGTCCTACGTTGACAATTCGGTGACATTTGTCGGCGTGGCGGATGCGGAGGCGTATGAAATGGCCGCGCCGTACGAATATGGCGAAGAGCGCCCCCGCAAGGACGGCCGTTCCCCCATTGGCAACGCCCGCAAATGTCACTTTTGCCTGCACCGGCTGGAAAAAGGAATGCTGCCCGCCTGCACCACCACCTGTATCGGCCGCGCCACCTACTTCGGCGACGCCAGCGATCCCGACAGCCTGGTTGCCGACCTCATCGCCAGCCCCAACGTCATGCGGCTCAAAGAAGCGTTAGGCACTGAACCGAAGGTTTACTACCTGCAATAAGGGGGAAATTGAAATGAACAACAATAATTCCTGGAAACGTATTCTTTGGTTGCTGTCTGGGGTTGGCTTCCTGATCGGGTTGTATGGCTTATACGCCCGCCTCACCCTCGGCCACACGGACGCCAACTACGGCTCCTACATCCCTTGGGGGCTGTGGGTAGCCGGTTACGTCTATCTCATCGGGTTATCAGCGGGGGCGTTTTTACTCTCCACGCTGGTTTATGTCTTTCGGGTGAAGATTTTGGAACCGATTGGGCGGCTGGCTTTGTTTACGGCCGTTACCACCCTCGTCGGCGCCATGGTCCTTATCTTCCTCGACCTGGGCCACCCGGAACGCGCCTGGCGGCTGGCCCTGCACACCAACTTCCGCTCCATCATGGGCTGGATGATCTGGTTGTACACCGGCTACTTCATCCTGCTACTGGTCGAATTGTGGTTTGCCAGCCGGGTTGATCTGGTCGCCTGCGCCGGTAATCCGGGCTTCTCCGGCCGTCTCTGCCGCTTCCTCAGTTTCGGCAGCCAGGACGTCTCCCCGGAGCGCGCCGCAAAAGACCGCCATACCTTGCGCATTCTGGGCACGATTGGCGTGCCTTTAGCCATCGCCTTTCACGGCGGCGTGGGCGCGTTGTTCGGCGTTATCGGCGCGCGCGAATATTGGCACTCCGGCCTCAGCCCCATCTTCTTCCTCGTCGGCGCGCTGCTCTCCGGCGGGGCGCTGCTCACCTTCGTCACCGCCATCTGGGGGCCGGACGTCAAAAGTGAAAAGGGGCAAAAACTGGTGCTGCTCCTGGGCCAGATTACGCTGGGCCTGCTGGCGTTCGATGTCTTGCTGGAATGGGCCGAATACTCCATCGGTCTGTGGAACGCCGTCCCCGGCAAAACCAACGGCCTGCTGTTGACGCTGAAAGGGCCGTATTGGTGGGTTTTCTGGTTTGTCCACCTGGGATTGGGTGTGATTGTGCCTGGTTTACTGCTGGCGCTGCGCGGCCGTTCCATTAGCGCCATCACCACCGCCGGCGCCCTCATCGCCGTCACCTTCCTTTCGGTGCGGCTCAACTTTGTCATTCCCGCGTTAGCCGAGCCGGAACTGGAAGGCTTGCGCACCGCTTTCACCGGCCCTGGCCTGACTTTCAGCTATTTCCCCTCCGTCAGCGAGTGGATGCTCTTCATCTGGGCCATTTCCGTAGCGGCCTTAATTTTCCTGGCGGGGACACAATTGTTACCCCTCACTCCAAAGGAGGCGTAGAAAATGACCGAAAAAATAATGCAACCCCAAAAATGCGGTCTGAGCCGCCGCGACTTCTTAAAAGCGTCGGCAGCCATTGGCGGCGCTTCAGTGCTGCTGGGTTCGCTGCCACACATACAAAAGATTCTGGCCCAGACCAACGGCAGCGATCCCTTTCCGTTGAGCAACCCGGAACACGTCCTGTACAGCATTTGCCTCAACTGCCACAACGCCTGCCCCATCAAAGCCAAGATTCAAGATGGGGTGCTGGTGAAGCTGGATGGCAACCCGTACACGCCGCAAAATATGTTGGTACACATCCCGGAGGATACGGCGCTGGCTGAGAGCGCCCGCGTAGACGCCCCGGTTTGTCCCAAGGGGCAGGCTGGCGTTCAAGTGGTTTACGATCCTTACCGGCTGCGCAAAGTGCTCAAGCGAACCGGCAAGCGCGGCGAGAACAAATGGGAAGCGATTGCGTTCAATCAGGCGATTGATGAAATCGTCAACGGCGGCAACCTGTTCGGCGAAGGGCAGGTGGATGGCCTGAAGGATATCTACAAACTGCGTGATCCAGAACTGTCCAAAGAGTTGGCTTCTGATTCGGCGGCCGTTGCCGCTGGCGACATGACGCTGGACGAGTTCAAGAGTAAGCACGCCGCGCATCTGGACGTGCTGATTGACCCGGATCACCCCGACAAGGGGCCGGTGAACAACCAGTTTGTCTTTTTGGGCGGGCGGATTGAACACGGCCGTAAAGAACTGGCCAAACGCTTCACCTACGACGGCTTCGGCTCAACCAACTTCTTCCTGCACACCACCATCTGCGAGCAGAGCCATCACATTGCTTACCACGCCATGTCCGGCAAACATCACATGAAAGCAGACACGATGAACAGCGAGTTCATCATCTTCTTCGGCACCAGCCCGTTTGAAGCCAACTTCGGCCCCACCAACATGACGCCCAAAATCACCACCAGCATGGTGGATCGGGGCATGAAAATCGCCGTCGTAGACCCTCGGTTGAGCAAGACGGCCGCCAAAGCGTGGAAATGGCTGGCCCCCAAACCGGGCACAGACGCCGCCATCGCCCTGGGCATGACTCGCTGGATATTGGAAAATGAGCGCTACGACGCCAACTACCTGGCCGCGCCCAATAAAACAGTCGCCAGCGCCAACGACGAAACCAGTTTCAGCGACGCCACCCACCTGGTGCGGCAGGATACGCTGCGCTTCCTCAAGCCGGAAGACGCCGGGCTGGACGTTCCTAACGACGACAACGGCGACCCGATTTCCAGCCGCGTCATTACCATCGAAGGCGCGCCGGCGTTGAGCGCCACGGCCGAATCCTTTGCCGACCTGTTTGTAGACGCCGAAGTCAATGGCATTCCGGTCAAATCTGCCCTGCAAATGTTGTTAGAACGGGCGCAGGAGATGACGCTGGACGAGTACGCCGACTTCGCCGGTATCCGCGCCCGCGACATCATCGAGCTGGCGGACGAGTTCACCAGTCACGGCAAGAAGGCAGTGGCTGACATGTATCGCGGCCCGGTGCAGCACACCAACGGCTATTACAATGGCACGGCCGTCATCACCCTCAACGTCCTCATCGGCAACGCCGACTGGAAAGGCGGCCTGACCACCGGCGGCGGTCACTGGCACGAAGATGGCTCCAAAGGGGGCGCGCCCTTCCACAAAAGCGTGATCAAGAACGCACCCGGCGGCCTGAAGAAATTCGGCCTCCACGTCAACCGTGAAGGGAACAGTTACGAGAAAAGCACACTGTTTGAAGGCTATCCGGCGAAACGGCCGTGGTACCCCTTCACCGGCGAACTGTACCAGAACGTCATTCCCAGCGCGGCCGCCGGCTACCCTTACCCCATCAAGGCGTTGTTCACCAACAAAGGCACGGTAGCCTTTGCTTCCCCGGCCGGCCACAAGCAGATAGAGATGCTGGCCGATCCCAAGAAGGTCCCGCTCTTCATCGCCTGCGACATCGTGGTCGGCGAAACATCCATGTACGCCGACTACATCATTCCTGATATCACCTTCCTGGAGCGGTGGGGCGTCTCGCACACCTCCCCGGACGTGATCACCAAAATGTCGAAAGTGCGCCAGCCGTTGATTGCGCCGCTGACGGAAACGGTGACGGTGGACGGCGAAGAGATGCCCATCGGCATGGACGCTTTCCTCATCGCTGTTGGCAAGCAGTTGGGTCTGGCCGGATTTGGCAAAGACGGTCTGGGCGAAGGCTGGAATCTGGATCGGATGGAGCATTACTTCCTGGCGATGTGCGCCAACCTGGCCTTCGGCGACAAGGAGGACGGCTCGGAGACGCTGCCGGCCGCTTCTGACGAGGAGATGCGCATCTTCCGCGAGGCCCACGCCCACCTGCCCCAAGCGGTTTACGATGAAGCGGTTTGGAAAGCGGCCGTACCGGCTGATTTGTGGCCCAGCGTGGTGTACCTGATCAATCGCGGCGGCCGTTTTGAAGCGGCAGACGGGGCCTACAAAGGGGACAAGATGCACCACCAGTGGCATGGGCAGTGGAACCTATTCGTGGAACACGTGGCCCAGGGCAAGAACTCGATGACCGGCGAAAACTTCAGCGGTTTGCCCCAGGTAGAGCCGGTGTTGGACGCCGCCGGCAATGAGGTGAAGGACGCTGGTTACGACCTGACGCTGATCACCTACAAGGAAGTGACCGGCGGCCAATCCCGGACGCGGGGCGCACACTGGACGTCGGCCATCCTCCCCGAAAACTTCATCGCCATCAACACAGTGGACGCCAAGAAGCTGGGATTGGAGAGCGGCGACAAGGCGCGCATCCTCGGCCCTACCTTCTCTGAACCGATCCAACTGGCCGACGGCAACATCTTCGACACCGTTGGCACGATTAAGGTGATGGAAGGGATTCGCCCCGGCGTGGTTGCCGCTTCCTGGAGCTACGGCCACTACGCCTACGGCGCTAACGACATTGTCGTGGACGGCGAGACGATCAAGGGTGACGCTCGCCGTAAAGCTGGCGTGGTTCCCAACCCGGCCATGCGCCTTGACCCGGTTGTCGGCGATGTCTGCTTGACCGACCCCATTGGCGGCAGCGCCAGTTTTTACGACACACAGGTCAAGCTGGTAAAAATCTAAGCTGATTCGTTTATCAATCTGTATGGGAGTCCAGAGTCCGCTTTGGACTCCCTTTTTCATTGTGAATCATTAATAGTTCATTGTGTGTAACTTGGGGGATGTAAATTCATCAAATGAAGGGAACGATCTCTCGTTTCCACGTTTTACTCGACGCAGAGCGTCTGGGCGGTCATTCCACGCGGAGCGTGGAAGAATGAGTTTATGATGAAATAAGGGGCCTGTGATGTTAAAACGATTGAGTCTTATTGTGATTATATTGGCTTTGTTGGCGGCCGGATTTTTTATCGTCAGCCAGAACAACAGTGTGCGGGAGACGGCCGCTAACGAAACAGCCGTTTTTGCCTCACCTACTCCCGACATGCCTGCTTACTGGGATACTGTTCACGCCGCCGAAACTGCGTACCAGGCCAGTGAGTTCGAGCAGGCGATGACGCTGGCTCAGGCGGCGGCCGCGATCAGTCCGGCAGACAGCGCCGCCGGGGATATTTTTCAAGCGGCTGCGGTGGCGCAGGCTGGCGATACATACCTGCGTAATTTGCCGGACCGCCGCTACCGCAAGAACACGGAGGAGTTCCTGGCCGATGTAGCCAATGGGACGCAATACTTTGTCATTGATGTGCGCGAACCGGATGAATTTGCCGCCGATCATATTGAAAATGCGGTGAACATCCCCCTGCGTGATCTGGTACAGCAGCTTGACCAACTGCCGGACAGTAAAAGCCAGCCGATTTTGGTATACTGCCATACACAAAAGCGTGCAACTCACGCGCTGGTCGTCTTGCGTGAGTTGGGCTATACAAATGTGTTTAATCTGGAAGGTGGTTGGGCGGAGTTTGCGGCGTGGACGGCCGTTAACCCCATGCCCACCCCTGGCCCTACCGTTACCCCGGAACCGGAACCGCCGAGCTGCTGAATTACCCGTATTCCGTGAACCGTAAACGGAACACGGAACACGGAACACGGAATTCCAAATGAAACTCCTACTCGCCTTCACTCCTTTCCATACCCCCGCCTCTCCTCCTTTTGGGCTGGCCTGCCTGAAGGGGGCAATGGCGGCGGCGCAGCCGGAAACGCAGGTGGTGGTCCGTGACTGGAACCTGGCCTTCTTCCGCCGCTGGCTGGCCGGGGAGATGCCGGATTTGTGCGCTGCTCACCCGACGCATCTGCTGGGGACGGTTTGCCCATCGCTCATCACCCAAAATGGGATGGGCGAACGATTGCTGGCCGATCTGACACAACTGCCGGCGACGCCGGAGGCGCAAACGCGGTACATGCAGGCGGCGCGCATCCTGGACGACTTGTACACGCGGCTGGCCCGCTTTTACCACGACATCCTCTTTCCCGTAGTGGAAGGGCGGCAAAAACTGAGCCGAAAAACGGCCGATTGGCTGTTTGGCGCGGAACTGGCAGAAGTGGCAGAGGGAAAACCAGACGTAGTTGGTTTTTCCATTCTGACGGAACACAATTTACAATATGCGTTGGCGCTGGGGCAGGCAGTCAAAAAGCGGTTTGGTATTCCCATTGCCCTGGGCGGAGCCATGATGTCCCACCTAGAACCGGAAGAACTGCTGGCGGCGTATCCCTGGCTCGATTTTGTCTTTTTTGGCGAAGCGGAGCAGAGTTTGTCCCAGTTTGCGGCTGCCGGGTTGGATGGCGATTTAAGCGAGATTCGCGGCCTGGCGTATCGGGAAGGAAAACAAACGAAGATAGGGGAACGGCCGTATCCTCTCAACATTTCCGCCCTGCCGGCCCCTGATTTTAGCGATTTCCCCTTAAACGATTATATCGCGCCGGATCTGGTTTTGCCCATCATCGCCAGCCGGGGCTGTTACTGGGGCAAATGCACCTTTTGCAGTCACACGCGACCGTATGGCCCGCATGTGCGCGTGCGTAAACCAGAACAGATCATAGATGAAATGGCGGCGCAAATCGAAAAATATGGCGCGCGCCGTTTCTTGTTTGTGGACGAAGCGATTTCGCCGCGTATGATGCGCCATTTGAGCCAAGACATCTTAGAACGCGGCCTCGAGGTGCAATTTGGCATGGAAGGGGTGCGCGTTGAGGAAGCATTTGATGAGGCGTTGCTGCGACTGGCGCACCGGGCGGGCCTGCGCTGGATTTATGTGGGCATCGAATCGGCCAACCAGCGGCTGTTGGATTTGATTGAAAAGGGGATTACGATTGAGCGCGTCAAACGGCTGATTACCGTTTGCCGCCAGGTAGG
The DNA here is from genome assembly GCA_024275635.1 of Chloroflexota bacterium. Taxonomy (GTDB): domain Bacteria; phylum Chloroflexota; class Anaerolineae; order Promineifilales; family Promineifilaceae; genus JACKCC01. The sequence goes on along the minus strand of JAJRYT010000220.1, from coordinate 8,680 downwards.
CGTCACGCCGCAGCTTTCTTTCATCGTCGGGCTGCCCAGCACGACGGAAGCTGAACTGCAGGGGGAGATCGCCTTCCTCAAGCGGCACTCGATGGATAGCTCTTCCTTTGTGCTGATGTTGGGATCACCGATGGAAGAACAGCGAGAACGGTTTGGCATTCGGGTGGAATGGCGGCAGGCGCTGTACCACACGCCGCATGGAGTGGTTCATGCGCCGCGCTTCAACTTTACGGTGGCCGCAGGGTTATCCCCAGTTATGGCCGACGCCATCGTGGAAGCGGCCGGCCCGTATCCGCGAATGCGGCCGCACCTGGGTGAGGTTCATGCCATCCTGCTGGCGGATACGGATTTCTTTGATTCCGAAGAACGCCCCCCGGCCCCCATGCCGGGTACGGAGATTGCCCTGCAAACCTTGGCGCAGCAGCGGTCGAGCGGTCGGGTGAACGGCCGTTGGTTCCTGCATATGCTGGGCTGCCTGGAAGACCAAAACCGGCTGAAAGAGGCGTTGCTGATTGCTCAGGCGGGGTTGGCGGCGCACAGGCAGGAGGCGGATGTGGCGCAGGCTTTACAGCTTCACCTGGCGGCGGCGCTGAACGCGCAAAATCGGCCGCAAGATGTGGTAACATTAGTGGGGGAAAACGGCCGTTTTCTGCCTGCCCTGCATGGCGAACGGGCGCGCGCCTGGTTTGCCCTGGGGACACCAGCCAAAGCGCTGCGCGACCTGCGCCAGATGCAAAAAGCGGGCCACGAAATTCGCTGGATGCACTACATTCAGGGCCTCTGTTCTGCCCAAACCAACTGCTACGGAGACGCATTGGCCGCATTAGAACGGGCTGAAGAACGGAATTGGCTGGAGCCGGAAATCAACGAGGCGAAAGTTAACTGCCTGCGAAAATTGAACCGAGCGAAAGAAGCCAAAGCCGAGTTGGAATTAATCTGCCGCAAACGACGCTATTTGGGCGGCGAATTGGGAGTTAATAATGTGTGAAATGGCAAACTTGCAATCTATTTTGGAACTGTCTTCAAGCTGGCATAAGCATTTGTGCCCGCGCCAGGTGTTGGGGGCGCGAATTGGGTTGGCCGGGGCGGCGGCGTTGGGGTTGGCGATTCCGCGCCGGGACAAGCGGCTGCTGGCGATTGTAGAAACGGACGGCTGTTTTACCAGCGGCGTGGAAGCGGCGACAGGCTGCTCGGTGCATCACCGCACCCTGCGCGTGGTTGATTATGGCAAGATTGCGGTGACGTTTGTGGATGTGAGAACGGAAACGGCCGTGCGCGTCGCCCCGCAGTGTGATGTCCGCCAAAAAGCATTAGCCTATGCCCCGGAAGAGAGGAAGCATTACTTCGCCCAACTGATCGGCTACCAACGAATGCCGGATGCGGAATTATTGACTATTCAACCAATCCGCCTGACCATCCCCGTTAAAGAAATTGTCAGCCGGGCCGGGGTGCGGGTGAACTGTACGGTATGTGGCGAGGAGATCGTGAATGAACGCGAAGTAAAACGTGGCGGGCAGGTTTATTGCCAAAGCTGCGCTGGTTCAGCCTATTACGAGCCGGATGCGTTGGTTTTCTCGCCGCGAGTAACGGCCGTTTCCCATCCTAAAACGTGACAGTTGTCATGGTTAGAATATGATTGCTGTAGGGCGATTGCATACTCCCATTTGTGCTTGTTGGCGACGGTTGCAAACTGCCGTCTGTCATAAAAAGTACGCTAAAGCGCACTAAAACGGTCATTCTTCAACCTGCTTCAGCAGGTTTCTTGCCTCAGCCGATGAGTTCCATTCATCGACGATCAGAGTATGCAATCGCCTTAATGGCCGCTGTTGACTAATTCTCGCCGAACAACAACGTGTTATAATGTGCGCTTCTTATTGGTGTAACTGAGATTGGACACTCAATGTCATTAAGTTAACGAATTATGTTTTTCTTTCTTAAGGCAACAGCGGATTTTGGTAAGGAACGGATAAAACCCAAAACCAGTGTGCATTATCCGTTCCCTACTTGTATCCGTAGTTGCCTGAATAGGGCAAGGGAACCTTAACTCAATGACATTGACTGGACAGTAGCGCGGGTATTCGGTAAGAAGAAATGAGGGAGGACGCTATGCGTTACTTACTGGTTTGTTGTTTACTGATTTTACTGATTGGGTTGATGGGCTGTACGGCGCAGCCGGCAACGGCCGTTATCAGCCTATCCAACCTGGAACCATTGCCTGTGGATATTCCCACAGAAGTTGTGCCGCTGCGCGTGGCGATAGCGGCCGTCATCTCCCCCCAAGGGAATGTAGACAGCTACGGCCCACTGCTCAATTATCTGAGCGCTAAACTGGAGCGGCCGGTCAAACTGGTGCAGCGCCGTACCTATGCTGAAATCAACGATTTGATTAAAGCTGGCGACGTAGACATGGCCTTTGTTTGCACTAGCGCTTATGTGGCTGGCGCGCGAGAATTTGGCATGCAACTGCTGGCCGCACCGCAGGTGGATGGTGAAACTGTCTATTACTCGGTTTTAATTGTACCGACCGACAGCCCGGCAAAGAGCATAGAAGATTTACGCGGCGGTATTTTTGCCTTTACCGACCCCATGTCTAACACTGGCCGCAATTATCCCATGCATCTCATCCAAAAATTAGGCGAAACGCCGGATATGTTCTTTGCCCGGACGTTTTATACCTACAGCCATGATGATGCGATTCGGGCTGTTGCCAACCATGTGGCCGATGGGGCCGCGGTAGACAGCCTGGTATACCAGTTTGTGCTTGCCCGCGACCCTGAACTGGGACAGCGCACGCGCATCATTCATCAATCGCGGCCCTTTGGCATTCCACCTGTTGTTGTCGGCCCGCATGTCAGACCCCAACTTGCAGCTCAATTACAAGCCACCTTGATTCACATGGCCGATGATCCGGATGGGCAGGCGGCGTTGGCAGCGGCCGGTTTGGACCGTTTTGTACCCATTACAGATATGGTCTATGATTCCGTACGCGAATTAGAACAGGCTGTGGCCTCGACTCCTTAAAAAGTATGATTACTCCCGATAGAACTGCGCCGCCGCTCATTTTTCAATATTTTTGGCGCTTCGCCGGCGCAGTCAGCGTGCGCACCAAGATTCTGGGGATTGTGTTGGTCCTGGTTGTGCTGCTGGGGGTGGGCATTACGGTGCAGGTGCGCATCGTGCTGCAAAATGCCTTGATAAGCCGGTTGCAGGAGCAAAGTGTCTCCATTGCCCGCGACGTGGCGGCGCGGGCGACAGATCTGATTTTGATCAATGATTTGTACGCGCTGCACCAACTGTTGGTCGAAACGCAGGCGAATAACCCTGATGTGCGCTATGCTTTTGTTGTGGACAGTAATGGGGAGATCATTGCCCATACTTTTGGCCGAGGCTTTCCAATGGCGCTTCTGATGGCAAATACGATTGCGCCGGACGATCACCATCAGACGGTGGAATTGGCGACAGATGAGGGGCCGGTTTGGGATACGGCCGTTCCCATTTTCAATGGTCAGGCTGGCATCGCCCGCGTGGGTGTATCGGTAGATAGTGTCCGGGCAACGGTGGCAGCGCTTACCGGGCAGATGTTGTTGACGACTGTTATGGTATCGGCCGTTGGCATTGCGGCGGCAACGCTGCTTACCTGGATCGTGACCCGGCCTATTTTGAACTTGAAACAAGTCGCCCAGGCGGTGGGGCAGGGTGATTTCAGCCAGCGCATCACTCCCTGGGCGGGCGATGAGATCGGCGAACTGGCGCAGGCGTTCAATACCATGACAGCGGAATTGGACGAAGCCGAACAGGAGCGTCAAGAACGTGATAAGCTGCGAACCCGACTGCTGGAACAAGTCATAACAGCTCAGGAGGAAGAGCGTAAACGAATTGCCCGCGAACTGCATGATGAAACCGGCCAATCTCTTACCTCGCTCATGGTACGTATGCAGACGATGAATCAGAAGTGTCCGGTTCCGGAATTGAAGCTGCAAATTGAAGACGCGCGGCGCCTCATCGCCCAGACATTAGATAACGTCCATAATCTGGCCTTGGAACTGCGCCCCAGTGTTCTGGATGATTTGGGCCTGGAAGCGGCATTGCAGCGGTATGTGCAGGATTCGCGCCGCCGTTATTCCCTAGAGATTGATCTCATTGCCATCGGGCTGGAAGATCGTCTGCCAGCGCCGGTGGAGACGGCGCTTTATCGCATTGTCCAGGAGGGGTTGACGAATGTAGCCCGTCATGCCCAGGCGCACACGGCCAGTGTGTTGTTAGAGCGGCGTAACGGCCGTATCCGGCTCATCATCGAAGATGACGGCAAAGGATTTGATCCGCTGCAGGCAGCCAGCGGCGGGCGGTTAGGTCTGTATGGGATGCGTGAACGGGCCGAACTCTTGAATGGAACGGTCACTATAGAATCTGTGCCCGGTCAGGGAACCAGTCTATTTGTGGAAGTGCCGGTATGATTCCTATACGCATTTTACTGGCCGACGATCATGCCGTCTTGCGGGCCGGGTTGAAGCTGCTGTTAGACGGCCGTTCCGACATGAGCGTCATTGGCGAAGCCGCCGATGGAGCCGAACTGCTTTCTCTGGCGCGAACACACCGGCCTGACATTATTCTGCTTGATTTAACCATGCCCCGTCTGGGCGGGTTAGAAGCGCTGCCCTTGCTGCGCCAGCATCTTCCCCAAACACGCATCCTCATTTTAACCATGCATGACGACGAGAGTTATTTACGTCAGGCTCTAAAAGCGGGCGCGGCCGGCTATGTTCTCAAAAAAGCGGCCGATGTAGAACTCATCGCCGCTATTCAGTCCGTTATGCGCGGCGATTTATACGTGCATCCCACCATGGCAAAAATCTTGTTTGAGGGCATGATTCCTGAAATGGCTGGACAGCAGGCCGAAGTGGATCTATGGGATTCTTTGAGCAATCGTGAACAGGAAGTGCTGCGTTTGGTGGCGTTAGGCCATACCAGCCGCGAGATTGCCAACCAGCTTTCTGTCAGCGCCAAGACAATTGAGACTCACCGGGCGCGGGGAATGGAGAAACTGGGACTGCGTAACCGGGCGGCGCTGGTGCGGTTTGCTCTGGCCCAGGGATTGATGGATTAAGAGCAAGCATTCTCCCGGAGGTTCACGAGTGGTTAGCTTCCATTATGCAAATCTCCGGGAGGGTTAGTCGTTACCGCCTGGGGATTCATGAATGGTTTTTTAGAGATTGGGCTGGCTCTGACCGGCCCTTTTTTGCTTCTGTAAGGCTCTATGGTAGCATTCTCGTTGCTTGAACGGCCGTATCGGCCGTGATGGGAGCAATGTATATGAATGAAAGTAATAAATCGAAACAGCGGGTGGGCGGCCACATTATTTTGATTGTTCTGACACTTCTCCTTTTAGCCGGTTGGCGTATTGGATTGGTTGGCGGCGCTGGTGAGGCCGATGGTGGTGGGGAAACGGCCGTTACGGCCGATCTCACGCCAACGACGCCCGATCCCGATCTCACAGCCGGGACCGACATCATCAGCCCCACAATTGACTACACCCAGGGCAGCTTGCCGATCATTAGCGATAGCAGCCTGGCCCCGGCGCCCAACCCATTTACCTTCCAAGGCCGGCAGCCCCAACACAGCTTCCAAACCTACGTCGTTAAGCGCGGCGACACACCGGGGAAAATTGCCGAGAGTTTTGGCATCAAGACCGAAACCTTACTGGGCGGGAATCCGCAGCTCAGTGAAGAATCCAGCTTGCTTCAGACAGATGTGGAACTGGTTATTTTGCCCATTGATGGCGTTTTGCATGACGTTAAACCGGGCGATACATTGGAAGGTATCGCCGCTGAATACGGCGTTTCCGTTGAAGAGATCGTCGCTTATGAACCAAATAACCTGGAATTTCCCTACCGCTTATATCCCGAAACGCAAATTATGGTTCCAGGCGCTGTCCGCGATGTGTTTGTATGGTCGCCGCCTGATCTATCTTCAGTTGCTGGAAATAGCTCATATGAAGGGAGAGGCGTCGCGCCGGTCATTGTAGGGACGGGGACATTTATCTATCCGGTAGGGTACAGCAACTTCACCCAATTTTACTGGTATGGCCATCGTGCTGTTGATATTGCCCTGCCTGAGGGCAGCGCTGTTTTTGCTTCTGATACGGGTACAGTTACCTTTGCCGGTTGGAATGTTTGGGGATACGGTAATCTAATTGTGGTCAATCATGGTAATGGGTACGAAACTTTTTATGCCCATTTGAGCGGCATCAATGTTGTTCCCGGCCAGATTGTTTACCAGGGAAACGTGATTGGGGCCAGCGGCAACACGGGCAATTCTTCCGGCCCGCATATCCATTTTGAGATTCGGATCAACGGTAACCAGGATAATCCGTGTTGGTATATAAGCTGCGGCTAAGGGCGCGACAGTTAATCTATCTGTTGGCAACCCGGTCGCGTAATTGTCCACAGCCCGCCTGAATGTCAATCCCCCGGCGCACACGTACAGTGCTGCTGACTCCGTACCGTTTCAACGCTTGTTGGAACGCATCCACACGCTCGCGCGAGGAGGGGCTGCCGCCATACCCTTTTGTGGGGTTCAAGGGGATAAGATTGACATGACACAACATCCCCTGAACGAGCCGACCCAATGCCTGGGCTTGATCGGTCGTGTCATTTTTCCCGGCAATTAACGCCCACTCAAACGTAATGCGCCGCCCTGTTTTTTCGATATAGTAGCGGCAGGCGGCCATCAATTCGGCAATAGGCCAACGTCTGTTGACGGGGATGAGCTTGTCGCGTTCGGCATCGGTGGCGGCATGTAAAGATATGGCCAGCGGTGTCTGCCGTTCCTCGTCGGCATAGCGGCGGATGGCCGGAACCAGGCCAACAGTGGAAATGGTGATTTTACGCGCGCCCAAGTTAAAGCCGGTGGGGTCTATAAGGCGATCTACCGCTTTTAAGGTGTTTTCGTAGTTGTGCAGTGGTTCGCCCATTCCCATCATGACGATATTGGTGACATGTTGGCCTTCGGCGGCCAGTTTGTGGGCAAAGTAGAGAACGGGGGCGATGATTTCGCCAACAGTTAGGTTGCGAAAAAACCCCATTTGACCGGTGGCGCAAAAGACGCAGCCCATAGCGCAGCCCGCCTGGGCGCTGATGCAAAGGGTGCGCCGCTGATTGTAGCGCATGAGGACGGTTTCGGTGGTTTGCCCGTCGGGGAGCCGGGTTAAGATTTTTTTCGTTTTCCCGTCGCTGGAGTCTTGGGCGGCGATGATTTGGGCGGTGTTGAGAACGGCCGTTTCCCCCAACTTTTCGCGCAGCGACTTAGGGATATTGCTCATCTGGTCAAAATCGGCGGCGAAGCGCTGGTACAGCCATTCCCAGATTTGCCGGGCGCGAAATTTAGGCTGCCCCAATCCGGTGATGGTTTGGGTGAGTTCGTCAAAGTCAAGGTCGTAAAGATTGATTGGATTGCTCATGGGAGAGTGACTAAAGTGAAAAGTGACTAAAGTGAAAAGTGACTGAAATGGTTGCAGGGATTGCGAGTAATTCTATATTTTTTCATGCCTTTGTTACATTTGCTGGCTGACCAGGTGATCTGCCAGTTCGATAATATCATTAAAGATATAGTCTGGTTGGATGCTATCGTTTTTCACATCGTCAAGGGTGGAGATTCCGGACAGGAGCAAGACGGTTTGCAGCCCGGAGTCATTGCCGCCTTTTATGTCTGTAGAGAGCCGGTCACCGACCATGGCGGTATTGGCCGGTTCGCCGCCGAGTCGTTTTAGGGCTTCGGCGAAGATGATGGGACCGGGCTTGCCGATGGTTGTGGGCTGTACGCCGGTGGCGGCGGCGATGAAGGCCAGAATGGAACCGGCTCCTGGCAGCGGGCCTAATTCGCTGGGGTAGGAGGGGTCGGGGTTGGTGCCGATGAAGGCGGCGCCTTTGTGAATGAGGAGGGATCCCATGGCTAATTCGGTATAGGTTACTTGGCGGGTGAACCCGGCGATGACAAGGGGGGCGGTTGAACCGTTTTTAACTTGATCGGGGGTGATGTTGTGGAAGCCTTTTGCTTTTAAGGCCTCATGCAGCCCGCTTTCGCCGATGATGTAAACGGCCGTTCCCACCTCATACCGCTGGCTCAGGTAAACGGCCGTTGTCTCGGCCGAGGTTAAAATTTGTTCGGGGGGGATGTGGAGGCCGAATCGAGCTATTTTTTGGGTGTACATAACGGCCGTTTTTGTGGCATTATTTGTCGCCAGGATGAAATTGATATTCAGGCGGTGCAGTGTCGCAAAAAAATCGACCAGGCCGGGCAGCGGCGTTTCGCCGCGCCATAACACGCCGTCCATGTCCAGGATTAGATTCTTGATCGCTGAGTTCGTCATCCTGCCGATTATAGCGGATGGATATAGTTCCGAACACTAAAGCGTAACGCGGTAAACCGCAAGTGAGAAGTGACTAAAGTGGGAAGTGACTAAAGTGAACATCGCCGCGCATCATTATTTGCGCGGTTGATGCAAATGTTTGAGGGTAATTCTATGGGGATATAGATTAGGAAAGACATGGTTCAATAATCCCGAAATCATCTTTACAGTTTGCTGTGGATTGAAATCCACAGCTAAAGACGGAAGTGCGTTGAAACGCACTAAAAACGCATCAAAATGGCCGCCATTAACCTGTTTTAACAGGTTTCCTTCTTT
>JAJRYT010000219.1 GCA_024275635.1 Chloroflexota bacterium | reverse complement strand
GATTTTAGTCAATGCAACTTTACTCGAGTACGAATATTTGAACATCGCATAAAAAGAGTGACATGCAAATATTATTTGAATACAAACCCACGTGGTCGAGTACGGTTTGGAAGCAATCTGTTAGGAATGTACAAAGTCGAGATAAGGAATCGTTCGGAAATGATCTTCTGGTTTTCGTGAACCGTGTTCCGTGAACCGTGAACCGTGAGCCGTATTCCGTGAACCGTATTCCGTCACGATACGAATAACGGAATACGGAATACGGAATACGGAATACGGAATATGGAATACGGAATATGGAATACGGAATATGGAATACGGAATACGGAATACGGAATACGGAATACGGAATACGGAATACGGAATACGGGATACGGATGACCAAAGCGCTAAGTTAATTACGAACGTGTCCAAATCTCTATTGTTGGAGGAGTAATATGATTGAAGTCGAAAACTTGGAAAAAGCTTACGGCCGTGTCCAGGCTCTGCGTGGGGTCAGTTTTCAGATAGGCGAAGGCGAAATTGTAGGACTGCTTGGTCCTAACGGCGCTGGCAAAACCACCATTATCAAGACCTTAACCGGCTATCTGCAACCCGATAACGGCCAGGTCATGGTGGACAATCTGGATGTCTTAACTCAGACGCAAGATGTCCAATCCCGCATTGGCTACCTGCCGGAAAATGCCCCCCTTTACCCAGAGCTGAGCGTTCAGACTTACCTGCAAATGATAGCCGAACTACGCCAGATTCCCCCGGAGCAGGTACAAGAATGGCTGTCGGAAGCCGTCCAATCAACCGGGCTGACTGACCATTTGACGCGCCCCATTGGTCAGCTTAGCAAGGGGTTCCGGCAGCGTGTCGGGCTGGCCCAGGCCATCCTGCACCGGCCGCGCCTGCTCATCCTGGATGAGCCAACTGTGGGGTTGGACCCCACGCAAATCGTGGAAATTCGCGGCCTTATCCGCCGTCTGGCCCGAAATAGCACTGTCCTGTTTTCGACCCATATTCTGCCGGAAGTGGAAACGCTGTGTGACCGGGTCATTATTCTCATCAATGGGGAAATCAAAGTGGATGCCCGGCTTTCGGAACTGGCGGAAACAAGTGACGCCGTGTTGGTGCTTGATGGAGAGGTGCGCGGGGTGGAAGCCACCCTGACTGAACTGGACGGGATTGGCAGGGTGGAAACAACAGCGCCGACCAACGGCCGTTTCACCTACCACATTCAAGGCGCTCCCGGCGCTGACCTTTGCCCGGCCATCTACCAACTGGCCTCCCGGCAGGGCTGGCCCCTGCGTGAACTGCGCCCGGATCGGCAAACATTAGAAACAGTCTTTAACGAGGTGGCCGCATAAGTTTAACCTCCCGGAGGTTCCAAACCTCCGGGAGGTTGCTTGAGGATAAAGACACATGAAAAGACAAATACTCTCTATTGCTCGAAAAGAACTCAACAGCTATTTCGGCTCGCCGTTAGCCATCATTTTCCTGGGCGCATTCTTGGCGGCCGTGTTATTCATTTTCTTCACCATCGAAACATTCTTTGCACGGGGTATCGCCGATGTACGGCCGTTATTCCGCTGGATGCCTGTCCTCCTTATTTTCCTCCTGGCCGCGTTAACCATGCGCCAATGGAGCGAAGAACAACGCTCCGGCACCCAAGAACTGCTCCTCACCCTGCCGGTTCCGCCCCACAACCTGGCGCTGGGTAAATTCCTGGCCGTGATGAGTATGATTGGTCTGGCATTGGCGCTCACCTTGCCCCTGCCTATCACCGTCGCCGTCATCGGCAATCTGGATTGGGGGCCGGTCATCGGCGGCTACCTGGCGGCGCTGCTCATGGCCGGAGCCTACGCCGCCATCGGCCTCTTCGTCTCCTCGCGCACCGATAACCAGATTGTGGCTTTGATTGTCACCGTCCTGCTGGGCGGCCTGTTTTACCTCATCGGCACACGCGGCGTGACTGATTTCGTCGGCGGCAAGGTCAGCGATATTTTGTGGGCCATCGGCACCGGCAGCCGCTTTGAGAGCATCCAGCGCGGCGTGATTGATCTGCGCGATCTGGTTTATTACCTATCGTTGACGGCGTTGTTCTTGATGTTGAACACAATTTCGCTGGACAGCGTGCGCTGGAGCGAACAGCAGCGATCTTACCGGCGCAAAATAACGGGAACGGCCGTTCTCCTGGGCCTCAACTTCCTCTTGGTCAACGTTTGGCTGTTCCCCCTGCAAGGGCTGCGGCTTGATTTGACAGCGCAAAAGGAGTACACGCTTTCCCAAACCAGCAAAGATTTGTTCGACAACCTGACCGAACCACTGCTTATCCGCGCTTACATCAGCGAAAAAACCCACCCGCTGCTGCAGCCGCTGATCCCCCAAATTCGGGACATGCTGCGCGAATACGAGATTGCATCAGACGGCCGTATCACGACCGAAGTCATTGACCCTATCCAGGACCCGGAAATCGAGGCCGAAGCCAACCAGACCTACGGCATCCAGCCCAGCCCATTCCGCGTTTCTGACCGCTACGAAGCTTCCGTCATCAACAGCTATTTCGACATTCTCATCCGCTACGGCGACCAGACGGTCATCCTGAATTTCCAAGACCTGATCCAGGTAGACCAGTTAGCCAGCGGCGATGTCGAAGTCAGCCTGCGCAACCTGGAATATGACCTGACCAGCAGCATCAAGAAAGTTGTCTTTGGCTTCCAAAGCCTGGATGCAATGTTGGCCGCGCTGGACGAGCCGGTGAAGCTGACTTTTTACGTCACCCCAGCCACACTGCCGGAACCGCTGACGGCCGTACAAGAAAATGTGACGGCCGTCGCCAACCAAATCGAAGCCGATTCGGCCGGAAAATTTATCTACGACGTTGTCAACTTGGACGACTCGGCCAGCGGCGTAGACCGCAAATTCCTGCAAGATACTTACGGCTTGCAGCCTATCCCGGCCTCCTTCTTCTCGCCGGAAACCTATTACGCCCATATGATCTTGCAAAATGGCGACCAGTTGCAGCTGCTGTATCCACCTGCCGAGGGTACCGAAGCCGAAGTTCGCACTCTCATCGAATCCGCGCTCAAACGCACTTCCAGCGGCTTCCTGAAAGTGATCGGCCTGTGGACGCCGCCCGACCCGGCCGCTCAAAACCAACAACAGTTTGGCGGTATGCCGCAAATGTTAGTCAACTACAGTTCCCTGCGCGACCAGTTAAGCCAGGAATACACGGTGAAGGCGGTTGACCTCAGCGCCGGCCAGATTCCGACCGATGTGGATGTACTGCTGGTCGTCGGCCCGCAAAATCTGACCGACAAGGAATTGTTCGCCATTGACCAGTTCCTGATGCGCGGTGGCTCCGTCACGTTGGCTGTTGGCAATTATCAGGTGGCTGCAGACCAGTTTTCCGGCGGCCTGGCTTTACTGCCCGCGGCAACGACAAACCTGCTGGATTGGCTGGCACAATTCGGCATCACCATCCCCCAATCGCTGGTGATGGATACACAAAACCAACCTTTCCCTGTGGCTGTTTCCCGTCAGGCAGGCGGCTTCCAAGTGCAGGAAATCCAGGCGCTGGATTATCCTTACTTTGTGGATATTCGCCCCGATGCGATGGATACGGACAGCCCCATCCTGGCGAATTTACCGGCGGTGACGTTGAACTGGGCCTCGCCGGTGGAGTTGGACGAAGCCAAGAATGAAGGGCGGGAAACGGCCGTGCTCATGCACTCCAGCAGCCAATCCTGGACGACAACCGAAACCACAACCCAGCCCAACTTCGACCTTTACCCCGATTATGGCTTCCCGGTTGGTACCGAACAGCAAGCCTACCCACTGGCCGTTTCTCTCCAGGGCCGTTTCCAAAGCTACTTCAACGGCAAACCCTCCCCCTTTGAAGCCGAGGCTGCCGCTGGAGAAGCTGAAATCGATCCGGCCGCGGCCCCGGCAGCGACGCCCCAAATCCCTGTCGCCACCATCGCTGAATCCCCTGAATCCAGCCGCTTGGTCATCATCGGCAGCGCCGCTTTTGCCGAAGATAACATACTTCAGCTGTCGGCCGCGCTGACCCAGGATCGCTACCTCAACAATTTACAGTTTATGCAAAACGTGGTGGATTGGTCGGCCGAAGACCTGGACCTGTTGGCGATTCGTTCCCGCGGCGCTGCGGCGCATGTACTGCGGCCGTTGGCCGAAAACGAGCGATCCTTCTGGGAAATTGCCAACTACGTTATCGCCCTGGCCGCGCTGCTGAGCATCTACGCCATGTGGCGCGCTCGCAGCCGGGCTGAACAGCCTATTGAATTGACACCCATTCCCGGAGAAGCAGGAGCGTAACCATGACCCGATTACAAAGAATCTTAGCGATTGTTCTCGTTGTACAAATCGTGCTGGCCGCGGTCGTCTTCTGGCCGCGTAATACAGCCAGCGCCGACAGCGGCCCTCTCTTTGCCGGTCTGGAAACGGCCGACATTGCCAAACTTACCATCACCGATAATCAAGGACAGCAGGTGCAACTCCAACGTCAGGGAGGAGGCTGGGTATTGGCCGGCAGCGGCGACTATCCCGCCGACAGCGGCAAAATCGAACCGGTTTTAGCCAAAATTGCCGCCCTCCAGACCGGCCGCTTGATTGCACGCAGTGAAAGCAGTCATAAACGGCTGCAAGTTGCCGCCGACGATTTCTTACGCCGGATCGAGATGGAACGGGGCGATGGCTCAGTCGAAACTTTGTTCCTGGGAACGGCCCCCAATCCCCAGGCCACCAATGTCCGCCGCGACGGAGAAAATGAAACTTATCTGGCTGGCGGCCTGTCCAGTTGGGAGGTGGCGGCATCGGCTCAGAATTGGATTGACGCCGCCTATCTTACACTGAGTCGGAACGAAATCACGCGCCTTGTTCTGGAAAATGGCAACGGCTCTTTCCAGTTTGACAAGCAGGATGACGGAACATGGACGATGGTGGGACTTGGCGAAGGAGAGGCGCTGAATATGGATAATTTCAACCCCATCCTGACCCAGGCGTCCAATATGCGTATGGCAGCTCCCCTGGGCCTGGAAGAAAAGCCTGAATATGGATTGGACGATCCGCAGGTCAAACTGTCTATTACAACGACTAACAGTGAAGACGGCAGCAGCGAGACCTCTGTGCTGCGTGTGGGGGCCAAATTGGGCGACAGCGCGAATTACGTCGTTAAATGGTCTGAATCATCTTATTATGTTAGCGCCGCCGATTTTAGTGTGAAGAATATGATTACCCGGACGCGGGAGGAGTTGGTTCAAATTCCACCAACGCCGGAAGGGTAGTTTGAGACTGGGGGTCTCCTATAGTTACGGCGTAAGATTTTATTTTAAGATATCCTCCCGGAGGTTCACGAGTGGTTAGCTGGTTTTGCCCGGCTAACCTCCGGGAGGGTTAGCCGTCAATGTAAGGTTTGATCGGTTCGGGCTGTCTGTATAATGAGCAAACAATCATGGATAACAGGACGATTACGATCAAAACCAAGGAGTCAGGCGACGTGCTGGCCTCGGGAACAGAAGCGAATGATGTTTTTCTGTTAGAGGGAACCTGGTATTTTGATATTCATGCCGTTGATATGACCCATCTGATCGTAACCGAGCGCACGTATATTTGCCCGTATAAAGGAACCTGTTACTGGATTGACCTGGCCGCGCCGGATCAGCAGGCGCAAAATGTGGCCTTTATCTATTTTCAGGTGAATTCCGGCTACACGTTTATCAAGGATCGCATTGGTTTTTTTGCCGGCCGCCGCGAAGCTACTTTGCAGGAAACTGGTTAGCGAGTTAGCGAACGGACAAGTTAAATAGCGAGGCGATTCCGCCCCCCGCTCATCCCTCATTCATCATTTCTTCTATCTTATCTAAACGTTCCTGGTAATACATCTGGCAGTCAGGGCAGGCAGCCAGGTGCTGCCGCGCTTTTTTGATGAGGACGGCCCAGTCTACAAATTGGGGGCTGATGTCTAGCAGGTATTCCAGAATACTGAAGCAGTCGGCGCAGGTGAGGGGAGCGTCGTTGTCGGTAACGGCCGTTTTCAACAGCAGCTGCCACAACGGACGGAAAAAGGGGGGCATGGACACCATCTAAAGTGGGAAGTGACTAAAGTGCGAAGTGACTAAAGTGAACATCACCACCGTAACGACTAAGGCCATTTTATGAAAATAAAGCATCTTCTCAAAATTTCGGGGCAAAGATTACAAAAGTTTCAAAACGGGCGCTATGCAGACAATATGTTGTTAAAACTTTTGTAATCTCCCCAGTTTATCAGCAATTCCCGCAGCTTTTCGTTGTGTTACTCGACTAAAAATCCAGTTTTGGGGCAAAATGTTTACGAAAACCATTTTTATTTCAGTCGAGGAGCGGGAATTGCTGCCAGTTTATTGAGAAGATACAAAATAAACGATCTAGTTTAATCTATTGCATATTACGTATTTCGTAGAATCCTCACTGGTACGCAATATGCAATACGTTTAGATCATTTAATAATTGAGGTAACTGCTAAGACCTGCGAGGTTTCCCGCCGGAGAGACGTACATCGAATGATCTGCCAAAACCGCGCAGGTCTCTACTAATTGAGCTGGCCTAAGACCCTTGAAAAATGATTGTATCTGGCCGGAACGCTGCCCAGGAAAACCAGAAATGATCGGCGTGAATAACGGGCGTTAACTGCTTACCCGCCAGCGAACCTGCAATGGCCTGGCCCAGGATATTCCAACTGCTGCCCGTTTCTGTATCCACGATGTTGTCACCGTCTTTGCTGAAGGTGAGCTTTTGTCCGTCTAAATTAGGGTCAAAGACGCCGGTTGCGCCTACATCGGCAGCCTCGGCAATGACGCGGGCGCCCAGGGCGCTGGTCGTGCCGCCGGTGTGGAAGATGGCCAGGTCTTGCCCGCCTTGCGTATCATTAATGACGCCTGCTTCGGCCAGAATGTCCAACGGGTAGGCCACGTCTACCTTATCTAAAGCGACAGTGACGACGCGGGCCATGGGCGGCAGGCGCTCATCCAGTGGCGCGGTGAACAGGAACGGGTTTTGATCAATCGTATCATAACCGACATAAGGATTCTCGCCGTAGCTGCGGTTGAAGCCGGTTTCGCGGGAGAGTACTTTGCCGTCCGGGTGGGCGGCGCGGTAATCGGCAAAACTGATGAGGGAAGAGGGGATAAACGTGAGCCGCGTCCCGACCGCGTCGCCCACGATGGCGTTGCCGGTGAACTGCTGCCACAAACTTTCTGTGGTGCGGTCATACATGATCAGGTCCGAGTTACGCAGCAGGCCGGATGTGCCGAACTCAACTACGTCGCCATCTAACCGGCGCTCAAAGACGAGCGCTGAATTACACAGCGGGCAGAAGGTGACGGCCACGGGCACATCGCCGACGGTGTCGTTGACGATTTCGTGCCAGATGAGGACTTGCAGAGGGTAGGCGCGGACGTCGCCGTTTCGTTCCAGGAAGATGACCGGCTCGTTGTCAGCCAGCCATTCGCTGGCCGCATCGGGCGTGATGAATTGGGGATCGTCAATGGAGGGGATACCGTCGCGGGGTGGGCCGCCGGAGAGGATTTCGCTGTAATCAATGGTGTGCAGCGCCCAATTGGTTCCCCAACTGCTGGTTAGACTGCGCAGGCGGTCGGAGCGGTCATCTGTGGTCAAGATGGTTACCTCCGTTTTGACGGCAGCGGGGGCTTCTGTTCCGGCCTCGGGGGCGCTGGTGGGGTCGGGCACGGCCGTTGCTTCTGGCGCGGCCGCTTGTTCTTGTTCCGGAGCGGCGGCGGCGGCTTCACTTTCTGCTGCCGGTTCTACGTTGCTGCCGCCGGCGGCGGTACAGGCGGCCAATATCAATAAGGCGGCCAGGCTAATAAGCAGCCAGGGGGATCGTTTTCTTGTAAAGGGCATAGGTTTACTCCTTTGTCCAGGTGGATTTGTTGCTGCCTGTTTGACGGCGCAACACATCCTTTTCTCTCCATTATTCATATTCCCTTCATTTGGACTGTGAGGAAGGTCACGAATGCACCCAACCTCCCTGAGGTTCCGAACCTCCGGGAGGTTTTGCTCACTCAAACAAATACTGTTTAATGTCAGGCGGCAGGTCGTCAATGCCACGCAGATAATCAAGCACAAGTTCTTTGTAATCTTGCCGGTTGGGGAAGAAATCGTCTACGAAAGCGTAATCAACCAGTGTGCCCGGCCGTTCGCCAATCCATTCCAAATAGTTTGAACAAGGCCATTCTTCGGGGGCTAGAACCAACCCCGCTTTAACCGGATTGCCGTGAATGTGTGCGTCTGGATAGTACGACTGTCTCGTTGTACCATGACCCGGAAGGTACAGACCTGATTCGGCATGGTCACAGCAAAGACCATCGACCTGATTTGGCCCAACTGAAGGTGATGTTGGCTACTTTGGACCCGTTGGGCGCGCCGTTGGTGACGCAAATTGTACCTGGCAATAGGGCCGATGATGATCTTTATGTTCCCGCTATTGACGAAGCGCACGCCGTTTTGGAACAACGAGGCTTGCTTTATATCGGCGACAGCAAGATGGAAGCTCTGCACACTCGCGCCCACATTGTGGCTGGCGGTGATTATTATCTGACCCCCTTGAGTAGAAAAGGGTCTCAAGGAGAATTGTTGGCTGAATTGGTGCAAGCGGCTTTGGCCGGAGAGCAAGAACTGGTTGATGTTTATCGTCAGCCAGTTGTTGGTCAGGAGCCAAAGCTGATAGCTCAAGGGTATGAAACCTCTCGCATCCAGACAGCATTGGTGGCTGACGAGGTAGTTGAGTGGACAGAACGAGTACTGGTCATCTATTCGCCTACCTTGGCTCAAAGCGCTTATCGCGGTTTGCAAAGCCGCTTGCAGCGAGCGGAAGAAAAATTGTTGGCATTGACGCCAGCACCCGGACGAGGCAAACGCCAATATGATGAACTGCCCCCCTTGCAAGCCAAAGTTGACGCGGTTTTGCAGCGGTATCGTGTGGCCGATTTGTTGCAATTGACCTACGAGCGCCAAGTCAACCGCCGCCAGGTACGTAAGTACAAAGACCGTCTGGCACGCACAGAGGAAAAAGTACGCTATCAACTCCATTTGAGCCGCGATGAAGCCGCCATTGCCGCTCAATACCGGACGATGGGTTGGCGTCTGGTTGTACTCAATGCACCAGCGGAGCGTTTGTCCCTGGCTCAAGCCGTTCATGCTTATCGCGGCGCACCTAATATAGAACGTAACTTTTCTCGTCTCAAGGGTCGGCCACTGGGCTTGCGACCAGTCTACCTTCAGAGAGAAGACCATCTCAAGGGACTAGTGCGGCTCTTGTCTCTGGCATTGCGTATCTTGACACTGTCTGAATTCGTGGTCCGACGTTCTTTGGCAGCTGAAAATGAGGGTTTGGCTGGTTTGTATCCAGGCAATCCCAAACAACAAACCCGGCGACCTACAACTGAGCGCTTGTTGGCGGCGTTCAAAAACATCACCTTGTCGTTGGTTCAGTTGCCTGGTCAGAATATCGTTCATATTACGCCGCTAACGCCTTTACAATGCCGTATTCTTGCGTTGTTGGATTTGCCTATATCCATTTATGCAGATTTGGCAGCTAACACGCTGCCCAATCCGCCATAATCATT
>JAJRYT010000218.1 GCA_024275635.1 Chloroflexota bacterium | reverse complement strand
GAAGCCGTCATGCGGCGAGGAGAAAACGTAATGCCCTCTTGTGCTGATGTGTTTGTTACAGCTTGCCAGAGATTTAGTTTACGTCAAAGGGATTCCGTGAAAAGTCCCCCTTTGATATTCATATAATACGAGGAGAAGGATAATGAGTAATGGCATGGTTCAAAACTCGGTTTTGCATCTTTACAAATCGGCTTTGCGTTCGGCCATCGCTGTGCATTGCAAATGCACGGCGGAGACAAAAAATCCGTTGAAAACGGGTTGAAATGCGCTCAAACCGGGTCTTTGGCGCGTTTCAACGCACTTTTTGTCAAAAATGAACCACGCCAAAAATTCATCCTTCATAATTCATAATTCATAATTCATAATTTTTAGCGGAGATTGATATGTCGAGTTCACTTGAATTAGTCATCACCTACGTTTTATTCCCGGTAGCGGCGACCATCGTCGGCGGCGTTATTGCCGCCATCCGGCCGCCGGGACCAACGCTCAAAAGCGCCATCCAGCATTTTGCCGCCGGGGTCGTCTTTGCCGCCGTCTCCGTCGAACTGCTGCCCGAAATCAGCCGCGAACACAATACCCCGGCCGTCATCATCGGCTTCACCCTGGGTATTGGTTTAATGTTGGGGGTGAAGTGGCTGCTGCGACGATTTGCGCCCGGCGGCGAAGGCGCCGACGCTCCGCCCACAAGCATGACGATCACCATTGGTATAGACATCCTGATTGACGGACTTTTAATCGGCATCGGCTTCACCGCCGGGGCCGAAGTGGGCGTTTTGTTGACGATTGCGCTGACGATTGAGCTGCTTTTCCTGGGGTTGTCTGTGGCTGTGGCGCTGAGCGAGGCGGGAGTTGCCCGCAGCCGGATCATGGCGACTACGGCCGGACTGGGGAGCCTGGCGCTGGTGGGCGCTGTCATTGGCGCGTCCGTGCTGGCCGGTCTGACCGGGTCTGTGCTGGTGGCCATGCTGGCATTGGGAGCGGCCGCTCTCTTATACCTGGTAACAGAAGAACTGCTTATCGAAGCCCATGAGCGGCCGGACACGCTGCTGACGACAACCATGTTTTTTGTCGGATTTTTACTTTTATATGTACTTAGTTGATGATTATGAAGCGTTCGGGAATAATCCCCCGTGTTCCATAAACGGAACACGAATTACAGAACACGGAACACGGAACACGGATTACGGATTACGGATTACAGATTACGGAAAAGGGGAAAACAGTATGACATCAAGTAGCAAACAAATTCGCCGGGTTAATCTGATCCGTTATGTGCTGCCGCTAATCCTCTTTACCATTGTGATAATCTATGAAGTTTGGGAACATTGGCTGAGCGAAGGTGTTTTTCATTATGACATCCACTTGAGTATGGAAGTTTTGTTTTTTGGCATCCTGGGGCCAACGGCCGTATTCTTCGTTCTCTCCTACGTTATGGTTCTGCTCAATAAACAGGCAGACTTTGCCACTGAGTTAAAATCCCTGAATCGCACGCTGGAACAACAGGTGGCCCAGCGCACAAAAGCCCTGGCCGAACGCAATGCGGAACTGGCCCTGGCCAATGCGGAACTGCAACAACTTGACCAACTCAAGTCAGATTTCGTTTCCCTGGTCAGCCACGAACTGCGCGGGCCGCTAACCACGCTGAACGGCGGGTTGGAGATGGCTCTCCAGGATGCGGCACAACTGCCGCCAAAACTACGCCGGATGGTGCAGGTGATGGCCCGTGAAAGCCAGCGTCTGACTAATTTTGTGCAAACCATTCTCGACGTCTCCCGGCTGGAAGCGGGGCAATTAGAACTTAACCCCGGCCCGGTCGCCGTCTCCCCTCTGCTGCGACATACCGTTGACGTTGTATTTGCCAACAAGAAACGGCCGGTTGTTTGGGAAGTCTTGCCATCGCTCCCGCCGCTTTGGGCTGATGAAATGTATTTGGAGAAGATCATCTCGAATTTACTGGACAATGCCGACAAGTATTCCCCTGACGGTATGTCCATCAACCTGTCTGCGCGCCTGGCTGATGACACGCTGCATATCACCGTGACCGATTACGGCCCTGGCATTCCGTCCGAGATGCAAGCCCGTATCTTTGATCGCTTCCAGCGCAGCAAAAGTAACGACCGGGATGTAGTGATGGGGTGGGGGTTAGGCCTGTATTTCGCCAAAATACTGGCCGAGGTGCAAGGAGGTCAATTGACTGTCCGGTCTCCGGTACATGACAACAACGAGACATTGGGGTCGGCTTTTACGCTGACTCTGCCGCTGGCTAACGAGGCGCCTAAAGATGCCTGATCTGTCTCAGGTACGGCCGGCCACAAATAAGCCAAAGTCAAATACGCTGGTAAATGCCAGATGTAACTGTATAGGTGTCATTTCGACCAGAGGGAGGACTCTTTCTCATCGCATGAGGCGGCAAAGAGTTCTCCTTGCTCCGCTCGTCGAAATGACAGAGACCTGTACAGTTACTCACCTTTTATATAAATAAACCTCTGGGAAGCTTCGAAGCCTCCCAGAGGTTGGTTCCATTCCTTCGAAAACAGAGATGAGGAGATTGAGTAACTGAAAGATTGTATCTATCTCCCAATCTGCTTTCAAAGTTTGCTGTCTAATCGTCCCCAATGCGGGTGATCGTCAACTTGGCAACGGCGCCATCCCAATCGTGCGCGGCCAGCAAATCGCCCACACCGGCAATACCGGGATGATGGGCAATGACCTGTTGCGGCTGGGTGTCTACCGTGTCATCCATATTGCCATTGGGATCGCCAGCCAGGGGAGCGAGTCCCAGCGCGCTGCAGGCGTCCACAATATCGCCGCTTAGTTCGGTATTGTCTTCCGTGCCTGCATCGTAGCCATTTAGCCAGTACGCGACGGAGCCGTGCCGCGGCAGCTTGGCCCCACTCAGGCCAACAAAGCCGTCATTGGTGCAGATGAGCATCCCGGCCAGGGAAATCCGGTCGCCGGGGCGAGCATAGATGTCGAAAGTCACAGTGTCAGTGAAAGCGCCAACGGCCGTTCCCTGCGGCGTCAACGGCATACCAATATCTACCACCTGGGTCGTCCGCCGCGATTGGGCCAGCAGCGCGGCCATCAAACTTTGGTTGCCATCCTCAGCAATCGCTTCCAGCTCCGGTGAAGCGAGCCGGCCGGCTTTGAACGGTGCGTTATTGGCTCCGGGGCGGTGCGTGGCGGCTACCGGCGGCGAAAAAGGCTGCCCGCCGGTCACGTTTTCCAATGTCACCTGGTAATGATCCACGCGGGCCAGCCGGGCCACACCAGTGGGGAAACTTCTGGCGTTGTTATCCATCGCCTGGGCTACCCCGGGCGCGCCGGGATCATCAATGTTGCCATCTACCAGCGGCTTTAACGTAAACGGTGCGGCGCTGTTGTCGGGGTAGGGTTCAATAGAGATGACGGCCGCATAGCCAGTGGTCAGGTCAATAGGGGGATTGACGAAATCTTGACCGGGGAAGGGCGGTGCGGGATCGGGGCCGCTGGCTGGGCCAGCGCCATCACTGTCGGCAGCGGCAACGGCCGTAAACGTGCCGGTAGAGATGGGCCCGCCAGCGCCTACAACCCAGCCTTCATACACCCAGCCAGTAGGCAGCGCGGGCAGGTTCAATGAGGGGCCTGGCCCGGCGGCAGGGTCCAGCCACCAGATGCCGTGCGTATAAGGCGCGCTCAGGCTGGCGCCGCTGGGCGCGTTCAAAATGTAATCACCTCTGGCCCGGCGGAAGTTGCTTCCCAGGGCGGCCGGGTGAGCGGTACGCAGTTTGGCCTTGCGGCCGCGAAAATCGCCGCCCAACAGATGGGTGGCGCTGGGCGCTGGGTCGGGGTCGGGGTCGGGTTCAATCGTTAAGACAAAGGCGTCAACTTCCTCTCTCTCAACCGGGACCAAAAAGCTGGCTGCGCTGGGACGGCCGTCTGCATCTACCGTGAACCGGCCGCTGCTGACCGGCTGATCTTCCACAATCACCCAACCTTCATATACCCAGCCGGGGCCTAAATCTTCCAGGCCGGTGAATTTTAATTGTAACAAGGTGGTGGATGGCGAGTCGTCATCATCGTCGGCACGGGTAGCGGCGCTGCCGGATACAATGAAGAGAGCGACAAGCAGCATAAATACAAGCGCGATCTGAGTCAAGCGTTTACGAGTCATTTTATTTTCTCCAAAAAGTGGGGTTGGTTTTGTCCAGCGGCCATG
This sequence comes from Chloroflexota bacterium, assembly GCA_024275635.1. Taxonomy (GTDB): domain Bacteria; phylum Chloroflexota; class Anaerolineae; order Promineifilales; family Promineifilaceae; genus JACKCC01. The sequence goes on along the minus strand of JAJRYT010000218.1, from coordinate 1,029 downwards.
ATCGGGGCTGGAGGGGCTTTGATGGATAAATCAAACAGGGTCAGGGTGTTCTTTGCTTATTTCGCCATACGACCTCCTTCTGTTTGACGCCGGCTGCCGGTGGGCAGGCGTCTGAGATAGTCACAAGGATAGATGGCAGAAATTGCGGGGAGGTTGCTAATTTCTTACGGTTGGATTACGGGGGTTCTTTGTGGAACTTATGGAGTTGATAAATCAACGGCGGTTGAAAATCAGCTTTCGCCGACTGAATTCCAACCTGCGGAGGCCGGTTGCGGCAGCAGCCCGTGGCTGCCTGCTGCCGCGAATTTATTCGCCAGGAAGCTTGACTCACCTGTCCGACTGCACCAGCTCATCCACCAGGTTCTCCAATTCTGTAAGCGCTGGCGGAGCATTTCTCAGGCCGTGATAATGCTCGATTTCGGTGCGACGGCCGTTGACAGATAGCCCAATGATGACGGAAGGCGCGTCTGTCCAGTATTCGTATGCCTCCGAATCGCAAAGGGGGTTAGCCGCCCGCTGGTATTGGGCCTTCAGCGCGTAGAAATTATAGGTTTCAAAAGCATCAATAAGACGGTGGAAATCTTGTTGGCTCATCTGCCCTTCGCGCTGGCCGCGTTGTTGTGCATATGCCCCGCCGTCATAAACAACATGCCCGCTCCCGTCAATGTGCAGCACGTAGGCCGGGCACTCGCCGAAGCAGGTCGTTCGCTTCAGCGTGATCTCGATGTCGGCATTATCGGGGATAACTGTCTCGATATTGGCCGGATTGGGGCATTGAAGCTGATAAAACAGGGCCGCGCCAACAGCGCATGCCAGACATGCGCCAATCGAAAAGAGGAACCACGCAAAATGTCGTCGTTTCATGGTGGATAGATCAAGTAACAATCACCTTAGCTCGACTTTGTACATTCCTAACAGATTGCTTCCAAACCGTACTCGACCGCGTGGGTTTGTATTCAAATAATATTTGCATGTCACTCTTTTTATGCGATGTTCAAATATTCGTACTCGAGTAAAGTTGCATTGACT
>JAJRYT010000217.1 GCA_024275635.1 Chloroflexota bacterium | reverse complement strand
TACTCGAGTAAAGTTGCATTGACTAAAATCAGATTCTCACTCTGGTTACAAAATTATCTGGAAATATTTCTGATTTCGAATTTTGTACAAAGTCGAGCTTAGGGTTCGTTCAAAATTAACTTTGCAGTTTGCTGGTAACTGGTAATTGAGTAATTGGGTAATTACCAGTTACCAATTACTTGGTTACAACTTTTCAAACGCCAAAGTTATAAACGAACGCCCCCTTAAGGTTGCCTTGAGGTTGCGATGAACTTGCTGTAAGGACAAAGCAATACGTTATTCAGTACTATTCTGAGACCTGCGAGGTTTTTATGCCGCGTAGGTCTCATTTTTGTTTTATGGAGAGCAGGTTCATGGAATTACTGACAACGGAAAATCTAATCGCGTTTTTAACACTTTTGGCGCTGGAGATTGTGCTGGGCATTGATAATGTCATTTTCATCTCGATCTTGTCTGACAAATTACCGACGGCGCAGAAGGTGTTGGGGCAGCGGCTGGGGATTGGGCTGGCGGTGGTCGGCCGGATTTTGCTGCTAATGGCGATCACTTGGGTGCAATCTCTGGAGAATGCGCGGGTGATGACGCTGTTTGGCAATGCCATCAGCGGCAAGGATTTGGTTTTGTTGTTGGGCGGGCTTTTCCTCATTGGTAAGAGCACGTATGAGATACATGAAAAGCTGGAAGTAGCAGAGTATGACAAGCACGGCGTGGGCAAGGCGGCAACGACGACGCTGACGGCAATGGTGGCGCAGGTGATTGTGATTGACATTGTGTTCTCGCTGGATTCGGTGATCACGGCCGTTGGTATTTCCAATGTTATGTCCATCATGATAACGGCCATTCTTATCGCCGCCGCCGTCATGATCGCTTTTGCCGGTCAGGTCAGCGCCTTCGTCGAGCGGCATCCCACGATGAAAATGCTGGCCCTCTCCTTCCTCATTCTCATCGGCGCCCTGCTGGTGGCAGAGGGCTGGAATCCCCAGGCGACGCATGATTTGCAACTGAAGAATTACATTTATTTTGCTATGTCCTTTTCCTTCATGGTGGAACTATTCAACATGAAGCTGCGCCGGACTACAAAACCGGTTCATTTACACAACCGGCCCCGCCCGCCGAAGCGTGGAAACTAATCGAATGGGAAATTTCAAAAAAATCCTGGTTCCTCTTGACGGCTCTGAGTTAGCGGAGCGCGCCGCAGCGTCGGCGCTGGCGCTGGCGGAAGCGCTGTCGGCCACAGTCACATTTCTTAGAGTTGCCATCCCGCTGTCGCTAAATCTTGATCCAGACCTGTATCAACGCATTATCGGCATACGCCGGGATGAAGCGAAACGATACCTTCGATCTGCCCAGCGCCGCTTGGCAACATCAGCGGTAGATATCAAAATTGATACTGTGGCTGGCCCGGCAGCTAGGTCGATCATCAACTATGTTCAAGAAAATGAGGTCGATCTGATTGTCATGTCCAGTTACGGCCGTTCCGGAGTCAGTCGTTGGCGGTATGGCAGCGTAGCCGAGCGGGTGTTACGCCGCGCTCCCTGCGCTGTGGCGATCATACGCGCCCAGGTCGAAGTGGCGCCGTTCGCCCATAAACGAATTCTAGTTCCCCTGGATGGGTCGCCGCTGGCCGAACAGGCGCTGCCGCCAGCCATCGCCGTGGCTAAAGCTGTCGCCGCCGAACTGACGCTGCTGCATGTGACCAGTCCCGCCTATGCGACGGTAAGCCCGGTGATCACGATGAAAAAAAGGTTGCACGAAGCTGAGGAAAAGGAACGAATGGAAGCCGCGGTATACCTGCAAAATGCGCAGACAACGCTATCGCCGCACCATATCCCCATCAAAATTATTGTGGCAACAAGCGACGATGTGGTCGCAACTATTATTGAACAGGCGGATCGGATCCAGGTGGACTCGATCATCATGTCCCGGCACGGACGTTCCGGCCTCAGCCGCTGGGTGTTCGGCAGCGTAGCCGAAAAAGTGCTGCGCGGCGCTCATTGCGCCACTTTAATTGTGCGTGAACAAGCTTGATAACGCGACACAGGTAGACAGAAGCTTTATGGAAAACATTCAAACTATGCTCATTTTCATTGCTGGATTTTCAATCATTGCGCTGGCGTCCAAACAAATAGGCGCTTTTTCCGCCAGAATCAAAATCCCAAAAATCACCGGTTATCTTTTCACTGGTTTGATAGCTGGCGGGTTCGTTCTGGGCTTTGTTTCTGAAGAAGCGGTTCACAGCCTGCGTTTC
>JAJRYT010000216.1 GCA_024275635.1 Chloroflexota bacterium | reverse complement strand
CGAGTACGGTTTGGAAGCAATCTGTTAGGAATGTACAAAGTCGAGCTTAGGGTTCGTTCAAAATTAACTTTGCAGTTTGCTGGTAATTGGTAATTGAGTAATTGGGTAATTACCAGTTACCAATTACCTGGTTACAATTTTTCAAACGCCAAAGTTGTAAACGAACGTGCCCTTAGTCGTGTTATGGATACCCGCCTGCGGGTATGACATTGGCAAGTAACCTTTGATCATTACAGAATGCACACCAAAAAGGCTTTTAATTCGTAAAAATTCAGGTGAATTCGCTGCTGATTCAGACAAAATGATAAAAGTGCAGACATAGCAGGCGACAACTGCGCCAGTATACCATAGAAAAACCGGCGGAATCTATTGACCCAATGAATGATTACGGATACGTTTATCCAGAATGAAAAACGAAAGGATTTTCACATGAATGTTTATGGAGAACATTATCGCACAATCTGGATTAAACAGGATGATACGGCCGTTATCCAAATTATCGACCAACGTCATCTGCCACACAAATTCGTGGTCGAAGCGTTGCCAAGCGTGGACGATGTGGCCCGCGCGATTAAAGAGATGCACGTGCGCGGCGCTGGCCTGATTGGAGCCGCTGCCGGATACGGAATGTACCTGGCCGCTTTACACGCCCCGCCCGACTCATTCATGGACAGACTAACAGCTGATGGGGAAAAGTTGAAGGGGACACGGCCAACGGCCGTTAACCTGGAATGGGCCGTCAACCGCCAGCTAGAAGCGGTCCAGGCGGTAAACGGGGACGCCAAAACCAAAATACAGGCCGCCTTTGATACTGCCCAGACCATCGCCGACGAAGACGCCGAATTTTGCCGCCGCATCGGCCAACACGGCGTCAGCCTCATCGAAGAAATCAGCCGGCGCAAGCATGGTGAAACAGTCAACATCCTCACCCACTGCAACGCCGGTTGGCTGGCTTTTGTGGATTATGGCACAGCCACCGCCCCCATCTACGCCGCCCACGACAAAGGCATCCACATTCACGTCTGGGTAGACGAAACCCGTCCCCGCAACCAGGGCGCGCGGCTCACCGCCTGGGAGTTAGGCCAGCACGGCGTCCCCCACACCGTCATTGCCGACAATGTAGGCGGCCATTTGATGCAACACGGTCTGGTTGATATGATTATCACCGGTAGCGACCGCACTACCTACACCGGCGACGTAGGCAACAAAATCGGAACTTACCTAAAAGCGCTGGCCGCCTATGACAACAACATCCCATTTTACACCGCCCTGCCCTCGTCAACTTTCGATTGGGTTATGCGGGATGGGGTAAAGGAAATGCCTATCGAACAGCGGGACGCCGCCGAAGTCCACACGATTCGCGGTGGGCACGAAGGAACGATCAAAGCGGTGCGGCTGACACCCCAAGACAGCCCCGCCGCCAACTACGCCTTCGATGTCACACCGGCCCGCCTGGTAACCGGGCTAATCACCGAGCGGGGCATTTGCCGCGCCAATGAGGACAGCATATTAAACCTCTTCCCGGAAAAACGACAGCGTTATAAGGAAGAAGGGGTCAAGCTCACAACTTTTCTAACATCACCGAGGGGAAATCAATGAAAAAATGGGAATATTTACGCATCCTGATTGTTCCCGACGAGAACAACTCATTTGGACTAACGAGCGTTTTGGTAAATGGAGAAGATATTCTGGATGAGCCATTGGCGCTCAATTCCCAAGTGGAACTGCAACGATACCTGTACCGGCTCTTTAACAGGCTGGGCGATCATGGGTGGGAGATGGTTACCGCTAGAGAAGGTCTCTATCATTTCAAACGTCTTAAAAACGAAGGATAATCAGCCGAGGTTTTTTGATGCGTTCATTTCGCAGTATTCAGTGGCTTGATGATGGCGTGCTGCGCTTGTTGGATCAGCGCAAACTGCCCCATGAAACGGTTTATAATGATTACACTTCGGCCGGTGAAGTAGCCCAGGCCATCCGCGAGATGGTAATTCGGGGTGCGCCGGCCATTGGCGCGGCGGCGGCTTATGGGCTGGCGCTGACGGCCGTTCACACGGCCGTTACCAATACAACTGTATTAAAACGCGAACTAGCGGAAACGGCCGTCCTGCTGCGGCAAACCCGGCCGACGGCCGTTAACCTCTTCTGGGCCATCGAACGCATGACCAACCGGCTGGCCGACCCGAATTTGGACGCCATTCCCGCCATCCAGGCCGCCATACTCGCTGAAGCCCATGCCATCGCCGCCGAAGACGTGCAAATCAACAAGCAAATCGGACTGAACGCCATGTCCCTCATACCCGACATCGCTACCATCATCCACCACTGCAACACCGGCAGCCTGGCAACGGTAGATTACGGCACAGCGCTGGGCATTATCCGCATGGCTCACGAACAGGGGAAAAAAGTGCTGGCCCTGCTGGACGAAACCCGCCCCCGCCTGCAAGGAGCGCGCCTCTCCGCCTGGGAATTGAAGCAGCAAGGCGTTCCCTTCATGGTCATCGCCGACGGCGCTTCCGGCCATTACATGCGTACCAAAGGCGTTGACCTCTGCGTCGTGGGCGCCGATCGCGTGGCCGCCAACGGAGACACGGCCAACAAAATCGGCACCTACAATCTAGCCGTCGTCGCTCGTGAAAACGGCGTCCCCTTCTACGTCGCCGCTCCGACCACAACGATTGACCTAGCCACGGCCGCTGGCGATGAGATTGAGATTGAAGAACGCCCCGCGCAGGAAATGACGACCGTCGGCAACTGGCAAATCACACCCGATGATGTACCCGTCGGCAACCCGGCCTTTGATATTACGCCAGCCAGATACATCTCAGCCATTATTACTGAAAAAGGGGTTGTTTACCCGCCATTTGAAAAGAACTTGTTACAATTGTTCGTAACCGTTCAGCCGCCAACAGACTTTTGAAGTTTTGCAATCGAGTACACAACCACACAGAGCGTCAAAACTTCAAAAGTCTCCAGGGGGGAGTGAACGCTTAGAGCACGTTCGTTTATAACTTTGGCGTTTGAAAAATTGTAACCAGGTAATTGGTAACTGGTAATTACCCAATTACTCAATTACCAATTACCAATTACCAATTACCAATTACCAATTACCAGTACCAATTACCAGCAAACTGCAAAGTTAATTTTGAACGAACCCTTACCAATTGTTCAAAGCGAGGAAAAATGACAGACATACTTAATTCTGACTTGAGGTTAACGGCCGATACCGTGCGTACCCTGGCGATGGATGGTGTCCAAAAAGCCAAGTCTGGCCATCCGGGGATGCCCATGGGGATGGCGGATGCGGCCGTTCTCCTCTGGGCGCGCACCCTCAAATTCGACCCCAAACACCCCGACTGGCCCGACCGCGACCGGTTCGTCCTTAGCGCCGGGCATGGCAGTATGCTGCTCTACTCTTTATTGCACCTCAGCGGCTACGATCTGCCCCTATCCGAACTAAAAGCCTTCCGTCAATGGGGCAGCCGCACCCCCGGCCACCCCGAATACGGTCACACGCCTGGCGTGGAAACAACCACCGGCCCGCTGGGGCAGGGGATTTCCACCGCCATTGGCATGGCTCTGGCCGAGCGCTGGCTGGCGGCCCGGTTCAATCGGCCTGATTTCGAGATCGTCAATCACCGCACCTTTGTCATTGCCGGCGATGGCGACCTGATGGAAGGAATTTCCAGCGAAGCTTGTTCGTTAGCCGGTCATTGGGGATTGGGGAAACTGGTTATCTTTTATGACGATAACCACATCAGCATTGATGGTTCTACCGAACTTTCCTTTACCGAAGATGTGCTGGCCCGGTTCCAGGCTTACGGCTGGCAAACGGCCCGCGTGGATGGGCATAATGTTGCCGAAGTTGCCGCTGCGTTGGATGCCGCGTTGTCCGACGGGGAACGGCCGTCACTCATCGCTTGCCGCACCATCATCGGCTACGGCAGCCCTAATCGGGGGGGAACGGCCAAAGCGCACGGCGAGCCGTTGGGCGAAGATGAGATTAAATTGACCAAAGAAAATCTGGGATGGCATCACCCACCATTCTACGTGCCCGACGCTGCCCGACAGCTTTTGGCAGGCGCTGGTCAGAACGGCGCTGGACGCCGGGAGGAGTGGAAGGTTTTGTTGACCCGTTACGCGGCCGCTTACCCTGATTTGGCCGCCGAATTTGAGCGGACAATGGCCGGCAAGCTGCCGGATAATTGGGACGCCGCCATGCCGTCATTTGACGGCCAGCCGCTCGCTTCCCGCGCCGCCTCTGGCAAAATGTTGAACGCCATCATCGGCAATAACCCCGACATGCTGGGCGGCTCGGCCGATTTAACCGGATCAAACAAAACGGCCGTTTCCGGGGCTGCCGACATCCAGAAAGGCCACTATGACGGCCAGTACATCCGCTACGGTGTCCGCGAACATGGGATGGGGGCTATCATGAACGGCCTTTCCGTCCACGGCGGCGTCATCCCCTTTGGCGGCACTTTCCTGGTTTTTGCCGATTACATGCGCGGCGCTATCCGGCTGGCGGCATTGATGAAACAGGGTGTTATCTACGTCTTTACCCACGACTCCATCGGCCTGGGCGAAGACGGCCCCACCCACCAGCCTATCGAACAACTGGCCTCCCTGCGGATTATTCCCAACCTGGTGGTATTACGACCGGCTGACGCTTGGGAAACGGCCGTATCCTGGAAGATCGCCTTGCAACGCCGCAATGGCCCCACCGCCCTCATCCTCACCCGGCAAAAACTGCCCGAACTTAACCGGGAAATCGCCCAGGGCGCAGCCAACGGCGCCTACATCCTGTCCGCCGCCGCCGCTCCCCAGGCCATCCTCATCGGTACCGGTTCCGAAGTCCACATCGCCCTGGCCGCGCAAAAACTGCTGGCCGAGAAAGGCATTGCCGCCCGTGTCGTTTCCATGCCCAGTTGGGAACTGTTCGCGGCCATGCCCCAAAGTTACCAAGATGAAGTCTTGCCGCCGCACATCACCGCCCGCGTGGCCATTGAAGCCGCTTCGCCCATGGGCTGGGAACGGTACACAGGCAGCAAAGGCGTCATCATCGGCCTGGATCATTTTGGCGCATCAGCCCCTTTTGAGCGCATTTACCAGGAATTTGGCCTCACCGCGGAAGCAATGGCCGATGCGGCGCTGCAAGTTATTTAACTTATCATTCCTGAGCTCGACTTTGTACATTCCTAACAGATTGCTTCCAAACCGTACTCGACCGCGTGGGTTTGTATTCAAATAATATTTGCATGTCACTCTTTTTATGCGATGTTCAAATATTCGTACTCGAGTAAAGTTGCATTGACT